>CAYWDP010000133.1:0-4645 GCA_964457045.1 uncultured Dehalococcoidia bacterium
GAAATGAAAAGGTCGGCCAAGCTGTCCGCACTTGAAACCGCTCACTCTTACTCTCAAGAGTTCTGAGTCCAGCCGTCCTTATAGGGTAATCCCCGGCTTCTCCCGAAAATAGCGATTGCTGCCCTTTCATAGGGCGGGTGCTCTGCCACCCGCTCATTTCCACAGGGGACAGAGCCCCTGCCCTATATTTGAAGAATTTAATCACTGATTTAGGGGCTCCTTATTGAAGTAGCCAAACGTATCCCTTTTTGATAAAATCAAGTAATTCCCGCAGATGGAAGCTGCCGTTAGTAAGATAGTAGCCAACATAAACGACCCCCATGCCAGAATGGAGGCTTATCTGGATTTAGTGGAGCTTATCTCACAGGCATATGGGGAGAAGGCAAGCCCGAAGTCAAGCTACCTGACGATCACCGTGGAGAGGGAGGAGGTCCCGGAGGACAAGTACCTGGGCAGCCAGTCGTTGCCAGAGATAAGAGAATACCTGAGGCAAGTTAAGGTAATCAAGATAGAGTCCAGCATTCCCGCTAGCTTCCTCATTGGTGGTCGACTGTGGCACACCAAGGGCGAGGGGGTGGTGATGTACGGCGACGAAGTAAGCCTGGCCTGTTCCAATCTGGACCCAGAGGAGGTAAGGAATCTGCAGGAGCTTGTGAAGAAGTCGTCCAAGGGCTACGCCATTGAATTCATCGGCAAAAGGATTCGCGGAGAGAGTTGAGGTCTGGCAGGGAGAGTATGAGGGCACAAACTCAGGGCAAAATGGCAGAATTAGCGCTGCTCTACAGTGCCTTTCGACTATGACTTCTATAATCCCCTTAGGTAGCGACTAAAATCGCTCACCGGAGGGACTGGCAGAACAGTAACCCACAGGACGCGGGCCCAAGGAAGCGCAGGCCAGATTTACCTCCGCTGTTGCCCCTCGGCTCCGGCGACCCGCCGTTTTTCTACCGATTGTATCTCAGTTTTTTTGACTCCGAGCAAGACAGACATTTATGCCAGGGAACTTTTGCACCCTGAATTTCGTTTAAATAAATAGAATAGGCGATAACGTTTGCGCTTTAGCGTAAGACAGGGGGCAACAGGTGCAAGAAAGGCTTTCACAATATCTTGAGGAGCGCACAAGCTCCAAGCAGGAGGGGAGTGTGGAGCATCACATTGAGACACGTAAAGCCGTAGCTGACTTGCTTGACCTAGCGGTCCTGGTAACCATAGTGGGGGGAATAACAGCATTCCTCGTCTGGCAAGAGAGGCAAACATTTGCAAGACAAGGTCAAGATAATGGGGGAACGGAAGCATGAAAGGCAAAGTCAGCACACTAGCCACGATAGCCATACTCTGTATGGCAGCGGTTTACTTTATACCGGGGCCAGCATTGGCTTGCTTTAACCCAACGGACTCTTTTGCCAGTGAGGTCCTGCTGAACAAACCGGGGATTTCCTACGACCTTAGTGAAATAAGCCAGGCACAGAGCGTCACCATCATTACTGCAGCTGCAGAGCCAGTACTGGAGGAAGAGGAGGTGTTGGATAGCGGAGCGCAAGGCAGCGGACAAGGAAACGAAGCAGAGACAGTGATCTCTGACATAATCTATCGCTCACACTATGACCCGGAGATAGCGGTTATCCTCTCAGAGGGCAGCCTCTATGGCAGTGAGGACGAGTATCTCTCGGTCAAGATCCAAATTCCCACCAAGTCAGTTTCCTACACTGTATGGAACGTAGACATGAGCTTGACCAAGCCCGTAGACACGTCATCCCTGAATATCGAGCCAGCGAAGGCTCTGGGCTGGGAGATAAGTGGGTCTGGTGGCGATTGGCCTTACTACAAGGGTATGAAGGATAACATTACAGTGAACATCTTTCCGAGACAATTGGAGGAGCCGGAGGAGATGGTCATAATCGTATCGATAAGCAACACAACTGTCCCCTTGGGTGAGCAAACAAAGGAGGAGATAGCGGCTCTCCTGGTTGCCATAGGGTTCGCCGGGGATAAGGAGAGCGCCCTGGAAAACGCCGAGATAGAGTCAACCTCCAGCGAGTGGCAGGACTTAGTGCCAGCTACAGATATCGATCCAGAAGAGTTCGATTGGAATAAGGCAATGAGAACGGAGCTGCTCTGGCTGAGGGATAACGGCGTCATCAGGGGTCTGGCAGATCCAGACATAGACGAGGCGTCTTCCGCCTGCGAGAGGGGGACCGCCGGCCATAACAGCCGGATAGTCTTCGAGGATGGCGAGTGGATGCCCTATCATAAGACAGGCAACCCTGTTCTGCTGAGGGCGGGAGATTGCGGTGGGTTTTCGATTGACGCGCTGCCCGACGGCGTCTTGGAGAGCACAGGAGCAGATGCGAACGATGGAAACCCCTCGTCAATGACTTATGTTTGGGCGATTGTAGGGGCAGTAATCGCCGTCGGTGCTGGCACCCTCATCTGGCACAAGAGAGCCAAAAGCCACCCCATCCGCTAGTCTGCCAAGAGCCGCCAACGAACACCTGATCGGGGCAGATTTACTCCCCGTGTCGGCCCTAGAGGCCCGTAGCCTGCCATTTTTCTACGGACTGTACCTGGATTTTTTGAGTTTTCCCCAAAAAGACGACCTTAAGGTGACCCCGTTAGTCAAAGAAGACTTAGACAGATTTTTGGACGACCACTATAATGCAATGGGTTAGGATAAAGTGACCAATATCCCCGCTCCTCAGGAGCTCAGAGAGCTGGGAGTGGAGAGCCAGGAGCAAGAGGGCACTTTGTCCTGTTAATCATGATGAAGCCACCTTTGGTCTAGAAAGAAGCGGACTTATGGCCTGCGGGTACATGGGCAAGATTCTATTCGCCGACCTCACCCAAGGAAGGACATGGGAGGAGATTCCTGACGAGAGCATGTACCAGGACTTCATTGGCGGGTACGGCATCGGAGCCAGAGTGATATTTAGCCGGCAGAAGCCCAAGGTAGACCCCCTGGGTCCGCATGCCATCTTGGGGTTCGTCACCGGTCCCCTCACGGGTACCCCTGCCCTCTTCGGTTGCAGGTACATGGTGGTGGCCAAATCGCCTCTTACCGGAACCTGGGGGGATGCCAACTCCGGGGGCGATTTTGGTCCATACCTTAAGTTCAGTGGCTACGACGCAGTTTTCTTCACAGGGAGCAGCGACCAGCCTGTCTACCTTTTCATAGATGACGGCAAGGTTGAGCTTAGAGAAGCAAGTCATCTGTGGGGCAAGGACACTGCTGAAACCGAGGCTCTGCTCCAAGCTGAGCTGGGCCGGGACACCAGAGTAGCCTGCATTGGCCCTTCAGGGGAGAGGCTGGCCCTCATTTCATGCATCATCAACGCCAGGGGGAGAGCCGCTGGCCGCTCTGGCCTGGGGGCAGTGATGGGAGCCAAGAAGCTTAAAGCTGTAGCTGTCAAGGGGCGCCAAATCATCCCACTGGCCCACAAGTCTAAATTGGAGGAGGCGAGGAGAAAGCATATGGGGCAATTTGCCGGTCAAGTGGAGTTGTTTCGCCAGTTTGGCACCTGCGGAAACACGGCTGAGCTGGTTCGAATCGGAGATGCTCCAGTCAAGAACTGGAGAGGCTCGGTAGTCGATTTCCCAAATGCTGGTGCCATCAGCGATCAAAGCGTGATAAGTCTCCAAAAACGCAAGTATGGCTGCTGGCGCTGTCCTGTTGCCTGCGGTGGGATGATGAAGGCCGGGGCAGGTGAATACAAATATGCCGCAGGGGTGTCCAAGCCGGAGTATGAAACACTGGCAGCCTTTGGCAGCCTGTGTTTAAACGACAACCTCGATTCGATAATAAAGGTAAACGACATCTGCAACCGCTACGGACTGGACACTATCTCTGCTGGTGCCACCATTGCTTTCGCCATCGAGTGTTATGAGAACGGGCTCATTACCGATAGCGATACCGGGGGCATTGAGCTTAAATGGGGGAACCATGAGGCCATAGTAGCCCTGACCGAGAAGCTAGCAAGGAGGGATGGCCTGGGAGATATCCTCGCCGATGGGGTTAGGGCAGCAGCACAGAGAGTCGGCAAGAGGGCAGAGCAGTTTGCCATACACATCCATGGTCAAGAAGTGCCCATGCATGATCCCAAGCGCTTTATGTCATATGCCGCTACCTACTTGGATGCAACCCCGGCCCGCCATACTCAAGGTAGCGAAGGGTACAGGCCTGCCAGCGGCCTGGAGTTCCCTCCCTATGATCGCAAGTCCTTCAGTGGCCGTGGTGAGGCGCATAGGATGGGTAGCAACCTGGTACATGTGGTCAACTGTGCCGGGATGTGCCTCTTCGGTTATATGTTTATGGATTCCGACGCACTTCCTGAATCTTTGAGCCTGGTCACCGGCCGGGATTATAGTCTCGATGATCTTCTGAAGCTCGGTGAAAGGATTGCCAACATGCGGCAGGCCTTCAATATCTGCGAGGGAATAGGTGTAAGCGATTTCAAAGTGCCAGACAGGGTGCTGGGTCGCCCTCCCCTGGAGAGTGGGCCCCTGGCTGGTAGAAGCGTAGACATCGAAACGCTGAGCAGGGACTACTTTGTGGCTATGGATTGGCACCCCGACAGCGGCAAGCCCAGTAGGAACAGACTTTTGGAGTTGCAGCTGACTGACGTGGCTGAGTCTCTGTGGCCGACTCAAA
>CAYWDP010000134.1:0-4615 GCA_964457045.1 uncultured Dehalococcoidia bacterium
GGAGACTTCATAGAGATCGTTGAAAGATGAATCACCCTGTAGGGACAGACCTTTAGGTCTGTCCAGCGCTCGGACGGGTCTAAAGACCCGTCCCTACGTTTTTAAACGCTCTCTTCATAGAGGGTTGCGCGCATATGGGCATATTGCTAAGATAGAGGGCAATGGCTCAGCTAGGCGAATTTGTAGATAGGGGGATTCGGTAACTGTCTGAGAAAGATAGGCAGGAACTGGTGATATCCTTCTTAAGTAAACTTGGGAGGCACTAAAGCCAAGAGGTGCTTGGGCGAAAACCTCTGGGCACTCTAGAGTCATGTGGAAGGAGGTGAACAATGGCAGATTCACGTTCGCTTGCAAACAGGATGGTGCGCGCCGCAAAGCTGGAGGTTGACCTTTATGAGGAGGTTGAGGCTGATACCACGGCCAATGGGCAAGCATTCCTGGCAGTGATCATAGCCAGCGTGGCCAGTGGTATCGGAGGGGCCATTGCTGGATTGCTCCTTGATGAGGGGGCAATATGGTTTCTCTGGGGCCTTCTCGCAGGTCTGGGCTGGTCCTTGGCCGGCTGGCTGGCGTGGGCGTTACTGGCCTACTGGCTGGGCACCACCCTATTCAGAGGTCCGGAGACATCAGCTACCTATGGGGAATTACTGCGGACGATTGGTTTTGCCAATTCTCCTTGGGTGCTGAGTATCTTTTCCTTTATTCCCATTCTGGGAGGGTTGATCTATTTTGGCGTATCGGTATGGGTGCTGATTGCCGGAGTGATCGCGGTCAGGCAGGCCCTGGACTTCTCGACCTGGCGAGCAATTGGCACCTGCGTTGTGGGCATGATTATCTACATCCTGGTCGTGGCCTTGGTCAGATTGCTGGTACTGGGAGCAGAATCCCTGTTCTAGAAGGATGTCAAAGCTGAGAAGGAGGGTGTAGGCAGTGGTTCGGCGACTGTCTAACGAAGATGGGCTTGAATTCAGAAAAAGGACTGACGCCGAAGGCAGAATTAGGCTGAATGAAGGTTGTTTATCACCCACGATATGAAGAGGTCTACGCCAGCGACCCGGCTGCCAAAGCGGGGCGGATGGAGAGCATCATAAAGGAGGTCTTGCCTCATTTTGAGTCAGTTATGGCCGAGCCAGCAATGGTAGGCGAAATCAGCCTAGTTCATTCGAATGAGCATATAAAATATGTCCAAAGGATGGCCTTGACCTATGAGATTGCTTTGCTGGCAGCCGGAGGGGCCATTAAGGCAGCAGAACTAGCCGCAGGTAGGGAGCCAGCCTTTGCGCTGATAAGACCCCCGGGGCATCATGCCAGCCGTGACCATTGCTGGGGGTTTTGCTTCTTCAACAATATGGCCATATCAATAGCCAAGCTGAGAAAAGAGGGCAAGATTAAGACAGCGGTGATAGTGGATATAGACCTCCACTTCGGTGATGGCACTGCCAATATCTTTGAGAATATACCGCAGGTAATCTACTTTCATCCCGAGGGCAGAAATAGGCAAGAATTCGTGGACGGAGTCTCCAGATTCCTGGCTCAGACAAAGGCGGATGTAGTGGCAGTCTCTGCAGGTTTCGACAGGCATGAGGAGGACTGGGGAGGTCTGCTCAAGACCGAGGATTATGAGACCATTGGCAAGCTGGTGAGGGAATGTGCGGAAAGAGTCTGCCAGGGGAAAAGGTACGGAGTCTTAGAAGGCGGCTACAACCATAATGTACTGGGTAGGAATGTAAAAGCTTTGCTAAAGGGGATGAGCTAGTTGCCTTACCAGTCAGGACTTCAGTGACAGGTATGATAGTAGCGGCGGTCAGGAGATTGCGATTGAGATAGATAGGTGCGGCAAGCGAACACCCCACCGAGCGAAGGCAGTTGGTTTGCCTGCCCGCCAAAGAGGATGCCCGTTTCTAGATAGAAAGAGAGTTCGTCTCCTCGCTTCTGAACATTTGTCTTACTTTCCCTCTTGGCTGCTTCTGGAGTCACTTGTGGCGAGTTCACCGGGTTGACAAATGGCGCTGGCTCGTGTAGAATCTTCGCGTCTCACAGATTAGTTCAAAGAAGGAGGTGTTGCTATGGCTTTAGGAGATCTGGGTAAGCGAATCAGTGATGCTTTAGCTAAAACCATCAAAGGCGCTGGGGATGTGGTAGGCACCACTGTAGACGTCACTCGTAGGAATCTTGTAGATGGCCTTCGCGGGGTGCGAGATGTGGTGAAAGAGACGTCAGGCTTGATAGGAGATGCTGTCACAGGTGCCATTCATGCGGCCAGTGAGACTGGTACCGAAATAGGCTCTGCAGCCAAAGGTGCTGTCATTGGTGTGATACAGGGGGTAGGCGAGGTTACTACGGTAACCGCGGGCGTTCTGAGCGATACTATCCGGGCAGCGATCAAGGGCACCAGCGAAGTTGGAGGTGATGTGGCTACAGTGGCTCGGCAGGCTGCAGAGGGTGCCTTGGCAACTAGCAAAAGTGTTGGCGTTGGCCTCGAAGAGGCGGCCTTCAGTGTTGCCAGAGGCGCGATTCAGGGTGCAAAGGAGACAGGTGCAGACCTGGCATCAACGGCAAAGGGCACCATACAAGGCACCATCAGTGGAACCTGTGAGATAGGCGGCGATGTGATGACGTGTGTCCGCAGCACCACTAGAGGGTTGATAAAGAGTACTGCGGAGGTCGGTGGCGATGTGGCTACAGTAGCTCGCCGTGCAGTGGAAGGGGCAATAGAAGGTGCCAAAGCAGCTGGGGTGAAGGCGGAGGACGCAGCATCAGCAGCTGCTAGTGGTGCGGTGGAAGCAGCTGGTGAAGTCAGTGAAAGCACTGCTAAGGCGGTTACCAACGCTGTCTCTGGGACCATTGCAGGCGTCAAGGTGGTACTTAAGACTCCCTTCAAGAAAGAGGAGAAGTAATAGTAACCCTTGTGGTCATTACTCTACCTAGTAGCACAAACCCGCAAACCTCGCCCTGATCGTGGTGTTGTTCTGATGCACTGAGTGTTTGGATCTTAGACTAGATGATCTGTGGGACGCCATAAGGGGGTCAGGGCTTTAGCTAGGTCTGACCCCCTCACCATTCTTGTGGCGGATTGACGCATGCGTTCATTGGGTGAAATCATACGCTCCTTACGCGATGTTATTAGTAGATACACCATATTATCAAAAGCCCGTTGGCAAGCCACCGCAAGTCGCCTAGGCGGGAAGCAGCAGCGAATCAAAGAACGTCTCCTCAGGATAACGGCGGTTCAATTAGTGGTCCGCACTATCCAGGAGCTGGGGGCTGATGATGCATCGCATATGGCAGCTGGAATAGCTTACTATGGTATCTTTTCTCTCTTTCCACTGCTCTTGGGGCTCATAGCCCTTCTTGGCATGTTTCTCCCCTCCGAAAAGGTGCAGGAGGAATTGTTTGACTTTTTTCGCCAGAACCTCCCGGGCTCTATTGACCTGCTGGAACGCAATATCGAGGGTGTCATACACCTGCGTGGTGCCCTTGGAATCCTGAGCTTGATTGGTCTCTTCTGGGGAGGCAGCGCCGTGTTCGGTGCCGTGAGCCGGTCTGTCAATCGTGCTTGGGATGTCCACCAGGATCGCCCGTTCCTTAAAAGGAAGCTGCGTGATCTGGCCATGGCTATGGGCATCGGTCTGCTGTTCCTTCTCTCCATGGGCGGGACTGCTGCCTTCGCCATTCTCAGCAGGGTAGATATGACAGTGCTGGGTGCTGCGGTCAACTTTGGCGGCAGGTTCCTGGCATTCTTTTTCAGCTTCGCCATCTTCCTGCTCATATACAAATTCATTCCCAATACCAAAACCTTCTGGCGCTACGTCTGGCCTGGGGCGCTGCTGGCAGCCATTCTGTTTGAAATCGCTAAAGGCTTATTTATCCTTTACCTAAGCCACTTCGCCGACTACGAGTCAGTCTACGGCTCAGTGGGCTCCGTTATTGTCTTACTTTTTTGGATCTACATTTCGGCTTTCATTCTCATCCTGGGAGCAGAGTTCAGTTCTGAGTACGGGCGCCTGCGGGAAGGAGTTAGCCGGGGGGTTACCCTGGCATCCCAGCGCCTAGAGCATAAAGACCACCAGTCAACTGAACCACCAAACGGTGATTAATCTTTGGGCCGAGCGGATACTCTAATCGCTTTGAGTATCACCGTTACAATATGCGATGAAAACCGAGTATTTTCTTTATGTTCAAGTACAACTTGGCGAGGAAGTCATAACAGTGACCAGGCGAGTTTTGGCAGTGTGGCAAACTTCACCACTGTACATTATGACGTTTTGGGCAACATTGAGTTGCCCGGGTTAACGGAGCAAAGTCCGCCCAAAGTGTGCTAGGTGTTGGGCTTTGATCTGCCCAGAGCTGCCTTAATCTGTGGATTCTGTTCTGCCTCCCGCCTCTCCACGGTGAGTCTTCGACACGGTTTTGCCCAAATCCCTCTGCCTTGACAGGCATAGGCGCTGACTTTGTGGAGCTACCAGGCCGCTGGTCCTCCTTGCCCGTGCTTCGATGTGGCCACGCTTGAGACCCCCCGATTCATCGGGGGGAGTCTCACCCGTGCTAGCCGCCAACCGCGGGCTTCAGCCCGCAAGTGGGGTGGGCGGCATGAATGCCACCGTTGGCCGCTTCG
>CAYWDP010000135.1:0-4574 GCA_964457045.1 uncultured Dehalococcoidia bacterium
GCCGGACTCGTGTTGGTAAATCCCCTACGACGTTATACCACACTCAGCTTGGATGGAGATTCAGGGTTAGCGAAGGTTGCACCCCACTTCAGCTTTCCAAGACCGCCAAGCCACCAAACAGTGATTTCAAAGGGGATTAACACCTTAATCTAAGATTAGGGTGTTAGCACCCTCCTGCAGAGGAAATGGGCTAGAATGCCTGCCTGCAGGGCTACTCCATGCGCTCAGTCAAGGGTGGCTAGTCGTTGAATTTATCGGCCAAGTCGACCGCTGGAACCCCATACTCGTCCCAGTCGCGCTTCTGATAGTACAGTGAGAGAATCCTGTTGAAGTCATCGTGGTCAATGACCTTGCCTGCCGTAGGACCGGTGAGTGCAGGATTGGCCCATACCTTATAAGGGAGATTATCGTCCTGCCGGCTGGTGCCAAGACGGGTATTTATCAAGCGAGTCAGGTCGTAGATGTCATTTGAGAGTTGTAGAAGCTCATCAAGAGACGCTTCCTTTCCTGTCACGTACCTATAGAAGTTGGCGTAGTGACGCTCACTGAGGCCCAGTTCGATCCAGGGCAGGCGGCACACACCCAGCATGTCAAACAATGGGCGCACCTTCTGATGGTAGATCACGATGTCGACCTTCTCGTCGTCAGACCAGTCCTGCCCCTGTTCCATTTCCTTGGCAATCGTCCATGCTCTTGTGTGATGTGCGCCTATGTCCGAGGTAGCATACGCCAGTGCCATAGATAGGCTGGCTCGGCTGTCGTAGGCCGACTGCTCAAGGCCTTTGACATGTAGCACCACTTTGGCCATCTCAGGCCACCTTTCCGTAATGCCACGCGCCCCTTCAGCGAGAATATCTCCGATGCCCTGCCGGTGAGCGATTTTCTGTATCATTTCCAGAATCGCTTCCTCACCTCCCCAGGTGACTTCCCTGCCATCAAGGTCAGTTAGCGAGAGAATCCCCTTCTCATACCCCTCTATAACGGCTCCAACAACACCACCAGTGGAGATGGTGTCTATGCCGAGTTCGTCACACAGTCGGTTTGCCGAAAGCACCGCAGCGAAATTGTCGATGCCCAAATTAGACCCAAGCATGGCACACGATTCATATTCCGGCCCCTCGACTACAGTGCCAGCGTACTTCCCGTCTCTCACCAGGCAAATGTTCCCACAGCACATAGGACAGCAGAAACAGGCGCTGTCCCCTATCTTGTAGCCAGCGACCATGGTGGCCCCGTTGATCTGGTTGTGCTTGGCAAAAACGCCATCCTTAAAATTGTAAGCGGGCAGAATTCCTTTCTCGTTGGCGTAGGCAATGACGTTCATTAGGCCTTCCTGCTGCCACATCTTAAAATACTTATGTTCGCGCATGTACTTAAAGGCTTTCTCAGCCTCAGCTATGAGTCCTCTCAAGTCATGGACCGGGATATCCTTGTCCCCGCGCACTACGATAGCCTTGAGGTTTTTCGACCCCATGACCGCACCTATGCCGGTCCTTCCCGCATTGCGTCCCCAGTCGGTATTCACACAAGCAAATTTCACCATGTTCTCACCGCCCACACCAATTGTGGCGACATGGATACCATGGGTGCCTAGCTTCTCCCTGATCGTTCCTTCAGCTTCCAAACAGCTTTTGCCTTTCAGTTGAGGCATAGGAAGGATCTCTGTATCATCGTTGTCAACGAAAAGGACAGATAGTTCTGGCGCCTTGCCGGTGATGGAGAGAATATCGATTCCCGCCTGGCGGAGCGCTACGCCGAAGCGTCCCCCCATGGATGAATCCCCGTAGAGGCCAGTGGCTGGTGATATAGCAACAAACGAATTCTTCCCCGATGAGGGCAGATAAACCCCGGTGAGCGGCCCCGGTGCCACCACTAAGAGGCTATCTGGCCCAAGGGGATCTCTCTTGAAGCCATGCTTCCTCAGGTTGTCCCACACCAGCTTAGCACCAAAGCCGCGCCCGCCAATGTATTTTTCGATGAAAGCATCCGATAGGGCCAGCCGCTCGACACGGCCTTTGGTTAGATCTACACGGAGATGTCTCCGAAAGTATCCGGCCTTGATGCTCAAAGCTCTTCCTTTCCTATCTCGGCATAGCGAATCGTCTTCTTCTCACCCTTTTCGTAGTACTCAATCTCTTTCATCTGAGCATAACTGAGGACATTGGTGAGACGCCTGAATTCACCCAAGGCAGCCTCTGGTATGAGCCGGATCGCCCCCTTGGGGCACTTCCCAACGCACTCGGGGTCTCCTCCACACATATCACACTTGATGGGTATGCCACAGTCTTCATGGACGTATATGGCCCCAAAGGGGCAGGCTTCCACGCATTTGTAACAGGAAACGCAGTTCTCTTCGACCACTTGGACGACGCCGTTTTCTAAGCGCAGAGCATCAGCAGGACACACCCTGCCACATGCGGGCAGCTTGCACTGGCTGCACACAATCGGCATTCTCACCACTGGATGAGGATAGGTAATCATCACCCTTATTGCCGCCTTCTTGGGATTGTTTACTCCAAAATGCCTGATAGCGCATACCAGTTCGCAAATGCCGCAGCCGGAACACTCCTCCGGAATCACTGCAAGCCTTTTTGACATCACAAAATCCTTAGCAAGATCATCAAGGGATCCTCCACAGCAAAGTGCGGAGAAGGGCTGAGCCTACCTGACGGGAAGCTATCACAACAAAACACTGGGGTTCCAAAATGATCAGCATAAGTTTTGCTAACAATGATAGGGTTGTAAGAAGGCTATTGTCAACAAGACGGTTGCTGGTGCTCTTAACGATCTGTCCCTTACTTCAATAGCCGGTTTCTCATTGTGCGCAATGAAAGCGGGAAGAATACCATTGTGATGCCCACTATGATGGCGAGCCCCCACCATGTTCCCTCTCCGGGATGGCCACTCATTAAAGCCCGCGTGAGGTTGGCTACGGGCGTCAGGGGTGCAATCCAGCTGAGATGTTGCACAATGGTGGGAAAAGCTGATAGGGGAAAGAAGACACCACCGAAGAAAAACATTGGAGTTATGAAAAGGGTGAAATAGTAGTTGAAGGTGTAGATAGAGGGGGACAGCGAGGTGTAAAACATAGCTATCGAGGAAAACATGAGCCCTGCTAGGATAGCCAGGGGAAGCACAAGTAGTGCCCACCAGGAGTTCACTAGTCCAAAAGCACTAGCAATAGCCAGCACAGCACAGGCAGTAAGCGAGGAGCGAGTGGCCCCCCAAAATATGTCCCCGGCTATGACATCTTCTATGTTTATGGGCGTAGTGATGATAGCGTCATAGGTCTTCTGATAATGCATGCGGACGAAGCTACCGTAGGTGCACTCGAAGCTGGCGCTGAACATAGCATAACCAGCCACAACACCAGGGGCGATGAATTCAATGTATCTCTCGCCTTCCTCCATAGTAACATAGGCACCTAAGCCCAGCCCCATAGCTAACAGAATCAAGAGGGGCTCGGCGAGGAATCCCGGCATCTCACTTCGCCACAGCTTTAAAAACACGTCTCGATTCCGCTGCCACACTCGCAGGGAACGATAAGAAATACCCATCACTCCCTCAATGACCTACCGGTTAGCCTTAGGAAAACGTCCTCTAAGGTGGGGATGTGCTGGCTTAGGATATTCAACACCTCAAGAAAACTGCCCTCCACAACTTGATTGCTATCCTGGAAGATATACAGTGTATCCTCCACCGCCTGCCACTCAAGGCCAGCCCTTGTCAATTCTTGCAGAACAAAGTCTCTTGCTTCCGGACGAGGGCGTGCCTCTAGGACAGATTTTCCTCCATATCTAGCAAGTAATTCCTGGGGCTCTCCTGTGTCGATAACCTTGCCTTCATTCATAATGGCTACACGATCACAGAGGTACCAGGCCTCTTCCATATTCTGGGTGCACAGGAGTAGGGTTACCCCCTGAGCCCTGAGTGAGCGCAGCTTTTGCCACACAAGATGTTTGGTCTGAGGATCCAATCCTATTGTGGGCTCATCGAGGATGAGGAGCCTAGGCTGGTTAATGAGGGCTCGCGCTATGAGCAGGCGCCGCTTCATACCGCTGGAAAGCTCGTCGATCTTGGCGTGCTGCCTGCCGTCTAGCTCGAAAAGCCGCAGATTAGCCAAGGCTCGCTGCTTTGCTTCGGCCTTAGGTATGCCGAAATAGCGGGCAAAGGTGATGAGGTTCTGTAACACCGTCAGGTCGGGGTCGAGGTTCTCCTCTTGGGGCACCACGCCTATCTTGGCTTTGATGCGGCTAGGATCCTTGGTTATATCGCTGCTGTCCACCCAAATACTACCACCGCTAAGCGGCGATGCGGCGATGATCATGCGGATTAGAGAGGTCTTGCCCGCACCGTTGGGTCCCAAGAGTCCAAAACACTCACCCTCCTCCACGACCAAGTCTATCCCTGCTACGGCCACTAGGGAACCATATCTCTTGAGGGCGTTCTTCACTCTTATGATAGGCACGGTTCCATTTTAACACGCTTTTCTCGAGTCATGGCAAATAAGGATGTATTGCTCCTATTGGACTGGACTTGTTTTCAGCTGAGCAATCTGCCTTTCAGTTCAATTT
>CAYWDP010000136.1:0-4538 GCA_964457045.1 uncultured Dehalococcoidia bacterium
ATAGCACCATTATTGGAGAAAGAGCAGAGTGCCAAAGCGGACCTATCAGCCTAAAAGACTCCATCGAAAAAGGGTGCATGGTTTTCGGGCGCGAATGAGGACCCGAGGTGGACGGAGGGTATTAAAAGCGAGGCGACTCAAAGGGCGCTACAGGCTGGCGGTATAGAGGCACTTCACCCTCTTGTTCACATTAGTAATGAAAAGGGAACAACGCCTTACTCAAAAGAGTCGATATGCCACGGTTCATAATCGGGGCAAATCTTGGGCAAATGAACTACTGGTAATGAAAGCCTTCCCCAATGGACTGGAGTGGAGCAGGTTTGGCTTTTCAGTGAGCAAGCGGGTAGGCAAGGCGGTAGTACGCAATCGGGTAAAGAGACTACTTCGTGAGTGTGTGCAGCTGATACCTTGTAAGCCAGGTTGGGATGTAGTATTTATTGCCCGTAGCACTGCCTCTACAGCTGATTTCCATCAACTTAGGGAGGCGGTGGAGGAGCTGACCTGGCGAGCAAAGCTGAAAGAGTAGAAATGAAAGGAATTGCTTTAAAGCTTATTCGAGGGTATCAATCAACCTGGTCAAAATATGCTCCCCCTACCTGTCGTTTCACCCCTTCTTGTTCCCAGTATACCTATGAAGCCATCCAAAAATACGGCTTGCTTAGGGGCATTTGGCTAGGGATGAAGAGGATCCTCCGCTGCCATCCCTTTAATCCTGGAGGTTTTGACCCGGTACCCTAATGCCTTGCGTTACTTATTCAGAAGAAATAGATTAATGTTCTCAAACATCAAAAAGTCGAGATTAAGTAAGATACTCCTCTCATTCGTGCTTCTCTCCAGCATCCTACTTTTGGTAGGATGCGCTGCTGCTCCAACCAGGGGATGGTCTGGCCCCGCAGTGAGTGATAATGTCCTCTATGTTGGCACTATAGGGGGTGAGGTTATTGCTTTGGATGTATCCGGGGATCAACCGAGCCAGATGTGGAGCGAGACTCTCGAAAGTCCGGGAGCGGGGGGATTTCTTGCCTGTTCAGCGCGGATCTCGACGCCAATGAGCACCTATGGCACGCCAGCAATGGGAGAGGACAAAGTTTATGTCGGGGGCTACGATGGTTATATTTACTCCTTTAGAATCGACGATGGGAGTATGAGTAAATTTGATACTGGTGGTGCCATTGTTGGTAGCCCCATAGTAGCTGATGAAACTGTCTTTGTTGGCAACTCGGACGGCAAGTTTTATGCCCTTAATCTTAACTTGAGTCCGAAGTGGCCGACACCCTTTAAAACTGGGGCCAAGATTTGGTCAACCCCTGCCGTCGATAATGGAGTGGTCTATATCGGCTCCTCCGACCACAAGCTTTATGCTATAGATACTGAGAGTGGGAGGGAGATATGGCACTTTGAGACACAGGGTGCCATCCTCTCCACTCCACTGGTAGTTGACAGTACCATCTATGTAGGTTCCTGCGATAACAACCTCTACGCTATTGATGCCGGTACAGGGGAGGAGAAGTGGGCTTTTGAGGCAGAAAACTGGTTTTGGACAGAAGCATTTTTCTATAATGACGAGATCTGGGTTGGCTGTCTCGACCATAAGGTCTATGCTATTAATGCCCAAAATCCAGAGGATTTCCGGGTAGTCCTTGAGACCCAAGGAAGGGTTCGCACTCCCCCTGTTTTGATGGAGAATCTAAATCTCATTCTAGTCGGCTCGGAAGACGGCAATGTATATGCTATCGATCCTCAGGAGAAGAGCTACCATGTGCTCTATCCTTTCGAGGCCCCTGTTCTCGCTCCTCTTTATGCTGATCAGGAAAAGGGGATACTCTATGTCCATGCTCAGAATAGCAGCCATACGCTTTATGCAATTGAAGTGGAAACCGGGAAGCAACTTTGGAGCTATAAGACCAGTGGGTGAGGTATAACCTTGGAATTCTTTAATCTTGTTCTTCTTCAACCCATACTTAACTTCCTGATAGTTTTATCTCATGTGTTCTTTGATAACTTTGGTCTTGCCATTGTAGCCCTCACTATTATAGTGCGCTTTGTAATACTCCCCCTTACTCTGAAGCAGCTCCGCTCCTCTAAGGCGATGTCAGAGGGAATGAGAGCGGTACAGCCAAAGTTGCAGCAGATAAAGAAGAAGTATGCTAAAGATAAGCAAAAGCTACAGCAAGAGACGATGAAGCTGTATAAGGAAGCAGGGGTGAGCCCCATGGGTTGTCTCTCCTCTCCTATGCTCGTCTCTCTGCTCATCCAACTGCCTATATTCATTGCCGTTTACCGGGCTATTATTCGAGCCCTGGCGACAACCCCTCAGGATTTTCTGGGACTCTCTGAGGATCTTTATTCATGGTCTGTGCTTCATCAAGCATTGCCTATCTCAGGGAAGTTCCTCTGGCTCAACCTGAGCAATCCTGACCCTTACCTTCTAATCCCCATTTTGGTGGGAGGGACAATGTGGGTATCACAGAAGATGATAACTCAACCTAGCCTAGACCCTCAGCAAGAATCAATGCAAAGGATGATGCAGCTAATGATGCCGCTAATGTTTGGCTTCATTTGTCTTACCCTTCCCAGTGGACTGGGGCTTTACTTTGTCGCCTCTACTATCTTTAGCGTGGTGGTTCAATACTATATCTACGGATGGGGGAACCTTTTTGCCCCCTCGCCGGCGAAACAAGTTGACAGGAAGAAAGTAGCTAAGCCTGAGAAAGGCGGGGCAGAGATTAGCGCGTCTGGTAGAATCACTAACCTGAAGGAGGGAGCAAGGCATGGAAAGTCTAGAAGTAAGCGCTAAGACAGTAGAGGAAGCCGTTCAGCAGGCTCTTGAGCAGTTGGGACTCAGCAGGGAGGAGGTGGAGGTCGCCGTTCTGAAAGAGGGTAAGGCAGGCTTCTTAGGGGTGGGGGCTGAAGAGGCTATGGTCAGGGTGACTCCACTGTCCCAAGTTCGAAAAGAAAGCAAGGTGGCTGCACTGGCTAAAGAGGTATTAGAAGAACTCCTTAGTCGGATGAAGCTGACCGCTGAGGTTGAGTTAAAATCTTCTTTAGAGGGAGCAAGCTCGGAAACCGAGTCCATCGTCTTAGAAGTCAAGGGCAGTGATTTAGGAATCCTTATCGGGCGCCGTGGTGAAACCTTAGCTTCTCTGCAGTACCTTGTCCGACTTATTGTAGCTCACTACCAGAAGGGGAGGGTGCCAATAACTATTGACGTAGAAGGATATAAGCAACGCCGCTATCTGGCACTGAGGGAGCTGGCATTAAGATTAGCCCAAAAGGCAAAATCTAGTGGGCGATCGGTGACATTGGAGCCTATGCCAGCGGATGAGCGACGGATTGTCCACCTCGCCCTGTCGGTCAACCCTGATGTAACTACCCAAAGTATTGAGGAGGGGGAAGTTCGTAAGGTGGTCATCCTGCCCCGAAAACGGTAGAGGGGGTATAGACAGGGAGGGGACAACGCTACCTTCAGCTTTATCCTCGAAGATACCTGAAGACAGACATGGCAGCAGTGGCACCGTCTCCAACCGCGCTAGCAATCTGACGAGCTGAGTTTCGCCGGATGTCGCCAGCTGCGAAGATACCGGGGACTGAAGTTGCCATTAGTTCGTTAGTAACAATATGTCCTGTGTCATTAAGCTCCACGATGTTGACAAAGCACTGACTATTAGGCTTGAGACCCACAGCCACAAAAATGCCAGCTACCTCTAGAGAGGAAAGCTGGTGGGTTTTCAGGTTGCGTAGCCTGAGCGCCTTTACCCTGTCCGTTCCCACAATCTCCTCTACTATCGTATCCCATATGAACTCTATTTTAGGTTCAGCAAAGGCTCGTTGCTGAAGCACTTGCGTGGCTCGAAGTTGATCCCGTCGGTGTATGACATATACTTTATGGGCATGCTGACTTAACTCTATGGCATCAGTAATAGCGGCATCGCCTCCTCCTATCACCGCTACTTTCTGATCACGGAAGAAAAAGCCATCACAGGTGGCGCAAGAAGACACCCCACGACCCAGGAGCCTCTCCTCGCCAGCAACGCCTAACTTGCGATACTCTGAACCAGCGGCAATGATGATTGCCTCGGCTTCGAAGCTGTGCTCGGTAGTAAAGATGTGGTAGGGCTGTTCCAGAGCCAGACCTGTAACCTCGGCATTTGTGGTCTCCAGCCCATATCTAAGGGTCTGCTGATGCATCAGTGACCCCAGCTCGAGGCCTGAGATACCCTGGGGAAAGCCAGGATAATTCTCCACCAGCCTGGCATTCACTATCTGACCTCCGAAAATACCACGCTCCACCAGCAGACTCTTCAGTCCAGCCCGCGAGGTATACAAACCAGCGGCCAGCCCGGCAGGACCACCACCAATAATGACTACTTCATACTCAGCCATTGCTTACCTCCGTCTCTCGACACCAGTTTTGCCTCTTATGCCAAGGTGCTGTCTATTACCCCGTTGTTGCTTATGGATTTATTATCTACCTTTAGTTTACCAAAAAACAATTCTCCTTCAGTAATCTCTTCCAGTCCTTTAAATTTCGAGACAAC
>CAYWDP010000137.1:0-4528 GCA_964457045.1 uncultured Dehalococcoidia bacterium
TTGGCGAGGCTTGCTTGTCTCTCCAAATCCGCCTGGCTGGGCTTATACCATTCAGCAATGAAAGTGACTTCGCAATTGTGTCATAATCAGCCTAACAGAATCTTGAGTCTCGCAGGATGCTTCAGCTTTTGCAGTGCCCTCTCTTTTACTCTCCATACCATCTGTCTTGCAACGCCTCTTCTGCCATCGTAACGAAGATATGCCCTGGCAATCTCTGCTAGGCTCATATTCCTGAGAAAATATCGCTCTATGACAAATCTCTCTACCGGGCTTAGTGTCGACAGAACTCTATTGACATTCTCGTCTTCAAGCTCATGGTCAGGCATATTGTCTTTGCCAAACACGGCTCGGAGCAATTCTGTTTTGCCCATTAGTCTCGATCCCTTACCCAAAGTCGCTTGGCGGGGCCATTCAGTGATAACCCACTGTTGTCCTACTTTTCTTCCCTTGATGCGCCCTTTTTGAAGCCAATCTGTGACTCTCTTGATTGGGATGCCATGTCTTGCAGCGAAATCCCTGGGTGTTGAAGGTTTTCTGAAACTGATTCCTGCATACTTTCTCCTAAAGTGGCTGTCCAAACCTTTGACATAATTGATTAAGGTTCGGCAACCAACACCAAGTTCTTTACTCAAGAGGTTGAAGGAGTAGCCTTCCTCTAGTTTGGCTTTGATGAGGTCATCTTTTCCGACGATTGTTGAGATCCTCATCGCGCAACCCCTGAAATTGCAGATAATAATCTCTGTCGAGAGGATAAGTAATCCAGCTACCTCCCCAAATCCGCCTAGCTGGGCTACAGCTTTGGCTGCTTGCCCTGTGGCATCAATTGTCTAATTATGTTTTGGCCTGCGTTTGGCAGGGAATACCTGATGCTCATCGTGTGCAATCTTCCAAGTGCCATCGTTCGTTTGTTCTTGAACGATATGGGTTTTTGTTACCCCCCAGCGCACTCCGCAAAGCAACGCAACCTTTCTCGCTTCTGTTGCTTCCATCGCTTCCACCATCTCGTGCACAACATTTGTACTGACCATAGGCAGCGAGTCGGCGCCTGGTTTCAATGATGGCCGTAGCGTTCATGACTAGGTTGAAGGCGCTTCCGCTGGCCTTCCGATGTTCTTACTGGCAGTGGACCTCCTAAGTAGACTATGGGGTCGTCTACTCCGTCGACACAGCAGCCTGCGGGAGGGTTGACAGGCAGTGGAAATGGGTGTATAAGGGTTGTGCTAGGAACTGTGATGTCGATTTGTCCCGTGGGATGAACAGGTGAATGCCAAGATACTGGTTGTACTTACGCTGTTAGCGATTCTGCTAACATTAGCAATGGCTTGCGGGAGAGGTGGGAGAGATGAACCGACGGCCACCCCGTTTTCCATGGAGGTGATTCCTCAGCAGATCCAGTATCTTATGGCTCGGCAGATATGCGTGTTTCTGGTGACGGTTGCGGAGCAAGGAGAGGGAGGCAGCTATGGACAGGCTGTGAACATCTCGGCCAAGGCCCCCGGCGCAAGCGTGACCGTCGAGCCCGAGGCTATAACTCCGGGCCAAGTTGCTGAGGTGACGATAATCCCTGACGAAGTAGGTATGAGCGGCGCAATGACAGAACCAGCTGGCGAGCAGCCGACCATAGAACCGCTTGGCCCTGAGGAGAGTAAGGCCTTGACGGTGACGATTCGGGCGAAGCGGGCTGGGTTGGAGCGATCGAAGACGTTTGCGATTGAGGTATTCGAAGGAGAGGACCAGCTTCTTTCAGATGCCACAGAGCTTCGCGACAGGTTCATTCCCTGGCTTGAGGAGCATCACCCCGAGTTGGGCATCACCGCGGAAACCCAGTGGACTCCGACTATTGTTCGCCCAGGCATCCTAATCGTAATGTACTACTTGTTCTTCTCAGATGATTGGGAGATGGGCCTGCGATGGCATGTGATGGTGCCACCTCACGATTGGGCAGAAATCCACCTCCGGCACCGGTTCACTGAAGTAAGTCCATCCTGCGCTTTCAAGATCTCATCATTGGAGGCGCAGGACGAACCCCAAGCTATCGAACCGGAGGAGTCGGTATGGCGCTGAGCTTGGGTCAGTCCAGCCTCTTTACAGCACCTATTGCAGCTTCAGGTGCAACTGCAACTACGACGACGATCGTTTCAAGGTTACCCCCTATACCTCACACTGCAACGAGAGGCCAGATTGTCTAACCCTTTATCAAAGCTGCGGTTTTGGGCACCTTCCATAGCTAGTTGGTCAGTCACCTCGGCTATATATAAGCCGCAAGACAGGAGCCCTAGGTCGGCCCTCAAGGACATGAACGCATCTAGCGTTTCGCATCCAGCGACGATATCCAAGTTTCTCCCTTCAGCCAGCATCATTGAGCAGTAAGTCAGAGGCTCTACGTGACCAGCCAGCCTGCTCTTTGGGCGTCTCACCCCTCTAGCGACAGCCTTCAGTTTGCCCAGAAAGGGAGTGCAAAGGGTGAGCAGTGCATCAGCTTCTCTTACGTAGGAGTGTTTCAAGACAATGCCTTCAGTCTTGTAAAGTCTTGACATGGTCACAGCCTCGCGCAGTGATGGAGGGTGCCCACTTCTCTGATGATACGATGGAATGCGTTCAGACGCAACCTATTTCAGATTCCCAAAAACCACCACGCCACTAGACAGCGATCTCAAAGGGGACCTTCCCTGTCCTTTAATGAAACAAAAAGCCAGGTTGTTGCCTCAATCTTCAGTTTATCCCCTACAAATCCGCCTGGTTGGGCTTTCTCTACCTTGTCACCCCTCTCTTGCGGATAAGATAGGCTGGAAGGGCTATTGCCAGAGGTGAAGCAGTTCGACCTATGCTGAAGGCATCTCAGGCATAAACCCAAGCTGCTGCATTAACGACACGGCATCCCAATATAGGCTCTCTCGCCTTAGCTTACCCTCATGCAGTTCACATATCGAGGCACCCCGTATGGAGAAGCTCTTGCCGGTGGCTGGCATCCCAGGCCAGTCACCTTTGTGTGTGCCGCTCATGACCCATTCACTGCCAGCCCACTCGTCAGTAGCGAATATGGCTTTCATTTCCAACTTGAAGTCAGGACACGTAGTAAAGAAGGTGTTCCAGCTATCCTTGAACTCCTTCTTGTTGCGCTGGACCGCTGCCATGGGTACATCCTCGTAGACCAAATCGTCTGTGAAGAAGGAAGCTGCCTTCTCTAAGTCATGTGAATTCCACGCCGCATAGTAATCCTCTAACATTTTTTCCACTTCAGTCGCCATCATGACACCTCCTTTTCTTGATTGCCAGTCAATGGTTGGGGACTCCCAGAGACCTGTCCGAATCTGCCTTGGCTGGGCTTCAGTTCTGCCTCGATTCTCCCAGCGAGTTCCCCCTGTAGGAGAAGTGCGTGTCAAGAGAAGGCAAATTCAAGTCCGCCACTATCTACTCTGCATTAATTTCCTCACCTCTTCTGTTTCTATCACGGGGACAACTTCAAGCTTGAGAAGGTCACTCCACGCCATGGTTGCTGTCAGGGCGACCTTGGGGTCTTCTACTTCGACCAGCGTGAAACCACGACCACCACCGATAGCAGACCACTGACCAATCACCTTAATCCCTTCAGGAAACTTGCCCCCTATGTCTAATAGTCTCTTGATTACCTCGTCCCTTTTCCCCACCTCATAGCTCGTGATAACCATGAACAGCATTTTGTGCCTCCTTTCTTTCGTTGTTAGGTTTAGCTCCTTCTAGTGCCCCCAAATTTGACACGCACCCCCCCTACTTGGTGACTAGGATGAACATCGCCCTTTATTGCAGATTGAGAGATAGACGCCACATGAATCGGTTGAATTTGACTCCGCTACTCCATTGAAGCTTTTATGGCTTCCTCTGCATCACTCAGCGAAGCGACAGGATGCACTTTGAACTTGATGTAGGGGGCATACCGCACAGTGCCAGTCATCATCTCCAGCTCAGTGCCTTCCTCAACACTATATCCGCAGAGTTCCCCAGGGAATATTCCCCAGTCCTTGGTAAAACCTCTTTTCATGTCCTCCTTAACCATCTCGGCCATAGCAAGCCACGCGCTGCCTCGCTCTTTAGGGTCGGTAGGCACTTTGGTGGGGTCTACTTCCCAAAGCACAAGATACTTTCCCACGGTTTTTGCCTCCTTTCGACTAAACGTATCGGGCTATCTAGGTGAGAGTAGCCAACCTATGCCCCGCCCGGAGAGGAGTAGGCTGGTAGGATTCAGCATAGGCATCACCTCTTCTTCATAGCCATTTCTCATAGCCTCCTGAATGTGAGTATACGAATACTTGAGCACGTCGAAATCCTTGGAGGTGGTGCAGAATTGTACTCATTCTTTCACCTTCAAAGACAGCCTGAAGTTCTCTAAGGCGCCACTGCCGTTTTTGCACGATACTGTACCAAGATTATAGAA
The DNA here is from genome assembly GCA_964457045.1 of uncultured Dehalococcoidia bacterium. GTDB lineage: Bacteria > Chloroflexota > Dehalococcoidia > UBA2247 > RBG-13-53-26 > CAYWDP01. The sequence continues at coordinate 4,412 of CAYWDP010000137.1, forward strand.
AATAGGTTATCAAAAAGTCATAAAACAATGAGAAAAAATATTGAAAACTTATGACATTTGCCAAAAGGGAGAGGTACGACCGTATAGGCTGCAAAGCCAAGTAGTTGAGGACTACGC
>CAYWDP010000138.1:0-4517 GCA_964457045.1 uncultured Dehalococcoidia bacterium
GGGTGGTCTCTCATGTCTGGCTTTGAAGCGGCAAAAATGTCGCAAAAATCATGGTTATTCTGACCGAAGCGCATGACCGGGGAACAACTTAGGGGGTCTTGCCAAACCTACCCTTGGAGATAGCTGTGAAATAGGGAGTGGTGATTCTACGCATAAGTCATCTTAAACCTAGGGATTTAAGGAATGCTTCGAATGCTTCGGGGTTTGTTTCCAGGACAGCTACTAGCTCCTCTGATATACTCCGAAGAGCAGCTCGAAGAACTCCTTTGTCTCCATCCACAATTGCTTTTACTCCATCCTGCTGCAGTTCCACGAGGACTTCCAGAGTAAGATTTCCAAAAGGAACCTCTTTCACTTTCACCAAGTTATCACCCATCTCTGCTCCTTCCTGGGGAACCCCATTCGATCTGAACCATTTCCCCGAGTTTTTTTCAGCTCCCGATGTGGCATAGCCTGGACAAGCATAGCTATTTAAGGGTTACCAGGATCCTTCTCCTGGAGCTGGTCCCTGGCCTCGACTGAGTCCCAAACTTCGTGACAAAGCCATCTCTTGCCGGTAGCTGATCTGCCTCCTCTACTTTTTCTACATTGGTTATACTTCTTAGCTTATGCAGGAGAACCGCGAGAAGGGTAGGCTTTAGCAGGATTGTGATGGCAATGCCTTCCTGGGAGCCAATTGTTTGCCGGAAGCTAGCACCAAGCGTCTTCTCCACCTGTGCAATGAATCTGGGTACCTGGCTGGTATCAGCGGGCGGAGGTATAACTAGATCAACCTCTTCAACAAGGCCATCACCCTCCTGTAGCGATTGCTTGCTTTCATAAACCTGCCTAATGGCCTGAGTAAGTTCCGCAAACTTTGCGTCTTTGAGAAGATAGCCATCTGCCCCAGCTTCGATGCCTTCAGCGACGTAATCATCATATAGGGTTAACATAATGATCTTACAAGCTGGCTTCCTTTCCTTTAGTACTTGGGTTGCTGCAATTCCATTCGTTTCAGGCATCTTGATGTCCATAAGCACAATGTCTGGGGAAAGCCTTTCCACTTGGGAGAAGGCTTCCTCCGCATTGGCGCAGTCGCCGATGACCTTTATATCCTTCTCTAATTCCAGCATGCGCCGCAACCCGCGACGAACGATCTCATGGTCATCAACCAACATTATTCTGATATCTTTCTTCACCTTATCCTCCTTCCCTTGTGAGTCTGATAGTGCCTAGGTAGCTGTCTTTCATGTGGCTCTCCCTATCATCAGCATTGCCTTCACTACCCTTAGACAGGAATTCCTGCTTTGTTGGAATCCATCGAGGTCATTGTTCTCATTCGATTTTGTTGGCCTCATTGTTGATTCTCTTAACGTCAGCCTCTGCGAACAGTCTCCACCCTCGCCTATCCCTATGCGACATACCCTGAAGGACGCCGCTCCTAAGCCATCGTAATAAAGTGGCCCTACTTATGCCTACCATTTGACAAACCTCTCCGGTTCTATAATAGGTCTCGCTATCGATTATGATTGACATGAAATATCCCTCCTTGTGCTTGCAAAGGCGTAATTGATATATCTCAACTGTGCTCAATCTTACCTACGTTGCCAGGCATTCCGTAAGGCTAATTGGGCTAATGTAATTGAATAATTAGGGTTGACTTCGTGAGCCTAAGGGGTCATGCGGGGGTTGGAACAGCTACCTGCGATCTCCCCAAGAGAACTTTAGCAGTTTTTGCAGCCCATAGTGCTGTTCCACAACCATATTTAAAGGGATTGATTTGGGTGCATTGTGTCCAGCCAATCGAGGTGAGCCTTCCTTCACATTACGCGTCTAGGTAGGTAGGAAAGCCTGATTCCCTCTTGCATTTAAGGATTGTCTCTGCTCTAGCCCTCGAAGGCGATAATATAACAATGTTCTAGAACATAATCTCTTCCTAATGCGGAAAGAATGTGCCAAAGTAGGCATGGGGAATAATTCAGCGTCGCACGACATCCTTAAGTAACTGGGTTGGAGATAGGTGGCGACTAATGAAAGTGAAGCAAATTCCTAGAGTCGATGTGGCAAATCGTTACCAGACTTTCACTGACCTGCAGGCTGAAGGCGCTATCCAAAGTTTGAAGCTCAAGCTGGGAGATCATCAGGCGCATTACCTAAAGGCGGGCAGAGGTCCCACGGTGGTCTTGTTGCACGGCTTCGCCAGCGACTCTCAGGACTGGCTTGGGACCCTTGCTGCTCTCTCCCACTGCCGTTGCTTCTATGCCCCGGACTTGATAGGCTGTGGGCCAGGCGGCAGAAATAACAGCGGTTACTATTTGTCAGACTTCGTGGAGTTTACCCAGGACTTTATCCGGACGCTGGGTATAGGTTCCCAAGTTCTGGTAGGACATTCCTTGGGGGGCAGGGTATGTCTGGAGATTGCCCTTCGTTACCCGGAAAGGGTTCGCAGGCTGGTTCTGGTAGATACACTGGGGTTCAGCAGGCTGGCCCGCTGGGGAAGCTTCCTGATCAAGGCAACCTGGGCAGTACGTAAGGTCCTAAGGCGTCCACAACCCTACCCCAGGTTGCTGAAGGAGGACGGTGAGGACAAGGACTGGTTGTGCCTTGAGGAACTGCCAGCCCTTAAGGTGCCCACTCTCATTGTGTGGAGCCGCCATGATCCCTACTTCCCCCTTAGCGGTGCCCTCAGGGCTAGGGAACTGATACCTGAGGCACGTCTGGAGATCCTCCCGGGCTACGGCCATGCCCCTCACGTGCAACAGAGGGATATCTTCAACAGTCTCCTACTAAGTTTCACCGATCATGCCTAGCTTTTGAAGCACGACCTCGCTCTTGACTCTTCTAGCCCATCCGTCGGCACAACCCAAACATGACTTGGCGCCTATCTTCCATTTTCCCATATCACATTAGCATCACATTCACTTCACGGAATTTGCAAAATCACCTGCCAACCACTACAGGGGCATTGACTGAGAGTCTTGGTGATGACAACTTGACCAGAGGGAATCTGGGGACAACGGCGCCGAGTTAGGGTTTCGAAATCAGAGTTTTTCGGCTCTCTAGATACGGGAACACCCCACCTTAACTTCCAAGCAGGTTGTCGCCGGTTCGAATCCCGTCTCATGTTCCATTTAATTGTCTTTTTTGCTTAAGCTTGCTATTCCGAAGTTGTCTTAGTTGGACTTTGCCCCCCCATTCTCTAGAGAACGATGGCAGACCTGGAAGACATCCCCTTGTCCTGCTCCTCAAAGGCTTTGTCAATTTCTTCCAACTGGTAGCAACGGGAAATAATCTTATCAAAGGGATATTTGCCTCTGGTCCGACTCAGGAAGTCCAGGGCCTTCTTCAAAGTATCGCGCCCGTACATGACGACGCCAAAGATGCTCTTGGAACCAATCACGAGGAGAAAAGGGTCAATCTCGAGGGTTTTTCCTGGGCTAACATTACCGATCTCTAGGTAGCGCCCGCCATTGCAAAGCATGTCCAATCCCTCGGGGATGACTCCAGGGAAGCCCACCAGTTCAGCAACAACATCTGCTCCCCAACCTCCCGTGAGATCCTTTACACGCTGCACGCGTTCTTGTGGAGTCCTGCACTCTCTCATGTCAATCAGCTCATCGGCACCAAAGGCCTTGGCCAGCTCCAGACGTTGGGTGACACCATCGATGACAATGACTCTGTGAGCCCCCATCTCTTTGGCTACAGCAGTTGCGCTTATACCCAGTCCACCAGCCCCTTGGATGACGACCGTCTCTCCGAAGCTGAGCCCCACCTTCTCCAGGCCATAGAGAACCGTGGACAGAGCACAGTTGGCTGAGACCACCACATTGTCGCTCAGGTCGTCGGGCACTTTGAAAACCGTGTGGTTGGGGCGGAGGTAGTAGTAATCGGCATACGCCCCTACGAAGTGAGGAGGCAACTCAGCACAGCTCACATACAACCCGTTCCAAGGGCAGGTGGCGTGATTCCCCTTCAAGCAGGCCGGGCAGCGCCCGCAGGAATAGAAGTACGGGTAAACCACACGATCCCCTGTCGCCAATGGCTGGCCTGCCGAGTCGGTCAAGACCCCTTCTCCCAGTTTGGCCACCGTACCTGTCATCTCGTGACCTAGAATTGTCGGCAATGGTGCTCCCAGGGCAGCCAGGTCAATATCTCCACGCCACTGGTGAAGGTCTGAACCGCAGATGCTAGCCATTGATACCTTGATTAAAATCGCTCCTGGCTCTGGTTCAGGCACGGGATACTCTTTGACCTCCATGGGTTGGCCGAGACCTTTGTAAATTGCTGCTCTACCTTTGTCAGCCATTGATGACCTCCTCTTCAATTCTGTGCAGCTAGCCCCTGCTGGGTAGCCAGCGACGACTTGGTAAACTCTCTACCTTCAATTCAGGTAGTCTGTTTCTGTACCTCAACTTAGGTTATCACATATGAGCGGTCAAAGAAACGTTATACAGTGCGGCCGCGAAGTCTGTAACCTGCACAAACTGGACAACTAGAAATGGGCTAAATCGAATTACTCATATCACATTGGCATCACA
>CAYWDP010000139.1:0-4484 GCA_964457045.1 uncultured Dehalococcoidia bacterium
GCCAAAACCACCAAGCCACCAGACAGTGATTTCAAAGGGGATTAATCCAGTCCGCAGAGGCTGGCTGGTATAATAGGAAATAGGATGCAAAAAGGAACTCTGCATTTCGCTCACGCTAACGGATTTCCCGCCGGTACTTATCGTAAACTGCTTAGCTTTCTTAAGCAGGAATATGTTGTGATTGCAATCGAGAAGCTGGGACATGACCCCAAGTATCCGATCGATGATAATTGGGAGGGTCTGATTAAGGAGTTGGTTGACCATATTGACAGCAACGCAGAGGAACCAGTAGTCGGAGTAGGACATTCTTTGGGCGGTATACTGACTTTCATGGCTGCATACCATAGGCCAGAGCTCTTCAAAGAAATCATAATGCTGGATCCTCCATTGGCCTACGGGCGGCTGGCCGCTTTCCTTCTCTTTCTTGCAAAAAAGCTGCGGCTCATAGACCGCGTAAGGCTAGTTGCTCAGACCAAGAAACGGCGTACGCAGTGGTCCAGTCGCCAGGAAGCGGAAGCGTATTTCAGACAAAGAGCGCCGTTCAATACTTTTGATCCCGATTGCCTCAGAGACTATGTGCTGTATGGGACGACAGCGGGTGAAAGAGGGGTGAAGCTCAGCTTCGATGTGAATGTGGAATCCAACATCTTCAGAACGACACCACACAACATAAGCTCTCTGGGGAAGAAACTAAATGTCCCGGGAACAGTGATTATTGGAGAGAATTCCTACGTATCACCTCATAGTCTGAATCGCTTCGCGAAAAGGCAAGGCCTATGTTTTGAGCAATTCAAAGATGGAAGCCATCTGTTTCCCTTGGAGTATCCAGAACGCACAGCTTTTCTGATCATGGAAACGATTAGGAAACCTAAGCCGCTGGACAGTGGTTTCAAAGGAGATTGAGTTGGGGGAGCCCCTGCGAACGAAATAGGCTGGAAGAGCTGTTGAATGTGGCCTGCCTAACGTTCTGCTGCAACGACACCCTCGCTCATCGTGATTGTTCGTATGCTATACTAGTGTGCGCAACAGCAATGATGACAACGCCTATGGAAAGGAGCCTGAGACATGCGCATCTACCTTGCTGGGCCAGACGTGTTCTTTCCCAATGCAATGGAGATCGGGCAGGCCAAGAAAGACATCTGTGCTCAATTTGGCTTTGAGGGTGTATACCCGCTGGATGCCGATTTCTCGGGTTTGTTCGAGTTAGGAAATCCGTCTGACAGGGGGCACATGATATTTGACTTGATGGTCGAATTGATGGACAGTTGCGACCTTGTGATCGCAAACATGACCCCCTTTCGCGGACCTAGTATGGATGTCGGCACTGCGGTAGAAATCGGCTACATGCATGGCTGCGGCAAACCCGTTTTTGGCTACACGAATGTGGTCGCAGACTACGCGGAGCGCGTCGAGCCCGATGGGTTTTTCATCGAGCCATTTGGGCTAGTCGATAACTGCATGGTGGAGGGTCCAGTGCATAGAGCAGGCGCGGTTGTAGTTCGCGCAGATGTGCCAGCTGACCAGATCCATACATCCCTCGAAGGTTTCACCAAATGCGTTCGTCAAGCAGCGGAATTAATGTCAAGTCAACGGCCCTAATTTGCAAAAGGAGCTATCTAGACAACAGCAAGCTCGACGTCCCGCGAATCTCTCCTGATGGGCGAGGATTCCACCTCCGCTGCAAGACCGTTTTGAGTCATCTTTATAGAGGGGAAACTACCCTATCACCGCCCTCCTGCGGACGAAATAGGCTAGAATGGCTGGTGTACAAAACAGGTGTAGACAATCTGACTATCAAAGACCTAGGCAGATGGGATTCCCTCCAGATGGTGCTATGCGGGGATAGTATGACTTGCAGCTCAATTAAATGCTGAAGGATAATTGCAGCGAACTCGTAAAGCCAAGGAGGTCAAAAATGACATTCGTGGCGTGCTATGTAATTGTTGTTGGCCTTTCCATGATTGGGCAATGGACATTTTTCGTAACCAAGAAACAGGTGCCTGAGCTTGCTACCGAGCCATTGAGGATTAGCTTTCATTGGGCTGGAGAGTTCGTGACAGCAGCCTCATTGCTGGCCAGTGGGTCTGCTTTGCTTGCAAACGCTGAATGGGCGCTGGAGGTCTCTCTTGTATCATTGGGAATGTTGCTATACACAGTCATAGTTAGCCCAGGCTATTTTGCCCAAAAGCGGCAATGGCCTTTGGTGAGCGTGTTCGCGGTTCTCCTAGTGCTCACCTTAGTCAGTTCTGGCCTAGTCATTCGAGAGGGATGACAAAGAGGTTGAACTCATTAGTGACAAGCTGAAGGAGTGGTTAGGCATCACGTTAATGAGATGGTGAAGATAACTCCTCGAATATATCAGCTGGGGGGAAGATGGGGTAACGGAGTCTTAGGTGCTAATGTATTTCTGCTATTGGGCGACAACCTGACCCTTGTTGATACCGGGTTCAAGGGCAGATCGAGGCACATTCTCAAGGAAGTGCAGGAGCTTGGCTACTCTCCTTCTAACATAGACAGCATTATCATCACACATCATCATGCTGATCATGTTGGCAGTCTATCTGAATTGAAGAAAGTCACCCAAGCGAAGGTCATTGCGCATCCTGCCGATGCTGTGTACATTGATGGCCGGCTACCACAGCCAGGACCAGCAAGGCCGCAGTGGCTAAATAAGATGCTATCTCCTTTGCATAAGCTATGGGCTACTACTCCGGTACGCGTGGACACATTGGTTACCGACGGTGATGAGCTTCCTATGACGGGCAGCATAAAAGTAGTGCACACCCCGGGCCACACGCCAGGGAGCATCTCCCTTTTCGTGCAGCAGGAACGGTTAGTCATCGTTGGCGATGTGATTGCTCATAGATTTGGACTTAGCTTACCCTCTAGAATGTTCACTGTTGACGTAGCCGGGGAGATCCACTCAATAAAGAAAGTGGCCGGTTTGGACTTTGACGTCATTTGCTTTGGTCACGGCTCGCCCATTGCGCATAGGGCTCACGCTACCATTGCAAAGTTTACTGAGACACTTCAAAAGAAACATCACAAAGTATTCTAAGTCGACTCACTGCCAAAAGCACCAAGCCACTAGACAGTGATTTCAAAGGGGTGTCGAAAATCCTCCCTTCTGCGAGTGCCTAACTGATTAAGGGGCTTAGAATGGCGGTAAGAAACAAGAACAGAAGGTGGCAGGAGTTGGAGAAGGACAACATACCCCTGGTAAAGCTGGCACAGCACTGCGAAGCCTTTGCACCATTCGGAAGGTTATGGAGGACATTTTGCGCATACAGACCTGAACAACGTAGTGCTCAAGTAACGATCCCCTCGATCGGGCAATATCACCACAATTGTGCCGTAATCCAAGTTCTTCGCCACACGCAAAGCTACTGCTACCGCCGCCCCGCTTGACATTCCGAGAAAGAGACCTTCTTTCGTAGCCAGTAGCCTTGTCGTTTCAAATGCTTCATCATCCTCAACAACGATCTTTTCATCCAAAATCTCCGGGCGATAGATCTTAGGGACTATAGATTCATCCATATTTTTGAGTCCCTGTATTGTGTGTCCTTCCGTGGGTTCAACTCCGACGATGACGACTCCCGGCCTTTTCTCTTTCAAGTATTTGCCAACCCCCATTAGCGTTCCTGTTGTCCCCATACCAGCAACAAATACATCGATTTCTCCTTTGGTCTGGGAAAAGATCTCAGGACCGGTGGTCTCGTAATGAGCAAGAACATTGCTCTCGTTATCGAATTGATTGGGCATGTAATACTTCTCTGGTTCCTTATCTACAAGTTGATGGGCTGTCCTAATAGCGCCATCGGTGCCTTCTTTTGCCGGGGTAAGCACGACTTCAGCACCGAGGGCTGTAAGGACGCGCTGTCTCTCTATGCTGACGCATTCTGGCATACAAAGTTTGACCCGGTATCCTTTTGCAGCTCCTATCGTTGCTAGGGCAATCCCCATGTTTCCTGACGTCGGTTCAACTATTATCTTCTCCTTGGTAAGCTCGCCAGATTCCTCCGCTTTGTTTATCATATAGTAAGCAGGACGGTCTTTGACTGAACCCCCGGGGTTGCTCCCTTCGAGTTTTCCCAAAATGCTTACCCTCGGGTTTCCATTTATACTCCTCAACTCTATGAGCGGAGTATTGCCAATGGCATCTAGGATACTGAATCTTCTATTTTTTTCCACAATCCTCATAGGTCCTCCATGATTTACGTGGCTCGTTCCTGCTTCAATTAAGGCCACAACCCCTTGCATCAAACAAGCCTGAACCCTCCAGAGATGGTGCACAAGACTAGACCTATAAAGCATTCTACGACACCAGGCTTGGCAAATCAAGTATGAGGGCAAAATCGTTACTGTCAATACGGCTCTTGCAGTTACCCACTTTGCGGAAGAACAATCATCCGTCGTGACAGGAGTCACAACGCTACAGCTTTGATAGTTGTAGCGTCGCCTCTCCTGAGGCGACGAATAATACC
>CAYWDP010000140.1:0-1560 GCA_964457045.1 uncultured Dehalococcoidia bacterium
TAGGGCGGAGAGCATCACCATTACCTCCAACGGCGGTGTTTACACCGCCATAAGACAAGCGACCTAAAGGTCACCTTTGGAGGCTAGAGCTAGTGAAGCTCCCCAGCCTGAAGGCTGGGGTCTCTTTTATTCGTTGCCTCAGGAGAGGCAACGCTACAACTATCAAAGTAGCGTCGTGACTCCCGTCACGACGGATGATTGTTTTTTGTGCAAAGTGGGTAATTGCAAGTACCCGGAATTGGTTGCAGAATTTCCCTAGGGCAAGTATAATTTTTGGCTATGGATGAGAAGGCTTTGACCGGGGTGAAGGTACTGGAGTATGCCAATTTCATAGCTGGACCCTACTGCGGCAAACTCCTGGCTGACCTAGGTGCTGAGGTGATCAAAGTAGAGAAGCCTGTGGTTGGCGATGAAGCCAGACAATACGGACCCTTTCCTCAAGACCTGCCTCACCCTGAGCAAAGCGGGCTTTTTCTCTACTTGAATACCAATAAGCTCAGCATTACCCTCAACGCGGAGGCCGCTACCGGGGCTAACATCTTAAAGGAGTTATTAAAGAAAAGCGACATATTTATCGAAGACAACCCACCAGCGGTGATGGAAGGGCTGGGGCTCGATTACGCCAACCTCCAAAAAGTAAATCCGGGCATTATTATGGTCTCCATCACTCCCTTTGGACAAAGCGGACCTTACAGAGACTATAAGGGTTATGCCATCAATTGCAGCGCTTTGGGCGGACAGAGTGTTTGCGCCGGTGAGCCGGGACGCGAGCCCCTAACCCCCCCTTTATCCTTAGGCCATTATCAAAGCGGTGCAGCCGGTGCAGTAGCTGCCTTGGCAGCCTTGTTCGCCCGAGAGTTAACTGGTAAAGGGCAACAGGCTGATATCTCAGAGGCCCAGGTCTGGGCTACCCTTCACACCGGGAACCAGGTATCAGCTTTTGTGATGCATGGACTGAGGAGGATGAGGTGGGGGCATCGCACCCCTGGAGTTTATCCTTACACCATCCTCCCCTGCCAGGATGGCTATGTGAGCATGATCGCTATCCAGGGCTATCAATGGAAGAGATTTCTGGAGCTAATGGGTGATGGGGAGGTGCCGGATTGGTATGCTAATGACCCCAGGTTTAAGGACCGCCGTGAAATCAGCTTGAAATACGCTGATGAGATGGATGCCCTCCTGGCACCCTGGTTAATGTCTCACACTAAAGAGGAAATTTATAGCCTCTGTCGTGAGAGAAGAATCCCCTTCGCCCCGGTGAAGAATATAAAGGAGGTGGTGAACGACCCACATCTCGAAGTCCGGGAGTATTTTGTCGAGGTGGAGCATCCAGCCACAGGACCATTGAAATACCCCGGGGCACCCTACAAACTTTCCCAAACACCCTGGAAAGTAGATAATCCCGCCCCCCTCCTGGGGGAGCATAATGAGGAGGTCTACTGCCAGCGCCTGGGATATTCCAGGGAAGAGCTGTCACAACTTCGCAGAGGAGGAGTTATCTAGAATCCTCTATTAATCGACCCCAGAAGGGGTCTCCCACTTATCTGTGGGAGAGCCTTT
>CAYWDP010000140.1:1660-2951 GCA_964457045.1 uncultured Dehalococcoidia bacterium
TGTGGGAGAGCCTTTCTAGGCTCGATAGAAGGAGTTTTTCAGCAATCTTTAGGCTTAGGTAAAAACAGGAGTAAAGCGGTGAAACAATATCCCCTTCAGGGTTATCGAGTAATTAATTTCGGCTGGGTCTTCGCCGGTCCCTACATAGCCAGCATGTTAGGCGACCTGGGAGCTGAGGTGATAAAGGTAGAGACAAGGAGTCGCATAGACTCCATGAGGCTCAGCCCTGATAATTTGGATAGAGAGCCAGATAGAGACCCCTGGTTCCATAGCGGTGTTCGCAATCAGTTGAGCATTAGCATAGACATGGATCAACCCCAAGCTATACCAGTGCTGAAGGATTTGATCAAAATAAGCGATGTTGTGGTGGAGAACTTCTCCCCACGGGTAATGACAGAGCACGGCCTGGACTATAAGTCCTTAGCGGAAATAAATCCCGGCATCATCATGGTCTCTCTACCCGCTGCTGGACAGTATGGGCCTCTGCGGGATGCCCAGACCTACGGACCTTCCCTAACCGGACTTGCCGGAGTTGATAGTATGGTAGGCTACTATGGTGAACGGGCCTTGGGACTGCAGCAAGCTTATGCCGATGTTAACAGCGCTCTCCATGGAGCTTTCGCCGCTCTAGCCGCCTTATACTACCGTCAGAGGACGGGTAAGGGACAATATATCGATCTGGCACAGCTAGAGGCGGTAATCAGCATAGCGGGTGAGGCGATTATGGAATACATTATGAACGGCAGGGTTTTGGGGACACTGGGCAATCGCCATCCCACTATGTGCCCTCACAATAATTATCGCTGTAAAGGAGAAGATAAGTGGGTCTCCATTGCCGTCAAAACCGAAGAGGAATGGAAGGGTTTCTGCCAAGCTATGGGTAATCCCCCCTGGACAAAGGAAGAGAAGTTCGCCGACAGATATAGCCGGCTAAGAAACCAGGAGGAACTGGATAGGCTTGTCTCTCAGTGGACGATCAACTACACCGATTATGAGGTTATGGACATCCTGCAAAAGTTTGGGGTAGCCGCAGCTCCCTGCCTGGATACCGAGGGGAGGTTCTTCGACCCCCATCTGCAGGAGAGGCAGACCTACTTGGAGGTGGAGCACCCCACCACGGGAGTAGATTGGGTGGCCAACACCACCTGGCGGTTAAGTGAAAACCCCACCGAGATCCGCTACCGATCACCCTTGCTGGGAGAACATAACAGCTACGTCTTTAAAGAACTCCTGGGCATGCCTGAGGAGGAGATCGCTCGACTGGAAGCAGAGAAGGTAATCTATTGAACCC
>CAYWDP010000140.1:3051-4445 GCA_964457045.1 uncultured Dehalococcoidia bacterium
AGTGTAGGGGAGACCCTTGTGGTCTCCCGCAACAGGAGGGGACAAGCCCCTCCCCTACTTCCTTCTGGCGCATAATCTGGGTTAAACTATATGCAAGAGATGCTGGAGACCCTCCTTTATGGTGCTAAGCAGCTAGGGCTTTCCCTTACCCCAAAGCAAAGCCAGCAGTTTCAGCTTTACTACGAACAGTTGATAGAATGGAACAAAAGGGTAAACCTGACTGCTATCACCGATTATGAGGAGGTACAACTAAAGCACTTCCTGGACTCCCTCACTCTGGCGCCAGCCTTTGAGGGCATGTCATGGGCAAAAGGGGGCTTTCTCCTCTTAGATGTAGGCACAGGAGCCGGGATGCCAGGGGTCCCTCTGAAAATCTTCCTCCCTAAAGTAAGATTAGTGCTTTTAGAGTCTGTAGCTAAGAAGACGGCTTTCCTGCAACATATTGTCAACTGCCTCAATTTAGACCATGTCGAGGTGCTGACCGGGCGTGCCGAGGATATGGCTCACCAGGGGAATTACCGGGAGAGGTTTGACCTGGTCGTCTCTCGGGCAGTGGGCAGGCTTTCCACTATAGCTGAGTTGACCTTACCCTTCTGCCGGGAGGGTGGCCTTTTCATTGCCCCCAAGAAAGGGCAGATCGAGGAGGAATTAAGCCAGGCCACCAAAGCCATAGATACCCTTGGCGGTAAGCTAAAAGAGGTCAAAAAAGTAGAGTTGGAATCGCTGGAGCAACGCTTCCTGGTTATGGTAGAAAAGGTGTCTCCCACTCCACAGCGTTACCCCCGCCGTGCTGGTGTGCCGGCAAAGCGTCCTCTTTGACTAGGGCTGCCTTGGTCAGAACTAGTGATTATTGAAATTCCTAAGCATAGGGCAAGAGCTCTGTCCCTTGCCAGCAGCAGGTGGGTGGCGGAGCACCCACCTATGAAAACTCCTCCCCTGGCGGGAGGAGATCAAGAGGAGGGGGATATCACCCTCACCTAGCCTCTCCCTTCAAAGGGAGAGGAATGGCTTGGGGGAGCCGTGGCTGCGAGAATCAGGCCATTCGCCAGCATGGGGATGTGCCCAGGCTACGGCAGTATTTTCGTAACAATCTATCATGCCAATTGTTGGCACCACGGACAATGAAAATAGATGTGCCGGACGCCGTTCGTGGTGAGCTTGTCGAACCATGAACGGCCCTTCGACAGGCTCAGGGCGAACGGGAAAAACCCTATTTTCGTAACAATGACAGGCGAAGGGCTCAGAATGACAGAGGGGGTTACTGAACACGCTCTTTTCATAAAAATGGATAAATCACCCATCATGTTCTAAAATTAAAGGGAACGATCACTGCCAATAAGGGGGACTTCGAAAGGTTTGAGGAGATAGAGGCGGTCAACCCACTGTGATGAAGG
>CAYWDP010000141.1:0-4358 GCA_964457045.1 uncultured Dehalococcoidia bacterium
GAGCGGGCGGCTGTTAACCGCTTGGTCGCAGGTTCGAGTCCTGCCGCTGGAGCCATCAAAAAGGAGGAATGGTATGGAAGAAGCTCAATTAGCTGCTCTCTTGACTGTAGCATTATTGTGTGGTGCTCCTAGGGAAACAGAGCCTTTGCCTCACGAATACCGAGTGCAAGAGACCTTTGACATATTCATGTCGATGCTCGAACTCGTGAGAAAACATGAACAAGATAAAGATATTAGGACGGGTTATTAGGGCAAGAATAACCCTAGGCTTCAGCATATAATACCTTTTGACCGCTTGTCCACACGTTCCAGTCCTGCCGCTGGAGCCAATTACTTCTTACCCTGCTTCTCGTTGACCTTCTACTCACGCCACCTGGTTTCTGTTTTCTCCTTGCCCGTCTCCTTCTGGCAAAGTGTCAAATGAGAGAGCGTCAGCCTCATCATAGCAGGGGAACAAATCAGCCTCTACCCTTGTTATCGGCTGTCAACTGCTTAAGGTCCTGAGCCAAGTGCGGCGTGGTATAATGGGACAAGGACAGCAATAGTGACCTTTGAGCCATAAGATTTCCAGGGGTAGTCGCAATGCCAGAGGCAACATTCGATGCGGTGATAATCGGCGGAGGAAACAAGGCACTCTTACTTGCGATGTACCTTATCAAGTACGGTGGCCTGACCGTTGGCATATTCGAGAGAAGACATGAGATCGGCGGCTGTCTGGCTACTGAGGAAACCTCTGCTCCCGGGTTCCGCGGCAATACCCATGCTAGCGTAATCTTGCCCTGGTACTTCACGCCAGTCTACCGAGATTTCCCCGAGTTCTGGGACTACGGGGCCCAAATCGACCAGTACACCTGCAGCGATGGAGGCATCTTTAGAAGGAACGGCACTTGCCTGGCTATTTATAGCGAAAAACATGACCCGACGCAGGAGCGCACTGCCAGGGAAATTGCCCGGTTCTCAGAGAAGGACGCAGAGAAATGGCTGAGACTCTGGCAGTTATGGCAAAGCGATGACTTCCAGAGAGTTCAATTCGATATGCTGTTCAATCCGGCAGAGTACCGTATGGCTCCGGATATTTTGAACAGACAAGTGGCCATATACCCGAGACTTGTAGAGGCTGGCTTCGAGCCCGATGGACTGGTCCTTACTGCCAGTCACCTACGTGCCGCACGCGACGCTTGGGAAAGCAATGAGCTGCAATACTGTGTGCTCAGGTTCTGTCTTGGAGGAGCATATGACATCAACCAGCCGGGAGTGGGGGCTACCACGATGGGTTTTGCCGCCACCCTGCCGACTATCAGCTTCACCAGGGGGGGAACTCATCAGATAGCTCATGCTGCCCACCAGATACTGGTGCAAAACGGATGCAAGTTGTTTACTCATGCTGAAGTGAAAAACGTCATCATAGAAAACGGGACTGCGATTGGGGTGATGCTTGCCGATGGCAGTCATGTTAAAGCCAGAAAGCTAGTGGTGAGCACGCTTAGCCCATACCAACTTTGCTTTGACTTGATAGGTAAGGAACGTCTGGACTATAAGTTGACACGACGCGTAGAGCAATTGGAAAACAACTTTTGTTGCTTGATGTGGTATTCTTTCGCTCTGCACCAGGCTCCAAAATATGAAGCTGCTGCCTTCAATCCTGATATAAACGAGACCTTCTGGCTCGCATTGGCAGAAGACAACGATCCTATGCATATTGCCAGAGAGTGCTACTATGCCAGGATGGGCGCATTTCCTCCGCTGGAGGATTATTGCCCAACTGTCTGGTGTCACAGTCTAGTTGACCCCTCCTATGCGCCTCCAGGCAAGCATGTGGCGAATAACGAGCAACTGGGACCTGCTGCTAGTCTTCACACTGAGAAAGAATGGCTTGAGATAAAGAAGCGGTATGCAGAAGATCTGATCAATATCTGGCAGAAGCATGCACCCAACATGACCTGGGATAATGTCATAGGCATTGACACCAATAGCCCCTATGATAGCCTCCGCATGAAGAACCTAGCTCCTAATGGGGGCATGGGACTGCTTGACCGCGTGGCATATCAAATCGAGGGCCAGAGACCCACCCCTGAACTGGCTAATCACAGGACTCCAATAAGGAACCTTTATGCTACCGGGGCTGCCTGGCATCTTGGAGCTAACTGTGGATCAAGTGAGTCGTACAACTGCTACAAGATCATCGCCAAAGATTTAAACCTGGGCAAACCGTGGGAGGAAAAAGGGAAGGAGGAACCTGACTCCTTGACTACTGAACAGCGAAAGGTGAACAAGAGACTGCAGGAGTCACTGAGGAGGAAAACGGGCTAGGAAAGGAACGGTGACTCCCGCCCCATACCTCACAGGTTTGCGGCCCTATTGGGGACCACCATCCGAAGGGATGATGGCCCCAGTGATGAAGGCTGAGGCATCTGAGGCTAGGAAGATGGCCGGACCGAGGTGATCCTCAGGCTGGGCGGCTCTCTTCAGGGGGATATCCTGCGAGAACCGGGCGATCAG
The DNA here is from genome assembly GCA_964457045.1 of uncultured Dehalococcoidia bacterium. Lineage (GTDB taxonomy): Bacteria > Chloroflexota > Dehalococcoidia > UBA2247 > RBG-13-53-26 > CAYWDP01. Next base: position 2,500 of record CAYWDP010000141.1, read on the forward strand.
TTCCGGGCCAAGCTTCTTCTTGACCCGATCCGTAAGGGTTAGCCCGGGGGCGATGGTGTTCACCCGCACGCTGTAGGGAGCCCATGCCACAGCCAGCGCTTTGGTCATCTGATTCACTCCAGCCTTGAAAGCGCCCACCACAGCCTCGAGGGGGACAGGTTTGGTTCCAGAGAGCGAACTGATATTGATGATGCTTCCCCTCCTCTGCTCCACCATCACCCTGGCAACGGCCTGGCTACACAGAAAGACGCTTTTGAGATTCCGCTGATGAAGCTCTTCGTAGTATTCCTCTGCCATCTCCAGCGCAGGCATCACCCAGATGTCACCGGCTCCACCAGCAACATTCAACAACGCGTCAATCCGTCCCCATTCCTGGACAGTCCGTTCCACCATAGCATAGAGTTGACCCTGCTGGGTCACGTCGGTCGGAACGACGATTGCTTTGCCACCCTTGGCTTTGATCTCTTGCGCAGTAGCTTCCAATTCTGACACGGTGCGGGCTACAAGGGCTACCCAAGCTCCAGCTTCAGCAAACCCTCTAGCTAGTGCGTTGCCGATGCCACGGCTGGCCCCGGTGACAATTGTTGCCTTACCCTCAACAGAGAAACTCGGAATACTCATATTTCCTCCTTTCGACTGTCACTATTTCTAGCATGGGAGTAGTGGCAAAGCAAGTCTTTTGAAGAGGCAATTGTTACAGGATTCCCAGACACCAGGCAATAGAGGCACTACCTGAAGTCTTCAATTTGGACTATCTCAGCATGCCAGGAGCAAAAACGCTTCACAGTGTTTAGCCAGTAGTCCAGGTCTGCCTCCACATGGGAAGGTAGGCCATCGCACAGTTCTATGGTGAATTCTGCCATATGAATGTCTTCCGAGTCTATGTGCCAGCTCCAGGGCTCGTTGTAAAACACTGCTCCTTCAACCAACCTGCCACTGGGTATGGTAGCTTGGCTCTCACCCCGCTGCACCGCAAATACTTGCTGGATAGTGTCCTCGTTGGTAATGAAGATTTTGTAGCTCTCTCCCAAAACGTCGAAGGTAACCAGAACACCACCTGAGAGAGCAGGACGAAGTGTAGCGAAACTGTAGTCTTCTGATATAGCTTCATTTCCATAGACGTCTTTCGACCTAACCCTGTAGTGGTAAGTGGTATCGGCGGCAAGACCAAATAAGGCAACGCTATGATCATACGACAGCTTCTCAACAGGGGGAGTGATTGCTCCATAACCCGTGGTTAGACCGTATTCTACCTGGCTGGTCGCCCCTTCATCAGTCGTCCAGGTAATAGTGGCACCTGTTTCAGTGACGCCTGAGGCTGTGACAGCGTAAATCAAGGGTGGAGCCCTGTCAGCTTCTTCACCTTCAGCACAGCCAAGGAGTTGCACTGCCAAGATAACTGTGATTGCCAGGATAACTATCTTTCTCATGCTTAGAAACGTTACACCATGAACAGCCGACACCGGAAATTACTATCCAACAACATATAACACGACTATGCCCAGGAGCAAGAGAAGAACGCCTAATGCCATGAGGACCTTCAGAGTCTTCTTTTCCTTTTCCGCCGGTCGCTGTCTCTTGCGTCCAATGGCAATTCCAATAGCCATACCTGCCATAATACCTAGCAAGTAATCGACTCCCCAATCACTCATGGCCAAACCTGTCCAATTTCGCCTTTCCAGTATTAAAGACGAAATTCAAGAGCAAAAAGTTCCAGGGCAGATATACCGGCTCAGCCACCCTCGATGATAGCTGGAAGCACTACAGAGCCTTGACGCGGTCACACAATGTTTCACACCTACTGAAACGCTGCATGGGAGTCTAGAAAGGTGGGAAAGCCTGCAAATTGTGGAGCAGTA
>CAYWDP010000142.1:0-4351 GCA_964457045.1 uncultured Dehalococcoidia bacterium
ATCTGGCACAAGGAGAGCCAAGGTGGCTATATCTCCACCATAATCGTGTCACCTTCCAGCTTTACAGCGTATATAGTCAATCGTCTGGGGCGTCTAATAATCTTTCCCATCGTCGCTACTAGAGTTGGCAAGTTGGTCCATTGAATAACATGGCCGTCCCTGAGGTCAAACTGAGAGCCGTGTCGCGGACAGGTAACGACAAATCCCTCCAACTTTCCCTCAGAAAGCCTTGCCCCCATGTGGGGGCAGCGATTGTCAGCAGCATAGTAGCTATGTCCTATTCTGGCCAAAAGCATCTTACGTCCCTGTACCGTGACCTCCTTCATGGTTCCTTCTGCCAAGTCGCCGCCTTTGTCTATTTCTACAAATCTGTCCACCCGACCTCCAAACTACGATGCCGTCTAACATCAGCGACATCACAACAGCATACTATTATCAGCTCTATCCTTCCTCTTGCTTCAACAGGTCACTGAATAGGTCAGCGTGGTATATTTCGTGATCCCTTATGCGAATCAGAAGTTTCTTCAGGCCGGGGTTTTCAACCTCTTTGGCAGCGCGGTCATACTCAGCAGCTACCTCTTGCTCAATCTTGATATCCGCTCGAAGCATATCGGTTGCCTTTGTTGATCGGTCCACCTCGGTATGTTCTATCCTCGGAGTACCTCCCCCATCCACCATCTCCTCAGACAACCACCCGAGATGCTGCATCTCATTTATGGCCTGATCCTCCATTTCTCTCTGGACATCCTCGCTAGCGGCCATATAGCGGTGGAAAAGGTACTGCAGAATAACGGTGTACTCATGCTCGATGCCCCAATTGAGAATTTGGGCCACCCTATCCTGACGAGAACCTCTTAAATCCTTAGCACCTGCCTTTCGAGTCTTGTCCACAAAGTGCTGGAAGTCACCTCGATGTGACTTTTCATCAGAAAGAATCCGCCGCAGTAGTCGCTTGATCCTGGGATCGCCAATGGCCTTGATGTGCCCCTCATACAGGGCAATGGCATCATCTTCCTGGAGCACATCATTCCTCATCCAATCGGAGACTGATGCACCACCAGTGCGCATCTCTCCTCGTGTCAGGCTGGGGACCCCACCAAGGCTGACTATGGTCTCAGCCAGCCAATCGAGGTGTCGCATCTCCTCCCGGGCGATAGCCTCGATCTCGCAAGCCATCTCGCCTTCACCCATAGCATAAGCATGGTTCAAATACTGAATGATAGCTGCATGCTCACCCTCAAGGTCCTTGTTGAGTAAATTGATGATGTTTTCGTTCATTGTAGTGCCCCCCAATCTTGTTTTTTACTCATTGTCAAAATAGACTGTCTCAGACAAAATGTTATCTCCACACCATGCTTTAAGTCAATAGCAGTGCGATGAAGAGTTTGTGCCCTCTGTGGGCCGATTTGGGATTGTGAACTCAAGTGTGCTAAACTGCGCCAAGATTCCTCGTTCACTCCAAGACGGGGCGCCTCCGGGGCTTGGTGTGACAAGCAGGACTTATCAGAGGAATTTGATGTAACCGCAGGTGTACATGACCGATTCCGGTGTGCCGTCAACAACAAAGAAAGGTCTGGAAGCCAAGTGGCTAGTTCTAACGGCAGTAATGCTGGGCACCTTTATGACACCCCTCGACGGCAGCATAGTCAATACCATCCTCCCTTCCATTACCACCTTCTTCCATACTGAGATCTCGACAGTTCAATGGGTGCCCACAGTCTACCTCTTGACCATTTGCTGCCTCATCTTGTTCTATGGTCGCCTGGGGGACATGATTGGTTATAAGAGGGTTTTTCTCTACGGCCTAGCTGCCTTCACAATAACCTCCATTCTATGCGGTTCATCGCAGAGCGTCTGGATGCTAATTGCCTTTAGAGCCCTGCAGGGGCTGGCCGCCAGCATGATCATGGCCGTAGGCATTGCCATTGTTACAGCAGCTTTCCCTCCCACCGAGCGAGGCAAGGCTCTAGGTATCTATGCTATTAGCATCGCCGTAGGCCTAGGCCTTGGACCAACTCTTGGTGGCGTCATTGCCGAACACCTCAACTGGCGCTATGTCTTCTTCATCAATGTCCCCATCGGAATAGCTGCTCTACTTTGGGGCTCCCACATCATACCCGGGGGTAGTACGAAACCCGGACAGCGCCTTGATTGGCTCGGGGCTCTGACTGCGCTTGTCTTTCTGCTCAGCCTCCTTCTCTACGCCAATAGAGGTGAGGACTGGGGATGGGCCTCGCCCGTGTCCCTTACCCTGCTGGCAGTAGCCATCGTGTTTGGTGCATTGTTCTTTGGTATAGAGCGAAGGTTAGAACAGCCTATGCTCAACCTAGCACTCTTCGCCAACCGCGTCTTTAGCTTCGCCAGCCTGAGCGCACTTCTCAGCTTCATGGCATTGTATGCTCTGGTCTTCTTGACGCCTTTTTACCTGATGTTTGTGTTGGGCTACAGCATACTTAAAGTGGGATTGGTAATGGCCGCTTCCCCCATGATGACCCTGTTTGTAGCCCCTCTGAGCGGTGCAGCCTCAGACCGCATCGGCACCAGAGTTTTTGCCGTTTGCGGCATGTGTGTCGCTGCCTTGGGTCTCTTTCTCTTCAGCCGCTTGCAGGAATCTGCTACAGCCTTTGACGTTGTATGGCGTCTGGCTATTACGGGCCTGGGGATGGGTATGTTCCAGAGCCCGAACAACAGCGCCATCATGGGAAGCGTTCCCCCATGGCACCTGGGTGTTGCCTCGGGGATATTGGCCGCCATGCGTAATGTGGGCATGGTACTGGGAATCGCTGTGGCCGGTGCTATACTCTACAATGTGGCTCCTATCACCCTGTCTGGGCGGCCGGGGTTCTTTAGCGGCAGTGAAATTGAGGAGTTTCTGTCCGGTTTGCGCTGGGCCTACATAACGGGGGCAGGCTTGGCGGGCACTGCAGCTCTAACCTCTCTTGTGGCAATAAGCCGACAGAGACAAGCCTAGACCAGAGGCTCGCCGTTTTCCTGAAAACAAGTCCCCAATAATGCCTTACCCTGGTAACAATCTCCTGGCGCAAAAACCGTAGCTTATTGATTTTGCCCCTGCAAACCACTAGAATTAGACCAAGCTCAAGTTATACAATCATGCACAGTAATGGCAGGGGGGATGACCAAGCATGAAGGGAAAAATCGAACAGACTATCCAGGCTCTAGAGACAGCGCTCCAGATGGAAATAGAAGGAAAGGAATTCTACCATAAAGCTGGGCAGACGAGCCATAATCCCCTGGCAAAGAAGCTACTCCAGCGCTTGGCTGAGGAAGAGGATGTGCACATAGAGAAAGTAAACGAAATCTACGAAGCAATCAAGAACAGGGCGAGATGGCCAGAAAAAGAGACGACCTTTAAACATGAAAAGAGTCTAAGGAATGTGTTTAGAGAGGCAATAGAGGGTATGGATAGGGAGGTTAAAACCTCCTCCACCGAACTTGAAGCACTAAAGGTAGCTATGAATATGGAGGATAGAAGCTATAGTTTTTACAGAAGCCGTGATGAGGAGGCGGCTTCCTCCGCTGAAAAATCGTTTTACCAAGCTTTAACTGCTGAGGAGAGGGAGCACTATCTCACTCTTTTGGATTCCTATGAGTACCTTACAGACCCGCAAAGTTGGTTCACAAAGAAGGAGCATTGGAGCTTGGACGGGGTGTGAGCCCCTGGCCTTTGAGACGGTTTAATATTCTATGGCTATTGAAATAGAGCTTTTGAAATCCATACCTTATTTTTCCGGCTTGAGTCCTACGGAGCTCCAAGCAATAAAGCGGCATGTCTTCGAGAAATCGGCTGATAGGAACGAGCTGATCCTTTTAGAAGAGGAAACCGCTAAAGCGGTGTACTTCGTAGTTTCAGGGGCGGTTAAAGCCTTCAAGACCTCGGCTGAGGGTAAGGAGCAGATTCTGTGCATCCTACGACCAGGCGAGTCCTTCAACGATGTCCCTATATTTGATGGTGGACCAAATCCGGCCAGCGTTATAGCTATGAGCCCGGTTACCCTCTATGGAATAAGCAAAACTGACATGGAAACGCTTCTGCGTGAGCATCCCAGCATAGCTATTAACACAATAAAGGTTTTGGCACAAAGGGTGCGTCATTTTGTCTCGCTGGTGGAAGACCTTTCTTTCAGGCATGTTATCGGCAGGGTAGCCAAGCTGCTCCTGGAGTATGCCAAAGACCACACGGGATTGGGCCAGGAAGTAAGTCCCAAGCCCAGGCTCACTCAGCAGGATATGGCAGCTATGGTGGGGACCGCCCGTGAAGTGGTTGGCAGATCGCTTAAAGCCTTGGAAGAGGAGGGAGCGATCAGGATGGATCGCCATCGCATTGTGATTG
>CAYWDP010000143.1:0-4332 GCA_964457045.1 uncultured Dehalococcoidia bacterium
AGGCTCAGCGGTAAGGATTAGCTCCATTGCCTTACCCCTACCTACAATCCTTGGTAACCATTGGGTGATACCACTTGCTAGGAGATAACCGCGGGCAAGGTCAGGGATGCCGAAAAGAGCCTGGGCTGAAGCAATCCTGAGGTCACAGCTTAGAGCTAAAGCCAAACCCGCGCCGAAGGCATCCCCATTAATGGCAGCTACCACAGGGCATTCAATCCCTGCCACTATCTTCGCTACATTATAGTGCAGGGTAAATTCTTTTAGTGCAGCTAAAGATGGTGACTCACCAAGGACAGTGCTGGAGAATTGACTCAAGTCTTCCCCTGAGCAAAAGGCTTTTCCCCCAGCACCGCTAACAACAACTACCCTGGCATCCTCCTGGTTAATTTGGTGGCAGACCTCCTCCAGCTCTGCCGCCATTTGGATATTGATCGCATTAGCTGTCTTAGGGCGATTAAGGGTTATATAGCCAACTTGATCCCTTTTTTTGTAGGCGATCGCCTCATAACTCACGATGATTTATTACTCCAGGACTGAGCCCATCATACCTAAATAGCCAGGGTAGTGTCAAGCAGAGTGAATATGTAGCGCTAAAAATGTAGGGACGGGTCTTTAGACCCGTCCGAGCGCTGGACAGACCTAAAGGTCTGTCCCTACAGGATGATTCGTTTTCCAACAATCTCGTAAATATGTGGCGTTAAAGATGTGAGGACTCCGGATGAGGCCAAAATGCTGAGACCCTAAATCAGCGATTAAATTTTTCAAAATATAGGTCAAAGGCTCTGTCCCCTGCGGAAATGAGCGGGTGGCAGAGCACCCACCCTATGAAAGGGCAGCAATCGCCATTTTCAGGTGAGGACAGATGCTTGACATACTTTCGTAAGGCTAGTAGCCTATGGGTGTCACGGATTTCCTGTGGTGGACTAAGGGTGGCACGGGATCCTGGAGTAATGCCCGCTCTCCGACACACTATCAGGAATTAGATAGGCTGCCTCAGGGGCGAGAGCAAGGGGTGGCCTTTTCAGCCCGCTGTTAACAAATTCTCTTTAGCAGGGAGCGATTAAATGGAAGAGGTCAAAAGAAAAGAACTAACTGAGGAATTGGAAGGGATAGTTGGGGCAAAGTATGTACGAGCAGATGATGTCACCAGATGGACTTACGCCATAGAAGATTTTGGCAGTAGCTTCTTTTATCCCTTATCTGCTCGATACGGACCCCCTGATATTGTGGTCAAACCCCACTCTGCCAAAGAAGTCTCTCAGATTGTCAAATTGGCAAATGCACATAAAGTCCCCATCATAGCCAGAGGAGGGGGCTCGGATATGACTGCTGCTGCTACTCCCCTTAAAGAGCTAGGCGGCATAATTCTTGATATGACAGACATGAATCAAATTGTAGATTTTCAAGAAGGATTAAACGCAGTAAGGGTTCAGCCTGGGATAAGATGGGGTGAACTACATCATGAGCTTGCCAAAAAGGGGGTTACTTCTGGTGTTCGGGGGCCTCATGGTTTTCTGGGAGGTACCCTGGGAGGAGGTATTGGTGGGAACTGCTTTTCCATAAACAGTCCGAAATATGGATGGGTTAATGAGAATGTCCTAAACCTGCAGGTAGTTCTGCCAAATGGGGACATTATAGAGACCGGCTCCTTAGCCAATACCAAGGTGAAAGATTGGTATTATAGATATTGCAACGGCCCAGATCTGGTTGGTATATTCTTGGGAGCTGGCGGGGCCTTCGGGGTAATAACCGAGTTCACTCTGAAAACCTATCCCATCCCTGAGTTCTCTGATACCCTGGTCTACTCTTTTCCGGATATAGACTCCGAGCTTAGATTTATATTCAAGCTGGAATGGTATGGTTATGTCACAGAGTTATGGGGCATAGCCTTCTTTACCCTCCCCGATTCTCTAAAAAGGATTGTCGGCCCGCTACTAGGGGAGAGAGATATTGTTGTATTCGCCACAGAGGCTTATGACGAGGGCGTGTTTAAAGCACAAAAAAGAGCCATAGATAAAATGGCAAAAGAGTTCAGCGGCACAGTAGTACCCCTGGAGGGCTTGATGCGCGCTCTCGGTATATCCATAATTGACACCACGGAGTGGGAGGGAGGAGGGACCTTTGGCAAAGTGATGGGACCAAATGGCCAAGATACTTGCTCGATAGCTTCGCTTCTTCAATGGCGAAAAGTGGTAGAGGGCGCACTGGAAGTCATGAAAAGGGATCCGGAGGCGCTAAGCGGCAGTATACCTATGATAGGGGCAGACCACTTCTTCCTTTTTGCTCAGCTCCTTGGTAGGGGTGGAGTTGGTAATACCTTTGCCATGACGCCTGTTGACTTCAGCGATCCTGAAAAGTTGAAAAAGGCTCAAGAGTTGTATAGAGCAATAGTGGAGTCCTATATGGATACCGGTGTGGCAGCACTTTACAGGATTGGAAAAGAGAGTCAATACTTAATGAAGAGATTTAAACCCGAATATATTTCCTTCATGAAGACGATTAAGAAAGCTCTAGACCCGAAGAACATAATGAATCCAGGAGTCTTAGGGCTTGGCCTGGAGGAAGAGTGATGAGACTGGAAAAATGCAAGGAAGAAGTGTGGATGTGCAACCATTGCTCTATGTGCACCGAAACGATAAGTGACGAAGCTGGATGGTACAGAACTTGTCCTGTTTACAGACAGCTAAGATTCGAAGATAGCTCAGCCAGAGGCCATAATACGATAGCTTTTTACCTCCTGGAGGGGTCACTCCAATACTCCAAAAGAGTCGCCGATTGCGTATATGACTGCACTACATGTGCTTCCTGTGAAGAGGTATGTAAGCCTTTTGGCAATGTTGTGGCTAAGATAGGCGGAAGTGACCTTAAGACTATGGTGCCACCAATTATGAGCGCCTTTGGCGCAGCGCTTGACCCTCTTCAGTCAGTCAAAATCGTGGAAGCAATGCGTGCGGACTGCGTTGACCTTGGGCTACAGCCAGAGCAGATTAAAAAAATGGCTGCCAGCACCGAGAAAAACTACAATCCTTATGAAAAACCACACGCCAACAGGTTGAAATGGGCAGAAGGTCTTGATATACCCCAAACGGCTGACACAGTCCTCTTTGTTGGTTGTACGTCATCTTACAGAAGACAGGAGATAGCTGTGTCAACTGCCAAGATACTAAAAGCTGCCGGAAGCAAATTTGCCGTGCTTCCAGATGAATGGTGCTGCGGGTCACCCTTGCTCAGGACCGGCAATGTAGATATAGCAGAGAAGATGGTCAAGCACAATGTGGACCTGTTAAAAGAGAAGAAGGTTAAGACCCTTGTTGCCATATGTGCTGAGGGCTATATGGCCATAAGCAGGGATTGGTCAAAGATGGCAGGGGAGTTACCCTTCAAAATTTTGCACATAAGCCAGCTCCTGGCTGAACTGGTCTCGGCTAAGAAGATAAGATTCAAACATCCCATCAAGGCAAGGGTGACCTATCACGATCCGTGCCATCTCGGCAGGGTGATGGGGATCTATGATGAGCCGAGAACGGTTCTAAAGGCAATTCCCGGCGTTAGACTGGTTGAGATGTATCCAACTAAGCATGCGGCATGGTGTTGTGGTGCGGGTGGAGGAGTAAAAGACTCTAACCCAGGTCTGGCCTTAGATATAGGTGCTGAGAAGGTTCCGTTGATAAAGGAAACTGGTGCATCCATTTTGGCATCGTCATGCCCATTCTGTAAAACAAACTTCGTGGACGTAATCGAGAAAGCAAAAGAGCCAATCCAGGTTAAAGATGTAACTGAATTGGTGGCCGAGTCTATGGGGGTATAACAATGGCAGACTTAATCGAAATCTTGGACGAACTGGAGAAAGTAAATCTGGCGCCTATTCTAGTGCCTGCCTTGAAGATGTCAGACCCCTTGATGGGTTCGTTACCAAAAGGATTCTTGCCATCGATGCTGTCTCGCAGGGAAACGCGGAATAGTTTGATCAAAACTGTTGAAGGGCTATCGCCCATAATGCCTGACATGATTAGATTTCTAGGACATATATCTGAATCTAAGCTGGCAACAGGTTTCTTATCCTTGTCGGTAAGCATATCAACACCGATTATGAAGCTGTCGGCTCCGATCGTATCGAAGCTGGTTGTACCATTGTCTGGTCCGCTGCTTGGGTTGGTAAGCCGTTCGGTTCCAATATTGCCCTCACTAATAAAAGGCATGGATGGCTTGGTAAGAGCGGAGCTTCTCTTCGAGAGGGGATTGAAACGGGTTGTCCCCTCGTGACAGCGCAGACAGGTCTGTCGGTGACAGATGAGCTGATACCTGAGCGGCGCGGCGCTGTCTCCTTTATCT
>CAYWDP010000144.1:0-4318 GCA_964457045.1 uncultured Dehalococcoidia bacterium
AAAGGTCGACTGAGCACCAACCGGAGTACACTCGGGAGGTGTCCAGATGAGGTTGCATGTGTTGTATGGGGTGTGGCAAGTCGACAGTTAGTCCCCGCCGAGAGGCGGGGGACATAGAATAGATGAGAACCTCAGAGAGTGATACCTGAGGGTTCTTGGTAGGAAACCAAGAGCGTCGTTTGGACGAGAAGTAAAGAGGGGGTGCCAGAGAGGCACCCCTACCTTCTTTTAAAAACCACTTCTGGTCTGCTTTTGTCATCTCTTGCTCCCTGGCTCTAGATTCCAGCATGGTCAGCCGCAGCCAGAACTCCTCTGGCCAGGGCATCTCCTAAGCCCTCCTGCAGAGGGGAGATAAAAGGAGCAATGCAGCCTGTGAAGGTGGACTCTTGCTACTCTATTGCCGGAGCACTGATTTCCTTTCCAGGAAATAGTGGCGTACTAACGGGGCTACCCTCAAACCGGAACTCACTGCCTGGTGTGTGCCGAGGAAGAAACCGCCACCAGCATCGTGGCCTACGTAAAAAAGTCCAGGCAGCGGCGTCTTGGGTGATGGTTTGTTCTTTCCGCAATAACCTACGGTCACCGCTAAGCCCACAGCTTCGCCTCCCAGGCCAGGCAAGACGGGGTCCCTGCTGAGGGCTGCTACCTGGGCCGGGCCCACATATCCTTCTCTTGATTCGATGTAAGGGACCGCTTCGGGGAACATCTCGTCGAATTGCTCGTCTACTTTCTTCTGAAGCATCTTTATCTCTTTAGCCTCTGGGTCAGGCGAGCACCAAGTGCCGAGGAGCAGCATCTGCTTGCCCGGAGGTGCCATCTCAGGGTCGAAGTGCGCTGGAACTACCCCGTACAGGGATACCACCTCGGGTATCTTCCCGGCCCTCATCTCATTGAGGCGCTCCACGTCCAGAAAACTGTCCTCGGAGGTGCCTATATACACACCATGCTCCAGCACTGGCTTGCTGAAAATGTACCGCTGGCAGGTGAACCCCAGGCTGGGAACTATGTCCTTCACGTAGCTCACGTAGCTCTTGTCAAAGTGCTCTTCCCCCACTAACTTAAGCACCGTAGGGTGAATGCCGGCGTTACTCACCACGATGGGTGCCTTGAAAACCCTGTCCTTGGTAGTGACTCCGGTGACCCGGCCGTGTTCGACAGTGATCCTCTCCACTTTCGCCCGAGTCCGCACCTCGCCACCGTTGGCTTTCAGCACGCCAACTATGTCCTCCACCAGACGCGCGTAGCCGCCCCTAGGGTAGCCCGTTGTGCTGCCGGCGAATATCTGTATTATCCTGGCCAGCTCCGACACGGCAACCAGTTCATAGAGGCCGGTCGCCATGAGATTGGAGTGCACAGCAAAGAAACTGTAAAGAGGCCGTGGTATATCCCCTTGCTGGGCGAGCCATTGCTGAACGCTGACATCGTCGAGGGCATCCAACTGCTCCGGGGTCAATAGGGCCATTTCGGCCAGCACCTTCAGGGCCATTTCGCGTTCCTTGGCATCCAGTTGCCACGCGTTGAACATGTTTTCTGTGGGGTCCGTTTCCGTCTTCGCTCCGGTAACAGTGGTTACCCACTCCCCTCCTGGACGTCGATACATCAGTGCATTGGACCCCGCTATGATATCGAGTTTAGACTCTATACCCAGCTCCCTGAAGGCTTCCACAAAAGGCCCTACTTCCATCGGTATCCCATAGGTAGGCCACATCTCACCTTTGAAACCTTTTACTGACAAGCCCATCTGCTTGCCGCCGACACGGTCGTTCTTGTCCAGCACCAGGACTTTGAGACCCGACTTGGCCAGCAGGGCACCACAGGTAACGCCCCCTAGGCCTGCCCCGACCACAATCACATCGTATTCGCCTGCCATTTCAACCTCCTTGTTCTTGTTTTCCTGCCCTTTATTTCTTCCAGTTCTTCAACACCTCGTGAGCACTGTTATAACCTGGTACGGCAGTCACTCCAGGACCGGGATGGCAAGCTGAGCCGCAAAGATAGAGATTCTCCACCGGGGTCTTGTATCCTGACCATCCTGTCACCGGCCTGAAGTCAAACATCTGGCCAGGAATCAATAGGCCGTGAGTGTAATCCCCATTGGTAATGCCAAACATCTTCTCGAAATGCAGCGGAGTGAAAACTACCCTATCCATAATGGCGTCCCTGAGGTTCGGGGCGTATTTGCTCGCCTGGCTTATCATCTTGTCCGCCACTTCTTCCTTGAGTTGGTCATGCTGAGCTCCGGCGGCCATGAGGGGAAAATAGAACGAAAAGAAAGTCAACGTGTGGTAGCCCGATGGAGCCATGCTATCATCCCACACACTGGGGATGTAGTAGGTAAACATGGGGTCTTCAGGTATCTTGCCCCACTTAATGGCGTCCATGCATTGCTGATAGTGTTCCGGACCACGGTTATAGCACATTAACCATCTGATATTGTCCTTGTTGGCAAAGGCAAGGTCTCCTGTGAATTCAGGCAGCTCCTTCAGGGTACAATGAATCTGTATAAACGGAGCACCGCACTTTATCCTCCTGACCATGCGAACAAAGTCAGCAGGCAGGTTGTCCTCCCCGACCAACCTCATGAAGGTGGCGTAGGCGTCGAGGTTGGAGAGAACCACTTTGGCTGTTATCTTTTCATTATTTCTCAGCTCTACCCCGACGGCTTTTCCGTTTTCTATCAAGATTCTCTTGACCCGGGAACCGAGCCTGACCTCACCGCCTTTTTCTTCTAACGACCTCTTGAGAGCTTCCGGGACCATGCCCATACCACCTTTAGCTAGCTTGTAAAACTGTCCAATACCAGCAGGCACGAGGTGGTAGGCCAAAGAAAAGGCGGTCCCTGGATCGTATGGGCCCAAAGAGGTCCCATCAACTGCCATCCCGGCTATCATGGCTTGTATAAGTTTATGCTTCTTAGGGTCGGGAAAGCACTCATCAACCACATCCATGGCACTGACATGAAAGCACTTTCTCAACACGTCCTTTGCCTGGAGACTGGGGGCTGCATCCATCATAGCGCCTAGGGATATAGGCGGATTGAAACGGGTAGCATTCCAAGCTTCAGCAAAAGGACGGCAGAACTCAAACACGGCTGCTAGGCCCTGCATAGCGTCTTCCCCATGATCCTTTTGCAGATGATCCATCAGTTTGCCCGGGTCGTTGTACAGGACAAATGGGTTTTCGCCAGGGACGCCAAAATTACAAAAAGAGGTTGTTGGCTCGATAAGCTCAAGGCCGTACTTTTTCAGTTCCAAGGCCTCCATAACTTGCTGGCTGAAAACCATAAATGCCCAAGCACCAACATTGTGCTTGAAACCCTTGAAGAATTCCCGCGTGGCTGCCATTCCGCCCACGTATGTATTCTTCTCCAGGTCTAGCACCTTCAAGCCTTCCTTGGCCAGAATGGTGGCTGCGGCAAGACCATTATGGCCTGCTCCTATAACAATTGCATCGTAATCAGCCATTTTAGAACTCCTTTCTATAGGTGATATCCCGTGACGTGCGCATCTCCCGTGGTGATGTCAGAAAAACAATACCAAAAACCACAAGACCATAGAAGATACACACTTTGGGTAGTCATCTACCCCCCTCCTTCGTGTCTTCCGTGAGGATGACTAAATTATCCTTGCTTCGGATAATAGATGGCAATTCTATGAGCTGTCTCCCCCTTTCATTTGAATATCATCACCACTGAGCAACCTCATCACCCTTATGGCTTTTATGTCTCCGTTGCCATCTTTTTCCAGCAAGCCTTCTGGCAGCAAGGCAACGTATTGTTCAATCATGCTGAACTCTGCGCTCGCCTGGATAAACTCCCAACTGAGCTTCATAGGCATAGCCTTCACCGTTATCAGGTCACCTATGGCTAAAGCTGGCAGGGGTGGGGATATGCACTCCCCTGCAATGATAACCATGCCACCCGTTTCGTCCCTCATTATGATGGCACCGGTTCCCTCTGGAACACCAAGCATCCCTATGACCGCGAAGCTCACTTCGCCCTGTATATTTATGTACTGCCCTTGGTAAGCATCGAAGTGAGAGACGAGCTCACCTATGGGCACTGTTTCCTCTTCGGAGACCTTGAGCTCTGTCTCTTTAGAGAAGCTCTCCTCTTCATCCCTTGCCTCTATAGTGACAATGTGATAGCCTGCCAGGACCTGGGTCGTATCCCATGCAGCAGTGGCGACATTCCATAGCTCGCCTTCCTCGACTTCCATTGCCACAGGCTCGCCGCCATCCACCCGGTACAATACCTCTTGGATAGCACCGTGTTCAGTGTAGATCTGAGCCGTCAATTGCACTTCGCCGCTCACTATGG
>CAYWDP010000145.1:0-4311 GCA_964457045.1 uncultured Dehalococcoidia bacterium
CCGTAGTGCCTTGCCTTCTTGGCAATTCCCCAATCGAAGCTTTGCCCTGTGCCGCCTTTGAGTGATGCACTGTAACCGTCTAGGAGATAGGCACTTACCCTATACTGGGGCAGGAGGTCTAAAACAGACTCGTCCTTAACCCGAAAGGATTTGATCACCCGAGGGAAAAGCTCCTGACAAAAATCTGGACTCTCCGAGCCATGTAATTGAGCCAAGTCCAAGCCACAAGCCCTCATAGTCTCCCTCACCTCCTGCAGCTCACTATCTACAAAGACGCCTACTTTACACACAAAGGGAGGCAGTCCAGCCACGATATGTTCCACCTGCTGCAGAGTCACCTGTCTCGGGCTGGGGGCAAAGACAAAGCCTAGAGCATCTGCTCCCCATTTCACCGCAACCAGGGCATCCTCCAGATTGGTTATGCCGCAGATCTTAACCTTTACCACTTTCTCCCCTTAGCTCTCTGAGAACCCCTGTAGGGGAGGGGCTTGTCCCCTCCCGATTTACGGGAGACCACAAGGGTCTCCCCTACTATGCTCTCCCTTTAGTTCCCTGAGTTTAGCCTCTGGGTCAGGACTGGAGACCAGTGTTTCACCCACCAGTACAGCATTGATCCCCGCTGCCCGTAAAGTAAATATATCAGCGTAGGACTTGATCCCGCTTTCGCTGACCACATTAACCTCAGGGGGGATCAGGGGACGAAGCTTTATGGTCGTCCCCAGGTCAACACTAAAATCAGCCAGATTGCGGTTATTGATACCAATAGGATTTCCCTTGGCATCAAGAGCCCTTTTCACTTCTGGCTCGCTATGTACCTCAACCAAAGCTGCCATCCCTAAGCCGTGGGCTATTTCTATTAGTGCCGATAACTCCGATAAGGAAAGGAGCGCCACAATTAGAAGGACAGCATCAGCACCAAAGGTTCGAGCCTCATATACCTGATAGGGGTCAAGGATAAAGTCCTTACACAGCAAGGGGAGGTGGGTTACTTGGCGTGCTGTAGCTAAATCGGTGAGATCGCCCTTAAACCAGCTCGGCTCAGTAAGCACAGAGATGGCCGCAGCACCACCGCGAGCATAGCTACGAGCTAGTGTGGCTACATCAAGGTCAGGGCGAAGCCACCCCTTAGAAGGAGAAGCTCGTTTAATTTCAGCGATAAGCTTAACCCCTTCCCCCCGCACTGCTCCCTCGAAATCCCGAGGGACTCCAGAGTTGCCCACCAAACGCTCCAGCTCAGTCAGGGGCGTTTGTTGTTTCCTCTCAGCTAGCCCTTGGCGTACGTCAGCTACTATCTGGTCAATAATCACTCTCGCTCCAAGCTCTGGCTCAAATGAATGAGTTGCTCCAGTTTATTCAGCGCTCCACCGCTGTCAATGGATTCAGCCGCCAAGCTGAGAGCTTCCTTGAAATCGGCTGCCTTCTCAGCAGTTAACAGCCCAGCAGCAGCATTGAGTAACACTATATCCCGCTTAGCCCCTTTTTCCCCCCGGAGCAAAGCCCTCATTATCTTGGCATTCTCCTCAGGCAGGCCACCTTTAAGCTGAGCTAATTCAGCCGAGGGTAGCCCCAGCTCCTGGGGGTCAAGATAATAGGTAGTTATTTTACCATTGTGGAGTTGGGTTACCTTGTTAATACCGGTAGTAGATAATTCATCCAGGCCATCAGCTCCGTGGACTACCAGGGCATGGTAGCTGCCCAGAAGGCCGAGTACTTGAGCCATGGTCTCAGTCAATCGGGGGTCATATACCCCCAGTAGTTGAATCGAAGCTGAGGCTGGATTGGTCAAGGGACCAAGAACGTTGAAAATAGTCCTTATGCCTATCTCCTGTCGGGGTGTGAGAGCATACTTCATCGCTGGATGCAAACGAGGGGCAAAGAGGAAACCTATGCCTGTCTCATCAAGACATCTGCCAATTTCATCTGGACCAAGGTCAATCCTGACACCCAGGGTCTCTAATACGTCGGCACTGCCACATCGACTAGATACCGAGCGGTTGCCATGCTTAGCTACAGCAACACCCGCACCGGCTATTACAAAGGCAACCACGGTAGAAATATTGAAGGTGCTGAGACCGTCACCGCCCGTGCCGCAGGTGTCCATCAGTGGATTTTGTTTAGTCACTACCTTAGTGGCATGGGCACGCATGGCCCTGGCACAGCCGGCGATCTCCTCAGCAGTCTCCCCCTTCATCCGTAGTCCAGTAAGAAAGGCGCTTATCTGAGAGGGGGTTGCCTCCCCAAGCATGATTTCTTGCATTACCGCCTCAGCCTCCGCAGAATTGAGGCTTTCCTTTTCTATCAGCTTAGCGATTGCCTCCCTAATCATTTTTACCCCCCACTTTTCCAGCTTTCAGCCAGACGGACAGCATCCTCCAGAACTTGAACTTTATGTAAAGTTTCCTCATACTCTCTCATAGGCTCTGAATCAGCTACAATGCCAGCTCCTCCCTGGAGATAGACGGTGTCGCCAATCATGACAATGGTGCGGATAGTAATGCAGGTGTCCATATTGCCGCCGAAGCCAAAGTAACCTACAGCCCCAGCATAGGGTCCCCGTTTTGTTCCCTCCAGCTCGGCGATGATTTCCATAGAGCGAACCTTAGGGGCACCACTGACAGTGCCCGCGGGGAAGCAAGCCCGAAGCAAGTCAAAGGCATTATAGTCCTCTTTCACTTCGCCCAGGACGGAGGAGACAATGTGGATAACATGGGAGTATTTCTCTATCCCCATAAATAGAGGTACCCTGACACTGCCACAACGGGATACCCTGCCAATATCATTTCTCCCCAAATCTACCAGCATAGTATGCTCTGCCCTCTCCTTGGGGTCAGCCAAGAGGGCAGCAATGGTTGCCTCATCCTCTTCTTCAGTCTTACCTCTGGGTCTAGTGCCCGCAATAGGTCTGGTCTCAGCTTGCCCCTCTTCTAACTTCACCAGCATCTCGGGTGAGGAGCCAATGAGCTGAAAATTGCCGAAATCGAGATAAAACATATAGGGTGAAGGGTTAAGCATGCGCAGAGCCCGATAGATAGAAAAAGGATCAGCCCAGGTTTGGCGGCGCAACCTCTGGGAGATAACGATTTGAAAGGCATCGCCACCGAGGATGTACTCTTTAGCAGCCTTAACCATATCGGCAAACTGCGTCGGGGTAAAATTGGAGGTAAGCGGTGGAGTATCTTTTATCGAGACAGGGAAGCGAATCTGAGGCTCAGGTGATAGAGAACCATTCAGAGCACTGTGAATAGTCTCGATCTTCGCTGTCGCCTCTTGATAAGCGACCGTATTATCCACACCCCCGGGGACATTAGAGACGATCTTCATTTTGTGCTGAACATGGTCGAAAATGACCAAGGTGTCAGTAAACAGGAACATGGAGTCTGGTAATTGCAACTCGTCTTCAGGGCAACCGGGCAATCTCTCAAAGAAGCGCACCACGTCGTAGGATAGATAGCCAACAGCTCCTCCGAAGAAGCGTGGTAATCCAGGGACTCTGGCTACCCGATGCTGAGCCAGCAATGATTGAACTAGGTGCAACGGGTCTGGCCCCTTGGGGGATATCCCCAGGGTTACCTGGCTCACTTTCTGTTTGTGGCGGATAACCCCTTCCTCTCGGGAAGTTTGCACTACAAGATAGGGGTTAGTGCCAATGAAGGAATACCGGCCCAATTGCTCTCCTTTCTCCACACTTTCCAGAAGAAAACAGGGTGGAGTTTTCCCCAGCTTAAGAAAAACTGAGACTGGGGTTTCCAGGTCAGCAGGTAATTCTTTGAAAACAGGCACTAAGTTATCCTGCCCCTTGTTTGAGTATGCAGTGTCTAGACTTTCCATTTCATCCGGCTCTAAATATTTAAGCCCTCCACCCCTTGAGGGGCGAAGGGCTTAATCCGCGGTGCCACCCTCTTTGGCTCAAAAAGCCATCTCTTTTCAGGTACGGGAACCATCCCATACCCTGGGCTATGATAACGGTGCCCTTCCGTCAAAGCCTACCCGGTAAAAATACCTTCGGTTTGCAGCTCCCAAGCCCATTCAGCTTCTGCGTCAGCATCGGCTCACACCTAACCCGACTCTCTGTGCCTCGCTGGAAGCTTACTCTTCTTGTTCCTCGCCTTTCCTCTATTCAATTGTCAGACGATAACATAACAGCTTTGAACACTTTTGTCAAGTGTTTGTAACCTCCCAGAATCAGCGATTGAAATGTCCCACGCATAGGGTAGGGGCTCTGTCCCCTGCCAAGCGGGGCGGGTGACGGAGCACCCGCCTATCATAAGGGCGGTAATCGCTAATTTGGGGACCCTTAAAAAGAGAGCCAGA
>CAYWDP010000146.1:0-4286 GCA_964457045.1 uncultured Dehalococcoidia bacterium
AAAAACCTCGTGTAGGAGTGCTTGTCCCCGAACCTCGTGGTCTCCCGAAAGTGGGTGTGGGTAGGTTGCCCGACGTCGGGCAACCTACCCGATATGAGGTTTTTAGACAGCCTGAGTTGTACCTTATAGCTTCACCCAGAAAAATCTGTGATTCGGCTGAGTATAAAGGCAACTACAAAATTTTGGGGGTGAAGAGCTTCCAAAATACCTAAAATTGAAGATAAAATCAAAATTGAACAGCCTTCATGAATTAAGGAGGTATCAGAATGAAAAGATTGGATGGCAAGATTGCTCTAGTAACAGGTGGAAGCTCAGGAATCGGGCGGGCTGCCGCATTGGCTTTTGCCAGAGAAGGAGCAAAAGTTGTCATCGCTGACGTCCTGATCGAAGGTAGTGAGGAGACAGTGCAGATAATCGAAAAATCTGGAGGTCAAGCCATTTTCTTCAGGACCGACGTATCGAAGTCGGCCGAGGTCGAGGCATTAATAAAGAAAACCGCTGAGACCTGTGGTCGGCTGAATTGCGCCTTTAACAACGCTGGCATTGGGGGAGGTCGAGCTGCAACGGCTGAGTGCACCGAGGAGGAATGGGATCGCGTAATCAATATAAATCTCAAAGGTGTATGGCTGTGCATGAAATATGAGATTCAGCAAATGCTCAAGCAGGGTAATGGAGCCATCGTTAACACGGCCTCAGTGGCAGGATTAGTGGGTTTCCAGGGCACTCCGGCCTACGTCGCCAGTAAACACGGGGTGGTGGGGCTAACAAAAGCAGCCGCGTTGGAGTATGCCACCTCCGGGATTCGTATAAATGCCGTGTGTCCTGGCGTCATTCGCACGCCCATGATCGACCGTATCGTGGCCGCTCGGCCGCAGATGCAGGAGGTTTACACAGCCATGCACCCGGTAGGACGGCTGGGTGAACCGGAAGAGATCGCCGAGGCTGTAGTGTGGCTTTGCTCTGATGCAGCTTCTTTCGTCACTGGCCACGCTATGGTTGTGGATGGCGGATTAGTTGCACAGTAGCCGACTAGCAGGCAAGAGCAAAATGGGCTGGGGGTCGCAAGAGACCCCCAGCCGTTTATCAGGTTTAAAATACTCAGACTTTTGGGGAAACCCGTGACTGAGTTGTAGTGAGTGCCTTTTTGCTCATCT
Source organism: uncultured Dehalococcoidia bacterium (assembly GCA_964457045.1). Lineage (GTDB taxonomy): Bacteria > Chloroflexota > Dehalococcoidia > UBA2247 > RBG-13-53-26 > CAYWDP01. The sequence continues at coordinate 1,155 of CAYWDP010000146.1, forward strand.
TAGCCACTGTTTCGCCTTCTCCCAGCCGCTTATGGCTAATGTCTCTGGGTTGGCACTTTGCAGGCAACTTGTCAGTTGGGCTGCCGCGGCAGCCCAACTGAATATAAGGCCTAGGACCCTCCAGAAATCCGGTGACGCAAGGAGAGAGGGCGACGCATAAAGGCTGGTTTTCCTAGACTGGTCTCGTCTAAAGCCCTGATAACATGGCGAAACTCTTCATCCCTCCGCGTGGCCTCTATTGCTTTGGGAGAGGTGAAGCCTGTAGCTATCAAGGTGATCCTCACCTCGCTATCCATACTGGGATCAAGAGTTACTCCAAAGATAACGTTGGCTTCAGGATCTACCGCTTTCTTAATTACCTCTGCTGCTTGGCTGACTTCGGAGAGAGTGAGATTAGCTGCCCCGGTGAAAACGTACAAGATGCCTTTGGCCCCGTCAATAGATGCCTCCAGTAAGGGGCTAGCAATAGCTGAACGAGCAGCTTCTACAGTCCGATCCCTCCCGGTGCTATGACCAATAGATAGCCAGGCAGGACCTCCGTCGTTCATAATAGACTTCACATCAGCGAAATCAAGGTTTATCAGTCCAGGCGAGGTGATGACTTCGCTAATAGCCCGAACCCCGGTCATCAGCACATCGTCTGCCATTCTGAAAGCGTTGTCTACTGTTTCTCTATCATCAGCGATGGATAGCAGACGTTCGTTGGGAATAACGATCACAGAACTCACCTTGGCCATAAGCTGGCTAATGCCCTCATTAGCTACCTGCTGACGACGCACCCCTTCAAAGCCAAAGGGTCTGGTAACTATACCAATGGTAAGAGCCCCACTTTCCTTGGCTATCTCAGCGATTACCGGGCAGGCACCTGTACCTGTGCCTCCCCCCATGCCAGCAGCTATAAAGACCATATGAGCGCCACCAAGGAGATCGCGTAGCTCTTCACGGCTCTCCTCTGCTGCCCTTCGACCCTTTACCGGATCACCACCTGAGCCTAACCCCCCGGTTGCCTTCTCTCCAAGTTGAATCCGAGTTGACGCCTCGTTCATCATTAAAGCCTGAACATCAGTGTTCGCCGCGATGAATTCCACGCCTTGGATTCTTGCCTTCACCATGCGGTTAAGGGCATTGCAGCCTCCCCCTCCTACCCCTATGGCTTTGATTCTACAGGGCACGTTCACGTGCATTGTCTTGGCCATTTTCTTCATCCTCCTTTCTTAGTAGTTTTTCTCAATTCCTTAGGCATGTCCAATCGCCATCTTCATCTGTAGTATGGTTTAGCCTTGGCCCATAGCCTCGACAAAACCAGTGGGTCAAGGTCGTTCCTTCGCAGCTCGTTCTTCAGTTCCCCCTCAAGCTCAGCATCATATATGAAGACACACTCTTTTGGGCAGGGTGCCGGTAAATCGTCAGGCTCCATAGTGCCCCGCCAAACCAGAATAGTGTCCTCATTCTCATCATAGATTTGTCTTACAATTGGGTCTGCAGGGAAGGATCGAACCAAAACCTTGTCACCTGCTGGCATTCTAGCCTCCCAAACAAAATTTATTCAAAATTATCAGTTCACAAAAGGATTTGCAAAAAAAGTCCCTGTGGTTCTCAAAAGGGTCTTGACCAATAACGATAACTCCGTTATGATTGGAACCGTAAGAAAAGAAACAAGAACTCTGGGGTGAACTAATATGGCAAAGAAGGTCAAAACGGAACGGTTGCCGCCTTACGTATCCTATTCAACATGGACTAAACTTATGAATGGCTTGGTGAATTTCCTGCCTGACGTGATCGACAGTTCAGTATACAGCCAATTGCGGTTTTCTGGTAGCGACACCAAGAAGCTACGTACGGCATTGCGTTATTTGAACTTGATAGACGAAACCGGGGTACCAAGTGAAAGGCTTCATGATCTTGTGCGCGCCTACAGAGGTGAGGGTGAGCCGGAGGCTACGGTTTTGCTGCAGATCATGCAGGAAGCCTATCCCTTCCTCTCTGATGGCAGCATAAACTTGAGAACAGCGACTTGGAAGCAACTGACCGATAGATTTGATGCCATTGGGGCAACAGCCAATCTTCAGCGTCAATGCGTGAGTTTCTTTCTCCACATGGCTGCAGAAGCGGGACTGGAAATATCACCACACCTAAGCAGTCGATCCAAGAGTGGACTTGGCCGACCCAGTGTAGTGCGGAAGACTCGACGAAAGCAGCGGCAGAAGACCCAGCAACGTGAACTGGGAGATGAAGCTGGTGAGATCCCTTCTTTGCGGCGCAGCAGGAGTGAAGCCATATGGGCGCTTGACATTGACCCAACCGTGGCGGGAGTCTTGCGTCTGCTCCCTCGAGAAGGGGAGAAGTGGGATAGAGATAGGAAAAGAAGATTCAAGATAGCACTGGAGTCGGTTCTGGACGCTGTATACCCTGATGAAGATAGCCGCTAGAGGCGGCTGGCTTCTCAAATCATTTGAGTGAGACCTATCAACAAAACTTCATTCAGCGTCATCTCTGGGCGAAGCTGAGGTAGATAGACTCTGAAGATTTCAGTAAATAACCCACGGGGCTGACTTTGCTCTCTCAGCCTGGGCAGCTGAAAGTTGCACAAATCGTCAGAAAGTGTAGCGGAACCTTGTTACTGTCTCCAAGTGGTAGTATGCTGATAATTGCATTATCTGATAGGATCGACCATGCATACTCTTTTAACAAACACAATCGCGCGAGGTTTGCAGGATGCCGACAAAGAGCCGCTGCTGCCGGAGAACACTATTCAAATCCGCGGAACGCGAGGATCTTCTTCTGATCGTCGGTTAGTTGACTGGGCACGGCAGAAGCTCTCAATGGCCGTTTGGTTTATGGAAGACCCGCGAGGCAGCTTGACCACCCCTTTGAATCCTGTGTTCGGAGTTTTCGCGGTTCGGGCGATCCTGCGCGGTTTTTTCATCGGCACATCTTTCCTGCCGGGAGCTGACCTGCTTCTCGAGAAGAAACAGCTCAGTCTATCCGTAATCGGCTACTACACGTCGGCTCTTCACCTAGTCAACTCATTTAACGCACTTCAAGGGCACGTCATGCTTAGCCCCATTGCAGGTCAACCTGTTGTAGAACTTGCTGATGACGTAGTTGGAGCCAGAATGGCTTCTGGGGGGA
>CAYWDP010000147.1:0-4281 GCA_964457045.1 uncultured Dehalococcoidia bacterium
AATGAAGGCAAGTGAGTTCTTAGCTGACTTACAGGAGGCTATCCCTCAAGTTACCCCACGGAATGTGAAAGCCTTCCTTATCTTAGTGGCTATTTTTCTTGGCTGTGTTGCCCTTTTTGCAACGCTCTTCTACTTCCTCCCACCTATTGAAGAGTTTAAGAAATTTGGTTACCTCGGTGTCTTCTTAGCCAATCTACTGCCCAGCTTGAGTGTTATTATTCCTGTCCATTTCTTCTTTCCCGGCCAAGCCCTAAGTGTGGTTGTTGCTGCCGTGGGGAGTCCATTCTGGGTAGCAGTAGTAGCCAGTATAGGCAGCACCTTAGGGGAGGTTACCGCCTACTATGTGGGCTATGGGGGACAGCGCTTCTTCAATTTAGAGCGTTTTCAGAGGTATAAGACGGCAGAGAGTTGGATGAGACGCTATGGTTGGTTCGCTGTCTTTATCTTCGCTTTTCTGCCGCTTTTTATCTTCGACTTCGTCGGGATCGCTGCTGGAGCCCTGAGACTGTCGCTGTCTAAATTCCTTTTCTTCTGTTACCTGGGTCGGTTACCTCGGGCTCTTATCGAGGTCTACTTCTACACCTGGATTTTTGAGAACATCATCTCGCATTTACCTGATTGGATGAGTGGTCCCTTCTCGGTCTAGGCTTTTAAAGGATGGGCCGATTAAAAGTGTAGTGCTCCGATTTATCGGAGCACTACAAAGTTTCGGGTGAAGGCTTTCCAAAATGCCAAAATCAAACGGAAGCTTAAAATTAAGCAACCTCAGGGATAGAACTCGGTGAAATTCAGTGAATTCCTGACTGAGCTGCGTGATGCTCTCACTGTGCCTACCAAAGGGAGCCTGATAAAGGCAATCCTTCTACTTGTGGCTATTCTTGTTGTGGCCCTTGGGTTGTCTTTCCTTTTGCATCATTTTTTCTCTGAGGAGGAGCTGGAGCGATTTGCCGAATACGGTTACCTTGGGGTCTTCCTGGTAACTCTGGTTTCCAGCTTGTCTGTTGTATTACCTCTTCCTGGGACTGTGGTGGTAATAGCCGCAGCTGGTATCTGGAACACTCCACTGGTAGCTTTGGTAGCAAGCATAGGGGGCACGCTTGGAGAGGTCAGTGCGTATATGGTAGGCTATGGAGGGAGGGCGTTCATTGCCCCGGAACAATCTGAAAGATATCAAGCGGCTGAGAGGTGGATGAAGCGCCGTGGTGGATTTGCCATTTTCCTGTTTGCTCTCGTTCCTTTTCTCATCTTTGATTTTATGGGGATAGCTGCTGGTGTTTTCAGATACCCTCTGAAGAGGTTCTTTCTGTTTACCTGGCTGGGGCGATTGCCTCGCAGTCTTATTGAGGTTTATATTGGAGTACCATTGCTAGACTTCATCCTTGAACATCTGCCCTTCTAGTTTAGGACACTTTGTCCTTAGGGGTAAGGCTATTTAAAAATGTAGTGCCCCGACAAGTCGGGGTACTACGAAAATTTATGGAAAAAATTAGAATGGAGCAAACCTACATCTCCCTTGATCTGGAGACCACCGGGCTAGATCCGGAAAGGGACCGCATTATCGAGATAGGTGCGGTCAAGTTCCAGGGCAAAGAAGTCCTCGATACCTTTCATACCTTAGTTAACCCCCATTGCCCCCTCCCCTACCGCATACGCCTGCTTACTGGCATTACCACAGAGGAGTTGGCAGCTGCCCCTCCTTTTTCAGCCGTGGCTGCCAGCTTTCTTTCTTTTGTGGGAAGTTACCCCCTTGTAGGGCAAAATATCAACTTCGACCTCAACTTCCTTCGCTCTCAAGGGGTGAGCTTTCCTAATATTACCTACGATATCCTGGAATTAGCCAATATCCTTCTTCCCCAGCTTTTTGACTATAGCCTTCCCATGTTAGCCAAGCAATTAGGTGTCCCTTGCTCGGTTCATCACCGCGCTCTGGCTGATGCTATCACAGCTAAGGAGGTGTTTTTAACCTTATTGGATAAGGCCTCTGAACTTGACCTTCGCCTGGTTGCTGAGATTAATCGCCTGACAATGGCTACAGAGTGGTCATGGCGTCCCCTTTTCTTAGATCTAGAAAGAACTAAAATGGGGAAGGTTTCCCTCTGGGATAGAGAGGCCTGGGAATCAGACTTTGCTCCCCTGGCCACAGAGTTAGCCCAGAGGAAACCCCTTGTCCCTGATAGCATCCTCAAACCACTGGATTTAAGCTGGCTAACTGAGATTCTCAGTGAGGAAGGTCCTCTGGCGGAGGCTTTCCCTGCCTTTGAGCACCGTCCGGGGCAGGTTTCCATGATGCAGGGTGTAGCCAGAGCCTTGAACAATGGTCAGCACCTTATTGTGGAAGCCGGCACTGGCATTGGCAAGTCAATTGCCTATTTGCTGCCGGCTATCTTCTTCGCTCTGGAAAACAATGCCCATGTCATCATTTCCACTAATACCATAAACCTTCAAGAACAGCTAATGAATAAGGACATTCCTGATCTACTCCAGGCACTGGGCAGGGCAAAAAATCACTGTATGAACTCCGATCTGCAGGTGGTCCAACTCAAGGGTCGCCGTAATTACCTCTGCCTCAGGCGATGGGACTCTTGGCGCAAAACCCCGGGACTACCTTGGGAGGAGGCTAAATTCCTGCTACGGATCCTGGTCTGGCTTCCCTCCACCTTAAGGGGCGACCGCGCTGAGCTTAGTCTCGCTGGAAACGAGTCTTACCTATGGAATAGAATCTGTGCCTCAGAAGATAACTGTGTGATCGAGCACTGCCCTTATTATCCGGATAGCTGCTTTCTTTATCGGGCTCGACAGAAGACAGCAGGGGCTCATCTAATTGTGGTCAATCATGCTCTATTATTGTCTGACCTGGCGAAAAGCGGAGGGATCCTGCCTGAATACAGTTATCTGGTTATTGATGAAGCTCACCATCTAGAGGAGGAAGCCACTGAGCAGTTGGGTTACCAAATCACCGAGCAAGATGTTTATGATTGCCTGGATAATTTGGGAGATAGGAGCAGGCTTGTTTTTCATCTCCGTAATTACCTGCGGATCACCCCAGTAGCCTCCTTGCGGCGAAAGGAGATAGAGCAAAAGGTTGAAGGCTTGCAGGAGGAGGTAAAGATAGCTCGAAATCGGGTGGCTCAGCTTTTCGACGTTCTAACTTACCTCCTATACCGCCATCCTGAGGAGGGGGAGTATGAGCGGCATCTGAGGTTCACCAGGGAAGTTCGCCGTCAACCGGGGTGGTCGGAGGTTGAGCTCTCCTGGGAGAATCTCAACCTCGAGCTGGGAAGTATTGAGGCGGGCTTATCTCAGCTTTATACCATGATAGAAGACCTGCCTGACAGGAGAAGTCCAGATTTGAATAGCTCATTAGCTGAGATATCTTCTCTACGGCAGCAAATTTTGGGTTTACGACGTCAGATGAATTCCATCATAGCCAGTCCAGAGTTAGAAAATATCTATTGGGCTTCCCTCAGAGGACAAGATAGGCTTTATCTGCATGCTGCCCCATTACAGGTAGGGCAGGTGCTGGAAAAGTCCCTGTTTTCCCAGAAAAACTGCATTGTGCTTACCAGCGCTACCCTGAGTACTGAGGGTAACTTCGATTATGTCAAAGGCTCTTTAGGACTAAGAGAAGCTGATGAGATGGTGATAGATGCCCCCTTCGATTACGTGGCTTCTACCATGATCTACCTCCCCCAGGATATCCCTGAGCCGGATAAGGCGGGCTATCAAGAAGGGGTGGGGCAGTCGCTGATAGAACTATGTCGAGCGACTCAAGGTCGCACTCTAGCTCTGTTTACCTCTCACGCTGCCCTTCGCACCACTTATAACGCTATCCAAGCATCTCTGGAGGAAGAAGGCATCCTGATTCTGGGACAGGGAATAGATGGCAGCCCTAAGCAGCTCCTGAACAGCTTTAAGGCTAACCCTCAGTCCCTTCTCCTAGGCACGGCCTCTCTGTGGGAGGGGATTGATGTGGTAGGGGGAGCACTGAGTGTCCTGGTTATTGCTCGATTGCCCTTTAGTGTTCCTACTGATCCTGTCTTTTCCGCCCGCTCCGAGCTATTCGATGATCCCTTCAATCAATATACCATCCCCCAGGCAGCCCTCAAGTTTAAACAGGGGTTTGGGCGCCTTATTCGAAGTCGGCATGACCGTGGAGTGATGGTTGTCCTTGATCGACGCCTGCAAACAAAGCCCTATGGCGGAGTCTTTTTGCAATCCCTACCGAGATGCACCGTGAAAAGTGGAAGATTGCGGCAAATGCCTCAGGAAGTAGTGGAGTGG
>CAYWDP010000148.1:0-4242 GCA_964457045.1 uncultured Dehalococcoidia bacterium
AGGCTAGCCCATGAGCATGGTCTGGTGGGCTGGGTGCGTAACACTTCAGGGAACGTGGAGATTGAAATTGAAGGAACCGAAGAATCCATAGATGGATTTCTTGCCGACCTTAAGACCAAAGCACCACCTATGGCCAGCATCGAGGAGATGGCTACAGTCCCCTTACCCCCTAAAGGCTATACCAGCTTCGAGATCAGAAAGAGCCACGCTGAAGAGGGAAAGTATCAATTAGTCTCACCAGATATTGCCACTTGCCAAGCATGCCAGAGAGAAATCTTCTCCCCTAGCGATAGGCGCTACCACTACCCCTTTACTAACTGCACTAACTGTGGACCTCGCTTCACTATCATTGAGGATATCCCCTATGACCGTCCCAGAACCACTATGCGTCGCTTCAAGATGTGCCCTGAGTGCCAAAGAGAATACGATGACCCGCTGGACCGACGTTTTCATGCCCAGCCCAATGCCTGCCCTAAATGTGGACCCAGCTTAAAACTGGTCGATAGCCAAGGCTCTCTTATCAAATGTAGCGATATTATTCAAACAGTAGGTAAGCTGCTAAGAGAGGGGAAGATACTGGCCATTAAAGGGTTGGGGGGCTTTCATCTTGCCTGCGATGCCACAAACGATGAAACGGTAAAGGTTCTAAGGGATAGGAAAAGACGTCCCTCCAAACCCCTGGCGGTGATGATGACCTCCTTGGAGGAGATTAAGCAGCATTGCTACGTCTCTACGGAGGAAGAAAGGCTTCTATTATCTCCTCAATGTCCCATTGTGCTTCTAAGGTGGAAACGGGAATCTTCCGTTTCTCGTGAGGTGGCTCCGAAACTCAAATATTTAGGGGCGATGCTGCCTTATACTCCACTCCACCATCTCTTACTAAGAGAAGCAAATCTTCCTTTGGTGATGACCAGCGGGAACCTCAGCGAGGAACCCATTGCCAGGGATAATGATGAGGCCTTAAGAAGATTAGGCAATATTGCTGATTACTTTCTGCTCCATAATCGAGACATCTACGCCAAATACGATGATAGCGTTTATATAGTAGAGCAAGGTACTCCTCAGGCCATAAGGCGAGCTCGGGGGTATGCCCCCTATCCCATTTTCCTCCCCTTTAAAGCTAGACAAGTTCTTGCCTGTGGCGCCGAAGAGAAGAACACTTTCTGCCTGACCAAAGACCAGCATGCTTTCCTATCTCAGCATATTGGCGATATGGAGAATGAAGAAACGCTGGAGCATTTCGAGAGCACCATCGAGCTTTATAAGAGGTTATTTCGTATCGAGCCTGAAATCATTGCCTACGACCTTCACCCTGAGTACCTTTCCACTAAATATGCCCTTGAGCTGAAAGCTCAAGGTGAGCAGGGATTAAGGTTTATCCCCGTCCAGCACCATCACGCTCACCTGGTAAGCTGCCTCGTGGAGAACAATGTCCAACAACCTGCTATCGGGGTGGCCTTCGACGGAACAGGATATGGTGCTGATGGCACAATTTGGGGTGGGGAATTCCTAATCGCTGATTGGAAGCGCTTTGAGAGAGTGGGGCACTTAGAGTATGTGCCTATGCCTGGAGGTGCTGCCGCCATAAGCAAACCCTACCGTATGGCTTTAAGTTATCTTTATACCCTTTTAGGGCAAGATGTTTCTTTGGAGGGCTTGCCTATCTTAAGCCAGCTTAATCCTGACGAACTCATCATCATCAAACGCCAGCTAGAGCGAAGGCTCAATTCTCCTCTAACGTCAAGTGCTGGACGCCTGTTTGACGCTATATCGGCTCTAGTTGGGGTCCGCGGCACGGTGGACTACGAGGCTCAAGCTGCCATCGAGCTGGAGATGCTAGCTCCCGACGAAGTAGGCAAGCTGGATCCTGACCTCTATCCCTTTTCTATCGTCGAGATAGAAGGACGTAAAGTGGTGAGGTTAGGAGAGCTCATCTCAACAGTAGCTGGGGAAGTAAAGAATCGAGTTCCTGTGCCCATAATATCAGCCAGGTTCCATAGAACCATGTCCCAAATAATCGTCCAAATGTGCCAACTTATAGCCAAGGAAACCAGGATAAACCTGGTGGCTTTAAGCGGTGGCGTCTTCCAGAATCGGTTGCTTCTAAGGCTCACCACTGAAGCTCTTCAAGGCGAAGGCTTCCAGGTGCTCACCCACCGGTTGGTGCCCTGTAATGACGGGGGAATATCCTTAGGGCAGGCGGTGATTGCCAATTTTAGATAAAATAGAAACAGCATGTGTCTAGCCATACCAGCGCTAATTAAGTCCATTGAGGCTAAAGAGGCGGAGGTCGAAATTGGAGGCATAAGTCGACGAGCCAGCTTATGGCTTACCCCTGAAGCTAAGGTGGGGGATTACGTTTTGCTACATACTGGCTATGCCATCAACATTATCGATCAGGAAGAGGCTGAGGAAACCTTGAGGCTTCTAGAGGAAATGGCGAAATTAGCAGAGGAAGAGGAGAGTGAAATTCATTGATGAGTATCGCCGCTCTGAGCTAGCCCAGGGGGTAGTTCGTAGAATTCATCGTAATTCCACCAGGAGTGCCCGCCTCATGGAGTTCTGCGGTGGGCATACGGTCACTATCCTGAAACATGGCATCCGCCAGCTTCTCCCCCCTACTATCGAAATGCTTTCCGGCCCCGGCTGCCCCGTATGTGTGACCGACAACGCCGACTTGGACAAAGCTATAGCCTTAGCTCAAATTCCAGGCGTGATCTTGACCACCTTTGGTGACATGCTCAAGGTCCCCGGAAGCCGCTCCAGCTTACAAAAAGCCAGAGCCGATGGTGCTGATGTCCGCATTGTTTACTCCACCATGGATGCCCTTCAAATAGCCCGGGGAAATCCTGACAAACGAGTGGTCTTCCTCGGCATCGGCTTTGAGACTACCGCCCCCACCATCGCTGCCTCAGTCCTCCAAGCGGAACAAGAGGGGATCAGCAACTATTATGTCCTTTCCCTTCATAAGCTCTGCCCTCAGGTAATAAAAGCCCTCCTTGATTCAGGGGAGGTGAAGCTCAACGGGCTTATATGTCCTGGGCACGTAAGTGCCATCATAGGCTCTAGACCCTGGGAATTCATCGCTCGCGATTACAGTATCCCCTGCGTGGTGTCAGGATTTGAACCACTGGATGTGCTTCAATGCGTTGATATGCTGGTGGCTCAAATCGAAAATGGCAGGTCTGAGGTTGAAATCGCCTACCGACGTGGGGTGCGTCCGGAGGGGAATCGGCAGGCTTTAGAGCTTATGGACCGGGTGTTTGAAGCTTGCCCCGCCCGGTGGCGAGGGATGGGGCTTGTTGCCCATAGCGGGTTAAGGTTTAAGCCAGAATTTGAGCGCTTCAATGCTGAAATTGCCTTCGAGATCAACCCCGGTCCTGTGGTCGAACCAAAGGGATGCCTTTGCGGTGATATCCTCAGGGGGGTCAAGACGCCCCAGGACTGCCAGCTATTTGCCAAGGTTTGCACTCCAGAAAGCCCGGTAGGACCTTGCATGGTCTCCTCTGAAGGAAGCTGCGCCGCCTATTACCTTTATGGAGCCGCTGGTGAGTGACAAAATCCTCTTAGCTCACGGCAGTGGAGGGAAGCTTGCTCATGATCTAGTAGAGAAGAGCTTCCTCCAAGCTTTCTCCAACCCTCTTCTAGCTAAGCTGGATGACTCAGCTACCTTTGATTTCAGCGGCAGGTTAGCTTTTACCACCGATAGCTATGTGGTCAATCCTATATTCTTCCCCGGCGGTGATATCGGCAAGCTCGCTGTATGCGGCACAGTAAATGACCTCGCCATGGCTGGATCTGTTCCCCTCTACTTAAGCCTATCTTTCATCATTGAAGAGGGTCTTCCTCAAGAGGACTTGATGCAGATAGTAAGCTCAGTCAAAGAGGCAGCCGAAGAAGCTGATGTCCAAGTCATTACCGGAGATACTAAGGTAGTCGATCGAGGCACTGCCGACAAGCTGTTCATCAATACTACCGGGGTGGGCATGATCCCGGAAGGGGTGGATATATCGGGCTCAAAGGCAAAACCGGGCGACAAAGTGATTCTGAGCGGAACCATAGGCGACCACGGAATCGCTGTTCTCAGCCAAAGGGAAGGACTCAGCTTTTCCACCCAGCTTCAGAGCGATTGCGCCCCTTTAAATAAGCTGGTAGCCGACATAATCAAAGTCAGCTCTCAGATTCACTGCCTGCGTGACCCCACTAGAGGTGGGTTAGCCACTACCTTAAATGAGCTGGCGA
>CAYWDP010000149.1:0-4234 GCA_964457045.1 uncultured Dehalococcoidia bacterium
AAATTGACAGTGGTTGTATTCAGCTTATACACTGTTAGAGGCTACTTCATTCAGGTAGGGATGTCTCCAAATACTGGGGGGTCAATGTTGTACAGAGATCAGATCCTCGACGCTTTGAAAGGTCATGAGGCTGACTATATTGAGATTCGCCTCGAGGAGAGCGAGGCTAGTGGCATTCAATATCGGGGAAGGGAATTAGAGGACTTAAGTCGGTCCACTAGCTTAGGAGGCAACGCCAGGGCATTGGTAAAAGGGGGGTGGGGTTTTATCAGCTTCAACGACCCGGGTAACCTGGGAGATAAGGTTGGACTTGCCGTAAAGCAGGCAAGACTGGTGGGAAAGGATGTTACTAGGTTTGCTCCAACGGCACCGATAGTGGATTTTGTGGAGGCAATGGTGGGAAAAGACCCCTCTTCTCTCCCTTTGGCTGAAAAGAAGCGCCTCCTTGATGAATATAATGAGGTTATTTGGAGTACCCCCAAGATTGAGACCTCCATTGTTGGTTATAGCGACAGACGTAGGAAGGTTATCTTTGCTAATTCTGAAGGGAGCTATATTGAGCAAAAGAATGCCGACCTCTCCCTTCGCATCGTGGCGGTGGCCAGGGACGAGGGAGATGTGCAGCAAGCTGGACTAAGTGTGGGAAGCAGGGGGGACTTCACTCAGATAGAGGGGCTTCATGAAAGGGTAAGGGAGACAGCGCAAAGGGCAGTGGAGTTACTTTCTGCCCCCAAAGTTAAAGGGGGAGAGTATTGGGTGGTTCTGGACCCTGTTCTGGCGGGTGTCTTTGCTCATGAAGCCTTTGGTCATTTGTCCGAGGCAGATTTTACCTATGAGAATGAGCGATTGAGGGAGATCATGGTCCTGGGACGAAGGTTTGGTGGTGAGCATCTAAACATTGTCGATGATGCTACTATCCCTGGCTTAAGGGGCAGCTACAAATACGATGATGAAGGGGTGCCGGCTACTAGGACTTATCTTATCAAGGAAGGGGTACTTGTGGGCAGGCTGCATTCTCGTGAGACAGCAGCAACGATGAAAGAGCCAACCACAGGCAATGCCAGGGCAGTGAGCTATCGCTATCCTCCCATTGTGCGCATGACCAATACTTTCATTGAGCCGCAAAGGGTTTCCTTTGAGGAGATGATAGGTGGGATCAAGGAAGGAATATACGTCAGGAATTGGTACGGAGGGATGACCAGCATAGAGATGTTTACTTTCTCCGCTGGCGAAGCCCACATGATTCGCCATGGCAAGCTGGCTGAGCTGCTGCGTCCCGTAGTGCTTACTGGCAATATATTCACTACCCTTAAAAACATTGATGCTATCGGCAACGACTTGGAGATGAACCAAGGTGGGGGCTGTGGCAAGGGGGGACAGTATCCTCTACCTGTCTCCAATGGCAGTCCTCATATTCGCATTCAGCGCTGCCTGATAGGAGGGAAGTAACTAGGCAAATGGAGGAGATCCTTTCCTTAGCCAAGAAAAGTGCCCAAGAAGCGGAGGTTTTCCTTACTTCCTTTGAGGAAACCCCAGTCATCTTTGAGGCAAATCGTTTAAAGCAATTGCATACCCGCCAGGGTATATCAGTAGCCCTCCGCATTGTCCGAGAGGGGAGGATTGGCTTTTCCACCACAACCAGGCTCGATGATAAAGTCTCCTTGGTAAACCGGGCAATAGAGGTATCTCAATTTGGCACAGCAGCAAGATTTGAGCTGCCTTATCAGCAAGTTTATCCTCAGCTTGAAATCTATGACCCCAAGATAGAAGCGCTTACTATAGAGCAGATGATTGCCCTGGGTGAGTCGCTAATAGCTAAGGTGCGGGGGCATACCCCGGCTCTCCTCTGTGACGCAAGGATAACCAAGGGCATTGTTTCCGTTCGTATTTTGAACTCTCGAGGCGGGGAGGCAGGTTATCGTCGAAGCCTCTTTGGCATCGGCCTGGAGGGTAACCTTATTCGAGATACCGACATGCTCTTTGTTGGTGATAGTGATAGCTCCTGTCACCCAATTGGGGACATTGCCAAAGTAGCCGGTTCAGTAGTAAACCTGTTGGAGCTAGCTAAAAGGCAAGCTTTGATATCCAGTGGACGTCTGCCGGTGGTTTTCACCCCCCGTGGGGTAGCCAGCGCCTTTATTGCTCCTTTGGCTTTGGCTTTCAATGGGAGGGTGGTCTGGCAAGGGGCATCTCCCTTGGGGGATAAACGAGAGGTGAAGGTGTTCGATGAAAGGTTGTCTTTATGGGACGATGCCACTGTCACTTATCACCCCCGAAGCCGTCCTTGCGATGATGAAGGGGTGCCTAGCCAGAGCACGCCTCTTATTGAGCACGGGGTAGTAAAAGGTTTCCTTTATGACTTGCAAACGGCTGGCTTAGCCGGTGTTCAAAGTACAGGCAACGGTGATAGAGGTAGGGGTGGGTTGCCTATCCCTTCAATAAGTAACCTCATTTTCAAAACGGGCGCTGTTAGCTTTGAGGACATGGTGGGAGACCTGAAGGAGGGGTTGGTGGTGGAGCAGCTTATGGGGGCGGAGCAGACCAATGTCCTGGGTGGCGAATTTAGCGGCAATGTCCTTCTTGGATATAAGGTAGAGAAGGGGGAAATAGTGGGCCGGGTGAAGGACACCGTAGTCTCAGGGAACATTTACCAGGTACTAAGTAAGCTTATTGAGATCGGGCGGGAGGCAAGATGGGTTGAGGGGGCAATTTTCACCCCCGCTTTTTGTTGTTCCAACCTGACAATAGCGAGCAAAGGTTAAGGAGGTGGCTCTTGCATCTGAAGAGGCTTCTTGTTGGACTAAGTGACGAAAATAAGCCTGTGCCAACCTTGAGGTTGGCTGACCTCTCTGATCTTCCCCCGGCGGAGGTAGAGCTCTTCCAGCAAACGTGGAAAGGAATAGGGATAGAGCGACGCCGAAAGGTGATTAATAGGCTTATTGCTCTTGCTGCCAGCAATGCTAGTCTCAGTTTTGAGGACGTCTTTATTTCCTGTCTCTCTGATCCTGACCCCTTGGTGCGAGCAAAGGCTATCGAAGGGCTGTGGGAGTGCGAGGATTGTAGTCTTATTCTTACTCTGATGGAAATGCTTGCTGGGGATGAAGAGGAGATAGTCCGTGCCGCTGCGGCTGGTGCGCTGGGTAGGTTTGCTTTGCTTGCTGAGTTAAGAAAAGTCGCCCCCCGCCATATTAAAAAGATCGAGGATGCTTTATTCAGGGTTATTGAGGCTGAGGGGGAAAAGGTTGAATTACAATGCCGAGCAATAGAGGCTGTGGCACCGCTTACTTCATCTCGGGTGAAAGGGGTTATCTACAAAGCTTACCAGAATGAAAATGTCGAACTAAGGGCTAGTGCCCTTCGGGCTATGGGGCTGAATTGCGATCCGGCATGGCTATCAATATTACTTAAGGAGTTAAGCAGCCCTGAGCTTGAGATGTGCCTTGAAGCAGCTAGGGCATGTGGTGAGCTAGGAGAGGAAGAGGCAGTGCCCCATCTTCTTAGACTTACCGAGGGGGCTGATATTCAAACTCAGCTAGCTGCTGTAGTGGCTTTGAAACAACTGGGGGGAAGTGAGGCAAAGCAGGCATTATATCAATGCCTGCATCATCCTGATAAGCAGGTGCGGCAGGTGGCAGAGGAAGCGTTGGGGGAGACGGGGATTTGAACATCTTTTCTGTCAAGGCGATATCATGATAAAGGGAAGCAAGGTAGTGCTACGGGGAAAAAGGTTGGAGGATGCCAGGAACGATTACGCCTGGAAGACGGATGCCGAGCTGGCTCGCCTCGATGCTACCATCCCCTTAGATATGCCCTTTTCTCATTATCTAATTAGCTATGCTGAGGAGCTACGCTATGGTGATATGAGAGGGGGCCGCTATGCCATTGAAACTCTGGAGGGTAAGCACATCGGCAATTGCAGCTACTATAATCTTGATGAGGATAAGGGGGAAGTAGAGCTAGGTATCCTTATTGGAGACCGTGCCTACTGGGATAAAGGCTATGGCACTGAGGCGGTAACTATCTTGGTACCCCAGATCTTTGAGGAAACAAATATAAAAAGGATATATCTCCATACCTTAGAGGGGAACATTAGGGCACAGAAATGCTTTCAAAAGTGTGGTTTTACCCCCTCCGGGCGGGTTACCAGAGGGGGGCATAATTTTATACTCATGGAGCTTAAGAGGTCAGAGGAAGCTTCTGCTAAAAAATCTCCTTAAGAAGACCGCTGGAAAAC
>CAYWDP010000150.1:0-4229 GCA_964457045.1 uncultured Dehalococcoidia bacterium
CCTGCGGACGAAATAGGCCAGGACGGTTGTTGCCGAGGCTGCAGTAACTTCGACGGGCAAGATGGCATAATTGCTCGAGACTAAAGCCGCATTCAGATTGATACTAAAGTCACATCCAAAACGTAACTGCGCGATATACAATTTTAATGAGAGAACTTGGAGCATACTAGCGAGTATTGGGGAGCACTTTGATGTCTCATGATCCTCCGGAATTGATGCCTGATGCCAGCGCTGCAGGTCCCGACACCAGATCAACTGAACCAATGAGGGTGGACTCTATCGAGAGTCTGGAATTTCAGTTGGGAGATCATCGGGCACATTACTTGAGAGCAGGCAGCGGTTCTCCAGTGGTACTATTGCATGGCGGTGCCAGTGATGCCTTTGACTGGGCAGAAACCATGGTAGCTCTCTCTGAGTCGTACAGCCTTTATGCCCCTGACCTCATAGGCTATGGTCTAAGCGACGGCAATAGCAACGGCTACTACTTGTCAGATTTCGTCGAATCTACCCTGGCATTCATTCATGAACTCGGTTTGCGTTCACAAGTCCTGGTGGGGCACTCACTAGGGGGACGGATATCTTTGGAGATTGCCCTTCGTCACCCAGAAATGGTTCGCAAACTGGTTCTTATCGATACGGCGGGATTCAGCAGATTGAGCCCTTGGGGAATCCTGCTATGCACTTCAGCCTGGGTCATGCGCAAGGTTCTAAGGCGTCGACAACCCTTTCCTAGGTTCTTATGGAAGGATGGAGAAGACAAGGACTGGCTGTGCCTGGAGAAGCTGTCTTGCCTCAGGGTACCTACACTGATTGTTTGGAACCGCTATGATCCCTACTATCCTCTTAGCGGAGCCCTCAAGGCGAAGCAAAGGATACCCGATGCACAGCTAGAGGTTCTCCCAGGGTATGGTCATGCTCCTCATGTGCAAAACAGAGGCTACTTCAACAATCTCCTATTAAGCTTCATAGATCATTACTAGCCTACAACTACTCCCCCGCCCTCCTGCGGACGAAATAGGCTGGAATGCCTGCTGCGAAGCGAGCTAAGGAGCATCATACAGCACAGTCACCCCTCTCGCCTCAAGCTGCGGGATGAGAACGTTCAATGAGTCGGCATTCAGAGGATTGCCCCGAAGGTTAACCTCATCCCCTCCTGAAAGCCCCACATTGTCTACCAGGGGAGTGATGTCAGCTATCTGGTAGTTAACGTCAAGTCGCAGCGTTGTCAGATTGATGCAGTACTCTAGCCCAGTAATGTCGGAGATGTTCCTCTCTGAGGCATCGAGAGAAGTCAACCCTTCAAGGTCGGAGACATAAATATCACCCTCAGGCTTATTGATAGCTTCTCGTATCGCTGCCTCGAGGTTGGCATCAGCGAAAGTGACCACTTCCTCAGCCATCAGGGTGGTAAAGGTCTGGTCTCCTGATACTGCTTCACTCCCTGAGGGATCCCTAGACTTTACCCTGTAGTGATAGGCAGTGCTAGCAGCAAGCCCACTGAGGGTTAGGCTATGGCCGGTCACTCACCTCCCATCTAAGGGAGTAATTGACCCATAGCTTACAGTTAGACCATATTCCACCTGGCTCGTAGCTGGCTCATCGGTTGTCCAGGTGATAATTGCACTTGTTTGAGTTATGTCTGTGGCTGAGACCGCAGAAATGACTGGGGGGAGTCTCATCGGCCTCTTCGCCCCCAGCGCAAGCAGCCACCGAGGCTGCCAGGACAAGAACCAATGTCAAAAGGGCTACCTTCCTCATGATTGCCCTCCAATCCTGACTTACTTATCAGAATGGGGTCGTTGTTGCCTCAGAGCATCCTGCGCCTTCGGACTTGTCAATCCTTTTGGAAGGTTGCCATCGGTCTGGCAAACCTGCCCTCAAAAGCCAATCAGAGCGACCCACAGCAACACAGAACACCCTTGGAGCAAGGAATTTCTAGAACATTTGTCCTAGAACATAATCACTTCCCAAGGGGGAAAGAATGTGTCAAAGTATCTTCTACAGAAAAGGTCTGGAAGCTAGGCTCAAGAAGTGCACAAGAATGATTGTTAGATTCGCCTTTGACAATGCAAGCGAAGCAGTAATAGTCAGTGATGAGCTTGGCTTGCCCCGGATTAAGGATATTGCCTTTGAGTTAGTGATGGGAGAGAACTATGCACTCGAGGAAAACGAATCCTATTGGCAACTACGAAAGGAGGACAGTTCCTACGCTGGTCTCGGGGGCATGATAGGCGCACAGCCACTGGAGGTCATGCCGTTGCCCGGGGACACCCTGTCAGGCATATATCTGGGATCGGCAAGCAGATGGTGCCGATTTGGCTCACTTCAAGGCAGCATATGCGACCTTGATGGCATGTCTCAAATCGGCTAGTCCTTTTGGCTAATAGTAGGCAGTGGGGGCAAAACAGAAGGGATGAATAATAGGAGATCAAATATCGAGGTAATGGCTGACATTTTGAGACTGGGTCGAGCAGGTAAGACTGAGATCATGTATAGTGCCAACATGAGTTACCGACAGTTACAGCGGTACCTCGAGTTTCTCACCCAGCACGGATTTATAGAGATAATGAAAGTGGGAAACCCGGTCACCACATACAAGGTGAATAAAAGAGGTCTCAGGCTACTGAAAACGATTGAAAACCTGCTGGAAATGCTTGACTGGAGACTTGACTGGAGGGAGCAAAGTTGATTTTTCAGCCTTCCTAAGTAGAAATTCATTCAAGGGGTGTGATAAATGTCTGAACAAAGGATGCTAATTATGCCCGCTGGGCTGGTTAAGAAAATCGATGACAATCGTGGTGATATGAGCCAAGCAGACTTTATCAATTTCTTGATTGATAACCAAATAAAGCAGGTTTCTAAAGACGAGCGCTATGTACTGAGGGATGTAGTGCGTGAGTGGGAACAGGGTATCAAAGACCTTATGAGACAGGTCTCTAAAGAGGAGCGCTACGTAACAGCGGATGCACTCCGGGAGTTTGAACAAGGCATCAAAGACCTTATGCGGAAGTTTTTAGAGTTTGTTGTTAGCTGTGGACTTGAGCTTGGTACATACCCACTGAGCGGCGACCTTAAGGAATTGATGCAAGAGTCAAAAGAGAAGCCCTTCCGAATCCCAGAAAAGGAGAAAGTGTTGGAAGCTGAGCATGGGTGATGCCACCTGCGGTAAGCACTCTCTAGCTGTAGGGGCCTTTGGCCTAGTCCCAAGTTGATCCAAACCCTCTTGTAAAGCAGCCTTTTCCTCCGCCTTTCCTCTCCTAACTGCACTTATGTTCTGTTTCTGCTCAAAAGGTCAGAGTTTTGGGTCTTCCCTTAGGGGTTTCCTTTTCTCCCTCGATCGCCTTGGCAAAGCTAGAGGTTGGGTCTCTGCTTCTTTTTCACGACGCCATAAGAAAAGCCAGTAGAAACCTAGCAGTGCAGGGAGCACCAAGCAGAAAGTGATGATGGCAGGCCAGTTAGCAACTACTGTAACGTTTCGCGCCATAGTAAGAAGGGCTGCCCAACCAGCTACAGCAAAGCAGTAAAACAGAACAAAGGCTATGTGAAGGCTCCATAGGTTTTCCCAAGCTGCCTTCATGCCAGGCTTCTCCTCTCCTTCGATGAACCTTCGGTAATCCCCCAGGCCGAGCTCAAAGTCCATCAGCGTGCTGGCGACTCTGGAATAGCGGACAGAGAGCACTCTTAGCGCATGGTTCGTAAAGAGACCGAAAAGCGCCAACGCCAACCCGAAGGCAGCTATGTACCAGTAGATTAAGCCTTTCCATGCTACTAAGGCCAGCAATGCTGCAAATACAATGGCAATGATGTTTGTCAGCCATAGCCGCGTGGTCTCTTGATGTCTTGCCTGTAGCCAATATTGTCCAAAAGCTATATAGGCACTTTCCTCCCGTCTCATTTCTCACCTCCTCATGATAAGGGAAAAATGTTTCCCAGGCTTGCCCTCTGCCCCAGAGTTTACCTTATCTTCACCTCTGTAGCAACCTCTACAAACAAGTTCAGCAGGTAGAAGACTTAGTAAAAGGCCTCTATTTGCCCCCAGATTCTTGCCAGAAACGAGAGAAACGAGGTGTTGAAGACGTTGACTAAAGGCTGTAAAATAGGAGGTGGCGTTTGGGAGCGGGACTGGAGGTCCATATTAGGTAGGGCGTTGAGTCGCGGAAGTAGTTCAGCGGTAGAACGCCTCCTTGCCAAGGAGGAAGTCGTGGGTTCAAATCCCATCTTCCGCTCCA
>CAYWDP010000151.1:0-4199 GCA_964457045.1 uncultured Dehalococcoidia bacterium
GGCGTATCAAAAGCGATTAACGAGGACGAGAGGAAGACTATTATAGAGGCAGGGGAATACGGGGTGGAGTTCTGTAAGGTTGCCCTCGGGCTTTTTGATGATGTAGTGCTGAAAAATAAAGATTATGTTGACCTTATTGTTGGGGATATCTACAAGCACAGGACTTATTATATGGGACAAGTGGACGAGAATAATAAGGTAAACTTCTACGATGGCAAGATAAGAGTGGTCGACCCGAATGGTAAGGAGTTTGCCAAGTTTAAGGCTCAGGAATACCTTGACCACATCAGAGAACATGTTGAGCCCTGGACTTATGTAAGATTTTCATATCTCAAGAATATAGGCTGGAAGGGATTCGTTGATGGGGAAGAGAGTGGTGTTTTCAGGGTTGCACCGCTGGCTCGGCTGAACGCATCTGATGGAATGGCAACACCATTAGCTCAGGAAGCCTATGAAAAAATGTATGAAGTATTGGGTGGGAAACCAGTTCATAGTACTTTAGCTTTCCACTGGGCTCGGCTTGTTGAGGCGCTCTACGCAGCTGAACGGGTGCTGGAGCTTGCCCATGACCCTGAACTTACTTCCCCCGACATAGTAAATTTACCTACCGAAACTCCGAAAGAGGGAGTAGGTATAGTAGAAGCACCAAGAGGAACCCTTATTCATCACTACCAAACTGATGACAGGGGAATTCTCACCAAAGTTAATTTGATTGTAGCCACACAGAATAACTCGGCTGCCATTAACATGTCGATTGAGAAAGCAGCCAAATCACTCATCAAGAACGGCGACGTTCCCGATGGAATTCTCAATATGATTGAGATGGCATTTAGGGCCTATGACCCCTGCCATGCCTGTGCCACCCACTCGCTTCCGGGAAGGATGCCTCTTGAAGTCAATGTATATAACTCCAAGGGAGATTTAGTAAAGAGGTTACAAAGAGGCGAATAAGAAAAACAAGCTCAAGTTGAAGAGGTAATTAATGAAACCAGTGGGAAGGTATATTGCCTCCCTTAGGCCTGTTTCAGCTCAACACCCCCTCGATCTCAGCCATAATCTGCTCACCAGTAAAGTGCTTAGCAGTGAGAGCACCGCTAGGGCAAGCCGCTACGCACACACCACAGCCCTTACACTGAGCTTCATTAATCTGGCTCACCTCCTTTTCCTCATCAAAGGAGATAGCATTATAGGGGCAAAGAAGATTACAAATCCGGCAGCCAGAGCAAAGCTCCTCATCAATAGCAGCGATGGCAGCCTCAATCTCTACCTTTCCCCAGCTAATCATAGCCAGAACCCGAGCCGCAGCTGCTGAAGCTTGAGCTATAGTATCAGGTATATCCTTGGGAGCCTGAGCACAACCGACAACAAAAACCCCTTCAGTCGTAGTAGCTACTGGGTCCAGCTTGACATGCCTCTCTCGGAAGAAACCATCGGCTCTGCGGCTAATATTAAATAACCGGGCAACATCCTCAGCATCTGAGCGAGGCGTTAAAGCTGTAGACAGGATAACCATATCAACTGGCACCCTTATTAGGGAGCCCAGCAAGGTATCTTCACACGAGACAATAAGTTTTCCTTTCTCCTCATCACTTATAGTCCGGTCGGTAACTTCGTTTACCTTCCCCCGTATAAAATTAACTCCTTCCTCTGAGAGACGGTCATAAAATTCCTCATAGCCTTCGCCAAAGCAGCGCATATCCAGATACATTTGGTATACTTCGGCATCGGTTTTTTCCTTTATCAGGTGAGAATACTTGAGGGAATACATACAACATACCCGAGAGCAATATTCGTAATAGTTTTTATCCCGGCTACCTACACAGTGAATAATGGCTACGCTCTTGGGTTCTGAACCATCCTTGAGCATGATTTCGCCCCCTGTAGGGCCAGAGGCATTACACATCCTCTCAAACTGGAGGGCAGTAACAACATTATCATAACGCCCGTAACCATATTGACTGATAACCGAAGGGTCAAAGGTATCATAGCCCGTCGCCATGATAATCGAGCCAACTTCCACCTCTATAATCTCATCTTCCATCTCATGATTGATTGCCTGAGGCTCACAAGCCTTAACGCACTCCAGGCATTCCGAGCATACTCCACAGTTCAAGCAACGCTTGGCTTCCTCAATAGCCATTTTTTCATCAAAGCCAAGCTCAACCTCGACAAAGCCCTTCCGTTTCTCTGGTTCAAGAACTGGCATAGTGCTCCTTGCCTTTATTTCCACACCCTCCTTGGATACTTCTTTTACTTGTTTAACTGGAGTCGGTCTCCCCTCCTTTAGATCTGCTCCCTCAAGGTAGCGCTCAATAGAAATGGCGGCTTCCTTTCCGGCAGCGATAGCGCCAATGATATCAGCCGGACCAGCCACCACATCACCACCAGCAAAGACGCCGTCAATATTTGTTTGCAAGGTAACAGGGTCAACGGAGAGGGTTCCCCAGCCAGTGTATTCAAGCTCCTTGGGTAGCATCGCCTTGTCCACTGTCTGCCCAATGGCGATGATTACATTATCAACATCCATATTGAACTCAGAGCCTTTAATAGGTATCGGGCGCCGACGACCGCTGGCATCAGGTTCCCCTAACTCCATCCGAATGCATTGAATACCAGTTAGCTTATCATCTTCAGATAGGACACTAACCGGTACTGCCAGGAAATGAATTTCTACCCCTTCCCGCTCTGCTTCGTTAACCTCAGTGGCAACAGCTGGCATCTCGGCTCGGGAGCGACGATAAACAATCGATACCTCCTTTGCCCCTAGGCGTTTAGCCACTCTAGCTGCATCTACAGCAGCATTGCCACCGCCAATAACCGCCACCCGCTCACCAAGTTCAACCTTCACTCCCAAGTTCACTTGCCTCAGGAAGTCAAGGGCATGGATTACCCCCTTGGTATTTTCACCGGGGATACCCATTTTCTGGCTTATCCCAGCACCAGTGCCCAGAAAGATGGCTTTATATCCCTGATTGAATATAGCCTCTAGGTTTTTCACCGGGGTGTTTGTCTTTATTTCCACCCCCAGCTCTTCAATGTAGCTTATCTCGTTATCTACTACCTCCTTAGGCAGCCTATATTCAGGGATACCGTAGCGTAGTAAGCCACCGGCTTGTGGGGCAGCCCCAAAGACAGTAACGGGATATCCTTCTCTAATTAGGTCATAGGCACAGGTCAAGCCTGCCGGCCCAGCACCAATAATAGCTACCCTATCTTCCTTTGTCTTTTCAATAGGGGTTGCCTTTTCTCTCCCCGTTTTAAGCTCATAGTCAGCCATGAAGCGTTTCAGAGAGCGGATGGCCACAGGCTCATCAATCTTTCCTCTCTCGCAATCCACTTCACAGGGGTGAGTGCAGACTCGCCCACAGACCCCGGGAAAGGGCATAGTTTCCCTCAATACCTCAATAGCTTCTTTGAACTTGCCCTGTGAAATAAGGGAGATATAGCCCTGAGCATTGACCCCCGCGGGGCAGGCAACCCGGCACGGTGGATAGCCTCGCTTATCGATAGAAAAAACACTAGGGACAGCCTGAGGGAAAGGCCGATATATCGCTTTTCTCTGGGCCATTCCTAGCTCGAACTCGGCAGGTAATTCAACAGGACATACATTGGCACAATCGGTACAACCGGTACATTTGCTAATATCAACATACCTTGCCTTCTTCCTGATTTTAGCCTTGAAATTACCTACATAGCCTGAAACTTCTTCTACTTCACTATAGGTCATTAGCTCAATATAGGAGTGCTGTCCTACTGCGCTCAGCAGAGGAGTGAAAATACAGCTAGCACAGTCTAGGGTGGGGAAGGTTTTATCAAACTGAGCCATGTGCCCGCCAATGCTGGGCTCTCTCTCCACCAGATAAACCTTGTGTCCGGAATTAGCTATCTCTAGAGAAGCCTGAATGCCAGCAATGCCTCCACCCACAACCATGACACTAGGGGTAACCGGAACCTCCCTAATCTCTAGTGGCTCTTGGTAATAAACTCGCCTTACCGCAGCGCTTACTAACGCTTTGGCTTTCTCCGTAGCTAGCTGCTTATCCTCGGTTACCCAAGAGCAGTGCTCTCTAATATTTGCCATTTCAAAGAGATAGGGATTTAATCCTGCATCCTGGCAAGCTCGCCGAAAGGTATGCTCGTGCAGCGTAGGTGAGCATGAGGCAACAACTATACGATTAAGCCCTAACTCCTGAATATCC
>CAYWDP010000152.1:0-4180 GCA_964457045.1 uncultured Dehalococcoidia bacterium
GTCAGGCCCCAAAATGTGGCATAGGCCAGGCAGATAGCCCGGCCCAGTTGCTACCCGCGGCACCTTAACTCTGGTCAGTACAGCAGAGCGAAGGTCGCCTCAAAAGTTTTACCTTTTGTCCACGATGGTGGGCCATTCTGGACTCGAACCAGAGACCTCAGTCTTATCAGGACTGCGCTCTAACCTGCTGAGCTAATGGCCCGTTTCCTTGGAAAGTATAATTGCTACCCAGAATAGCTGTCAAGGTAAAGATAGACCTTATCACGCCTAAGATAACATAATACCCGAGCCTTGCCAAGCTTTTCTTTGCCAAGTGGATTGCTTCAGTGTTATGTGCCAGGAGCAAGCTTCGATATAGTGAAACGCACGCCTTGAGGCGTTTCCTGGCAATCGATGACCATCCCCTCCAGCGCTGGGGCTAGTTCAGAGCTAATGAGTAAAATCTTTACCCCCTCGCTTTCCACCACTTGGTCTCCTTCCATTTCTTTGTCTATTGCCATTTCTAACCGGTTTGGCATCGAAGGGGAAGGAACAAGCCTGATGGCTACTTCAGGGTCTGTCGTCCCAGCTTGTATAGCTTCCCTAAGCTTCTCCGCAGCCAGTGCTGTCACCGTTAACATGATGCCTCCTTATTTCACTAGATTTTTACCACTCTTACATTCATCGCCCGAGGACCTTTAGGCCCTCTTTCCAAGTTGAACTCCACACTGGTGCCCTCTTCCAGAGCATCAAAGTCCTCGTTCTCCAAAGCAGAGCGGTGGAAGAAGACCTCGTCCCCATCTTCAGCAGTGATGAAGCCGAAACCTCGTTCCCGGATAAGCCTCTTTATCTTCCCTTTCAAGCCTTTTAACTCCTTTCTTAAAACAAAAATCCTGCAAGCCCTTATAAAAGCTTGCAGGATTGCAATCCTCTAAATAAGGACTTTGTTCTTAGCCAGAAAACCTCTGCATTTCTGTTGCTCTATTTTACCAGCTTATCAAGTTGAACGCAAGAGAAAGGGGAGGAATTGAATCTACCAATTTACCTAAGAGCGAATCTGCCCACTACCGAAGATGATCCACTTATAGCTGGTTAGTTCCTTTAGCCCCAACGGTCCGCGAGCATGAAACTTCTGGGTGCTGATGCCCACCTCCGCCCCCAGTCCAAACTGCCCTCCATCAGTGAAGCGAGTGCTGGCGTTTACATAGACACAGGCAGCATCAACCTCATCAAGGAAGCGCATTGCTGCTGAATAATCCTCAGTCACAATAGCCTCAGAGTGTCCTGAACCATAGCGCTCAATATGCTCGATAGCTTCATCAAGGGAATTCACCACCTTGATGGCAGCAATCAGGGCTAGAAATTCCTTCCCCCAGTCCTGCTCAGAGCAGGGCACAAGGTTTACGGAAGGAGTATCCTTGAGGATTTGCAGAGCAGTCTCGTCACAATGCATCTCCACCCCAGCCTTCCCCCACTCTTGAGCAATCAATCTCAAATAGCGCTGGGCAATATCGGCATGGACGAGGAGAGTATCTAGGGCATTGCATACGGTAGGACGCTGAACCTTGGCATTATAGGCAATGGCTACTGCCTTATCCAGGTCGGCACTCTGGTCAACATAGGTATGGCAAACCCCAACCCCTCCCGCCACCACTGGCATAGTGGCGTTATCAACCACAAACTTAATAAGCTCTGCCCCTCCCCGAGGGACGAGCAAGTCTATAATGTCGCCCCTTTTGAGCATATGATTGACCAAAGCCCGCTCAGTGGACTCGATGATTTGAACTGCCCCATCAGGCACCCCAGCATGGTAGGCAGCCTCCTGCACCACTTTGGCTAAGGCCAAATTGGAGTTTATGGCTTCCTTACCACCACGAAGGATAACGGCATTGCCTGATTTAAGGCAGAGGGTGGAGATATCCACCGTGACGTTAGGGCGACTCTCGTAGACTGTGCCAATCACCCCCAAGGGCACTCGCTTCTTACCTACCTGAAGTCCATTGGGCAGGGTGCGCATTTCGAAGACCTCTCCCACAGGGTCGGGAAGCTCAGCCACTGCCCTCACATCCTGCGCCATGGCAGCCAGGCGACTCTGGTTCAGCAGTAATCGGTCTAGCATAGCCGGGCTCATCCCTGATGCCTTTGCCTCCTCATAGTCCTGGCGATTGGCAGAGAGGATTTCCTCTTGCCTCTCCAAGAGCTTTTCAGCAATATTAAGCAGAGCCCGGTTCTTGACCTCAGTAGAGAGGCGAGCCAGCTTTCTTGAAGCTGCCTTAGCCGCTTGCCCCTTAGCTTCAAATTCATCTATAGCAGATGGCATGTTCTTGCCCCTATCATATCTCAATGGGCTCTTTATATTCAAGTAGCTATATAACGAGATTATTTACCAATGAACATCTCGTAGGGGTGGACGTCTCTGTCCACCCTATTGTAAAGGGACGACACGGAGTTCGTCCCCTACAATTAATAAACAACCTCATATAACGAGAGCGTTTAATAACAGTGAGTGTCACTCTGAGCGAAGCGAAGAGTCTATAAGGAGATTCTTCGCCCATAGGGCTCAGAATGACAAAAAGCAAGGTTGTTAAACGTCCTCATATAACTTAAATTGACAGGCAGATTAAGAGAGTGATAGTATTAAAGTGAGTTTTCTGCCAAGGAGGAAGAGTTGAGCTACAAGTACATCATCTATGAAAAAGAGGGAGAAGTCGCCAAGATCACCATAAACAAGCCCGAGAAGTTAAATACCCTGACCATTATCTCAGTGGGGGAAGACTTTGCCGAGTTGCTGCAGGGATTTAAGGAAGCGGAGAATGATGATGACGTGAAGGTGATCATCCTCAAAGGAGCAGGGCGTGCTTTCTCCGCCGGGCAGGACCTCAGTAAGGTAGGTTTTGTCTATGGGTTTGGCACAAAAGCTGGGGAGAGGCGTCCCAGCCAGAGGATAAGATTGAAGATGGATAGGGATGGAATTTGTGAAGGTTACAAGGACATTTTCCTTTGCCCTAAGCTAACCATAGCCCAGGTGCATGGATACTGTCTCGAGGCTGGGGCAATGATAGCCACCGCATGCGACTTCACCATAGCTGCTGAGGATGCCCAGATTGGCTGGCCTGGACAAAGGATAGGGTTTGCTGGGGGTGGTGAACACTCCTTTGGTCATCTGGTAATGCAGATAGGTCTGAAGCGGGCTGTCGATCTCTACGTTACTGGGAAACTGATCTCCGGCCAGGAGGCAGCGGATATAGGGTTAGTAACCAGGGCAGTGCCCCCAGATAAGCTGGAGGAAGAGGTAGATAGGCTGGCTGAGGCTCTGTGTCTCCTCCCTCGGGATGGCATTGCTATAGGCAAAGCCACCCGTCACCTATTCTACGACCGGATGGGACTCAACGACGCCTTCACTTTTGGCTATATCACCCACACGCTGTTTACCAATCTGCGTCATGAGCCTGATGAGTTCAATTTCTTCCGCGAGAGAAGGGAAAAAGGAGCTAAGGCAGCTTTCCACGAAAAGGATTCTCGTTTTGCAGGCCTAGTGTAAAAGAGCTTGAGAAACTGGCTAGCTATATTGTCCCTTTTAATTTCTCATAGGTTGAAGCTAAAGCCTCAGGCACTACCTTTGTAGCAGATATAAGGGGCATAAAATTTGTATCCCCATCCCATCGGGGCACAATATGGGTATGAACATGGTCACTAATCCCTGCCCCCGCTGACTTGCCTATGTTTATACCAATATTGAAGCCGGCAGGATTAAAAGCCTTTCTTAGTGCCCTGGTGCCCCTTCTCACTATGTCAAAGTGTTCCCATAGCTCTTCATCAGCCAGTTCTTCCAAGCTAGGGACATGGCGATATGGAGCTACCATCAAGTGCCCCGGGTTGTATGGGAAGCTATTTAGAATGACGAAGTTCTTCTCCCCTCGATAAAGGATAAGGTTGGACTCATCGCTCTTCTCCTCAGGCTTTTGGCAGAGAATGCACCCCTTTGGTTTTTCCATCTTTATGAACTCCATCCTCCAGGGTGCCCAAATATGCTCCACTTGCCCTCCAATTATGTATTCTAGTCTTACCAGCGGTCGATAGTCAAAATGCCACCCGAAAATAGCGATTGCTGCCCTTTCATAGGGCGGGTGCTCTGCCACCCGCTCATTTCCACAGGGGACAGAGCCCCTGCCCTATATTTAATTTAATCGCTGAAGGGACT
>CAYWDP010000153.1:0-4166 GCA_964457045.1 uncultured Dehalococcoidia bacterium
TCTCCCCTTATACCGCTGGTTTCTCTGAAAGCGGAACCAGCGAGGGTAAACAATTGGAAATAGAGGTCTGCCGTTTGGCTCAGGCGGGTGGACTTCGAATTCTTGGCCCCAATTGTTTAGGGGTATATTCTCCTAAGGTAGGATTATCCTTTGCTTCTGACTTTCCTAAGGAGAGTGGGCGAGTGGCTCTTATCTGCCAAAGTGGTGGCAACGCCATCTATTTGGTTCGAGCCGCTGCCCAAAAGGGGGTTCGCTTCAGCAAGGCCATCTCTTATGGAAATGCCTGCGACATCGATGAAAGCGACTTGCTGGAGTACTTTATCCAAGATAGTGAGACTGGGATAGTGGCTGCCTATATTGAGGGGGTGAAGGATGGTCAGCGGTTTTATCGAGTCCTGAAGAGGCTCTCGAAAGCAAAGCCAGTGATAGTCCTCAAGGCTGGTTACACCCAAGCTGGGGCGGGGGCAGCTGCTTCCCATACCGGCGCTTTAGCCGGATCAGATGAAGTGTGGGATAGTCTTCTACAGCAGGCTGGGGCAATTCGTGTTTACACTTTAGAGGAGCTGGTTGATATGGTGGTGACCTTCTCCTTCCTGCCTCTCCCAAAAGGAAGGAGGGTGGGTATATTCGGAGGGGGTGGCGGGGCCAGTGTCTTGGCTACCGATGAGTGCACTACCGCTGGTTTTGTCGTATCATCATTACCCCAGCAAATTCGAGAAGAAATCGATAAAGAGGTGCGGAGTTTTCTTAAAAGTGATGCCGGAATGATTTTGAATAACCCGCTGGACCTCACCCCTTTAGCCTCTGGCGAAGGTCTTTATAAGGTCATCCAGAGGTTGTCTACCTATGAGGGGGTCGACCTATTGGTAGCTCAAAATGTTATAAGTGCTTCTGGATGGCCCTACCCAGGCTCTCCTTTCGGCATCTGGCCTGATCTTTTTGCTGACGCCGTTATCAAGACTTATAACGAGACAGGTAAGCCAATGGTGGCGGTGCTCCATCATATTGCCTCAAATTGGGATTTTCAAAGAGCCTTAGGTCTACAGCAGAAATACTGGGAGGGGGGGCTGCCTGTCTATCATTCCATAACAAGCGCAGCTAAGGCTGTCGACCGGTTCCTGCGCTACCACGAAAAGCGGCCCACGGCAACGAAAGGTGTCTGAAGAACTAAATCCCTCCAAACTCCTCTTCCAGAGGCGAATTTCATATTTGCTGCGATGAGTAAAAAGGGAAACTTAGAATCGATCTTCAACCCCACCTCGGTAGCTGTTGCCGGGGCTTCGCCAGGCAAGGCGGGGCAGTTATTCCTTGATAGTGTGCTGGCTTCCGGCTTTAAGGGCAATGTCTACGCTCTTAATCCTAAAGGTGCAGAGGTGTCGGGCTTGAGGGCGTATGCCAACGTCAAAGACATACCGGGCCCGGTTGACTATGTCATCTGTTGCATACCAGCTCCCGGTGTGCCCCAATTGATCAGGGACTGTGCAGCCAAGGGGGTGAAGGCCATCTCCATATTCACTGCTGGCTTCTCTGAAAGCGGGACTGAAGAGGGCAAGCAATTGGAAAGGGAGATCTCCCGTCTGGCCCAGACTACTGGAGTGCGAGTTATAGGCCCCAATTGCCTGGGTTTGTACTCTCCTAAAGTAGGACTATCCTTTGCCTCCGATTTCCCCAGGGAGGTCGGCCGGGTGGCTCTTGTTGGTCAAAGCGGCGGTAATACCTCCTACTTAATTCGGGCTTCTGCCCAGAGGGGTGTTCATTTCAGCAAGGCCATCTCCTATGGGAACGCCTGTAACATTGACGAAAGCGACCTGCTTGAATACTTGGGCCAGGATGCGGACACTGAGGTAGTGGCCGTCTATATCGAAGGTGTAAAGGATGGATCGCGGTTCTATCGGGTTCTGAGGGAGCTGTCGAAGGTGAAGCCAGTGCTAGTCCTCAAGGGGGGTTACACTCAAGCTGGTGGGGAAATAGCTGCTTCGCACACTGGCTCTCTAGCTGGCTCCGGTGAGGTGTGGGATAGGCTGCTACAGCAAGCCGGGGCAATTCGTATTTACAGCCTGGAGGAGATGGTAGATGTGCTGGTCACCTTTTCACTCCTGCCTCTCCCCCGGGGCAGAAGGGTGGGCGTATTTGGAGGTGGTGGCGGAGCCAGCGTCCTGGCTACCGATGAGTTGACCACCGCTGGCTTTACCATACCAACGCTACCTCAAGAGCTCAAAGAAGAGCTTGCCGGTCTTTTCGGCAATACTGCCGGAATGATTCTGAAGAATCCCATCGACCTTTCTATGGTCGGATACGGTCAAGGCTTTTATGACCTTGTCAAGAGGTTGCTTACCTATGGGGAAGATGAATGGATCGATTTTGCGCTTGTTCATGCCGGTTTCGGCCAGGCCGCATGGTTTTCCGCATCTGCCTTTGAAACGGAGATTGACCTTTTCCGTAACTTTATTACCAAGGTCTATGGCGAGGTGGACAAGCCTCTGGCATTGGTACTGCAATTCCTCATCACCAACTGGGACTGGCAAAAGGCCCTGGATTTGCAGCGAGATTGCAGTGAGGCAGGCATGCCCGTCTATCACTCCATGGCGGGCGCAGCCAAGGCCATTGACCGGTTCTTGCGCTACCACGAAAAACGTCAGGCGGCAGCAAGAGAGGACTAAAGGCTAACTCCGTGCTAGCTGGCTCACTTCTCGAGCTCTGTCGCCGCAGGTCGGTATAGTCTTTAGGAACCGAATAGTGAATAAGAACAAAGCTTTAGAGCAGATCTTAAACCCTACTTCAATAGCTATTGCTGGCGTCGCTCCAGCCGGTGCGGGGCAGTTCAATACAGGGCAGTTGTTCCTAGACACCGTCCTGGAGTACGGGTTCAAGGGTAAAGTCTATCCTCTCAACCCTAGAGGCGGAGAGATCGCCGGCCTAAGAGTCTACGCTAACATCAAGGATGTCCCGGAGCCAGTCGACTATCTTATCTCCTGTATACCAGCTCCCCACGTGCCCCAGTTGATCAAGGATTGCGCTGCTAAAGGGGTAAAGGTGGTCTGCCTCTTTACCGCCGGCTTCTCTGAAACTGGGAGAGACCAAGGTCAGAAGTTAGAAGAAGAGATTCGCCGCTTGGCCCAGGTCACTGGGGTGCGAATAATCGGTCCTAACTGCATGGGGGTATATTCTCCCAAGGCAGGTCTATCCTTTGCCTCTGATTTTCCCAAGGAGAGTGGGCGTGTGGCCCTTATCTGCCAGAGCGGTGGCAACACGCTTTACTTGGTGCGAGCCGCTGCCGAGAGGGGCGTTCGCTTCAGTAAGGTCGTCTCTTACGGAAATGCCTGTGACATTGACGAAAGCGAGTTGCTGGAGTACTTCATCCAGGATACTGAGACCGATATAGTGGCTGCTTATATTGAAGGAGTGAAAGACGGTCACCGATTTTATCAGGCACTAAAGAAGCTTTCAGCCGTAAAGCCGGTTGCAGTTCTCAAAGGGGGTTATACTCAGGCTGGAGTGGGGGCGGCGGCTTCCCACACTGGCTCGCTAGCCGGGTCCAACGAGGTTTGGGACACTCTCCTGTCGCAGGCTGGTGCAATTCGTGTTTACAGCTTGGATGAGCTGGTTGATATGATGGTCACCTTCCTCTACATGCTTGTTCCACAAGGAAGGAGAGCCGGTATTCTTGGAGTCGGTGGGGGGGCTACGGTTTTGGCTACTGACGAGTGCGCTGCTGCTGGCTTCGTCCTTCCACCGCTACCTGAGGAAATCAAGCAGGAGTTGAGGAGTGCTGTTGGCAATGATGCCGGAACAATTCTGGGCAATCCGATTGACTTTCCGCCTCTCGTGTCCAGTAATGAAGCCTATCTTAGCATCCTCAGGAAACTGTCTGCTTGGGAAGGGATTGACCTGCTCCTATTTCAGGTACCTTTGCGCGGCATTATGGTTAGCCTGTCTCTTGCTTGCGCTATATTTGATGCTCAACTGGACAATATAATCAAGGTTTGTACCAAGTCAAGTAAGCCAATGGCAGTAATAGTGCATTATCTTGCCTCTGGTGAAAGCTGGCATGCGGTCTCCAATTACCAGCGGAAATGCTACGAGGCAGGGTTGCCTGTCTATCATTCCATAGCAAGCGCAACTAAGGCTATCGATCGGCTCCTGCGCTACCACGAAAAACGGCTGGC
>CAYWDP010000154.1:0-4064 GCA_964457045.1 uncultured Dehalococcoidia bacterium
ATCGAATGCCGAAGCGAATCATGACGCCTCACACTGAGGGCGGCGCTGCTGGCTCCGTGCCCAATGTAGAGCTAATGCTAAAAGATTACTACAAGGCGAGGGGGCTGGACGCCAACGGTCGTCCATTAAAAGAGAAGCTGAATAGCCTGGGGCTGTCTGATCTGGCTGCCAAGCTTTATTGAGACCGCCTGGCAAGATCCTTGTGATTGGAGTGACCCCAGCAGTTGTCGGGTGTGTTCCGGTTGCTGAAGTGATAAAATATCTCGGTAGGCATTGGGGAGTTGCTTACCAATAGACCTTTGATTTATGATGGGCTCAGCCCAAGATTTAGTCAGATCAAGATAGAGAAAGACCCCGAATTGCCAGGGGTGCAAGTCATATTGTCATTCCGCTGTTGGGGTTGAGGGATGAGTGTCAAGGTAAGAGTCTCTTCGCTACTGCGTAAGTTTACCAATGGGCAAGAGGTGGTGGAGGTGACCGGACATAGTGCTGCGGAGTGTCTTCATAACCTGGAGGTTCAATTCCCGGACATCAGGCAATGGTTATATGATAAGCAGGGCAACTTGCTGCCTCAGGTTCAGTTCTATGTCAATGGTGAGAGGATTCTGGTCGATGAATTGGCTAACCCGCTAGAAGACAATGATGAGCTCTTAATCCTGCTGGCTATTGGTGGGGGGTAGAATTCAACCCAATTGACCTTTTGTGATAGTGGTTGACTACTAGGTAGGCTATTTAAAAATGTAGTGCGGGTCTTTAGACCCGCTTAAAGCTCCGATAAATCAGGCAACTACAAAAATTTGGGGGTGAAGGCTATTAAAATACCTAAAATTGAAGCTAAAATCAATATTAAACAGCCTCATTAAAGGCAAGGAGGGGGTATGAGCACCAAAGAGAGGTATGATGTAGTCATCATTGGTGGTGGCCCCAATGGGCTGGGGATAGCTGCCTATCTGGCCAAATGCGGCGTCAAGGTATGCCTTTGTGAGGCTAGGCTCGAGGTTGGTGGCGGCTGCGAGACCATCGAGCCTGTCCCTGGCTTCAGAATCGAGCCCCACGCCTCCTACAACTATGCCGGTGCATCACCCGCCTGGGACCAGCTTGAGCTGTGGAAGTACGGGCTGAGAATGGTCCCGGCCAAGGTGTGGGGTACCGCAGTAAGCCACGACTGCCAGAGGATTACCGCCGCAGGCAGGTGGGATAAGGAGGCAGTGAGGGAATCCATGCTGATGTGGGGGGAGGATGTGGCAGGACAAACTCAGGCCATATACGAGATAATGGACTCGCCCGAGTGTGTGGAGTTCCTCAGGTCCATCTTCTGGACGCCGCCACTGCCGGAAGGGTATAGCCATGAGCCAAAGGACCTGCCCTGGGTGAAGGCGATAAAGAAGCTGCCGCTGATTAGCCTGGTATATGACGATAGCTGGCTTGATATGTCCACCCTGGACATTACCAACCTGCTGGTTAAAGAAGAGGCGCAGAAGGTAGGGATTTGCATAGCTGGCTGGGACAGCGGTCCTGACTTCGTTTCCAAAGGTATGGGTATTGTTGGCCTGGCTGACACCTTTCTCATCATGTACGCCTCGGGGTCGCCACTGGGTGGGTTCCACTCCTATGCCCATGCCACCATGCGCTGCGCCCTTGCCCATGGGGCTACCATTCTGACCAACTCTAAGGTGGAGGAGATCATAGTGGAGGACGGTGAGGCCAAGGGAGTGAGGCTGGCTGACACCGCGCCACCGGCCAACAAGGTGATATATGCCGACAGGGCGGTGATCAGCAACGCTCATGTAAAGAAGACCTTCCTCGAGCTCATTGCCGCCAAGCACCTGGACAGGGGTTTTCTGCAGCGGGCAAAGGACATTAACCTCAACGGCGGCAGTCTGTTCAAGCTTGACATGATTGTGAAGGAATTGCCGCGCTTCAAGGGCAAGGCGGGCGAATATATGGACAAGTATCCCGCCTGTTCGGTTGTTTGGCCTGTAGACCGTATGGACGTGTTAATCAATCAGAGGAATGCGGTTAACGTGGAGCGCAGACACCCGAATAAGAAAGATGAAATGATTATCCGCAGTGTACGCCAGAGTGTCTATGACCCGACCAGGTGTCCTCCGGGCTACCATATCCTTTACAACTACATCGTTGTCCCGCCCCCCGAATACCACAGGGACGGGCCGGAGGCTTGCAATAAGGCCAAGGACGAGATAGTGGATTTGATGCTGCAGCACTTCCGGGACTATTGTACCAATATGAATGACGACAACATCGTGGCCAAGTTCCCCTTATCGCCCTACGATTCCTCTTTCAGGAACATGGGGTTCGTTGGCGGGAACTGGGAAGGAATCAGGGTTTGCGAAGACCAGTGGTATAACAACAGGCCGCTGCCTGAGCTGGGGAGATACAGAACGCCTATCCACAAGCTATATCTGTGCGGTCAGACCTCCCATCCTGGTGGGCTGGCGCTAATGGCAGTGCCTTACAACCTGATGCACATCCTGATCGAAGACCTGGACCTGAAGCCGGGTGGCTGGTGGCGTCCGTCGCCCTACTACGTCTCGGAGCGGGAGGTAAAGACCCTTGAGGTGTGAGGTCGGCAACTGGCTCACGGCGATGGCGGGGCACTCTTCAAAGAAGGAGGCAATCTGATGCAGACACGGTTCCCATATGAGAATACAGGCACCTTTTGTCATTCGGTGATGCCCAACGAGCTTGAATGTGATGTGGCAGTGATCGGCGGCGGGCACAATGGTTTGATCACCTCAGCCTATCTGGCCAAGGCAGGCTTGAAGGTTATTCTCCTGGAGAGAAGAGGCGAAATAGGCGGTGGGCTGGCAACCGAGGAGGTCCTCTACCCCTGCCACTACGCCAATACCCATGCCACCTACCATATGATGGTGGAGTATATGCCGCCCTTCAAAGACTTCGACCTGGACAAGAGGGGACTGCTGTGGATCGGCCCTAATGCGCAGGCGGGGATGATCTTCAAGGACAAAAGTTCAATACTCCTTCACCGTATGGCAGAAGACACCTATGACTCGATAGTAAAGTGGTCTCAGGAAGATGCCACCACGTTTTTCGGTTGGATAAGGCGCCTGAACAAGATGATGGATGAGCTACTGGCCCCGGGCACCTACGTGCCACCGTTGCCAGCGGTGGAGCTGGCAGTGAAGATGCAAAGGACGGAGCTGGGCAAGGAGCTCATGGAGATGATGGAGAAGACCCCCTACCAAATCGTCACCGAGACCTTTAAGCATCCGAAGGTAAGGGCAGTATTTCTCTACGTCGCCTGCATGTGGGGGTTGGACCCCACGGAGACGGGACTGGCCTTCCTCTTTCCCCTGATGATAACGCGGAGCATGCACAAATACCAGTGCTACGGCGGCTCCCACAAGCTGGCTGGTGTGTTTGGCAAAGAGATCATAGCCAATGGCGGGACGATCCTGGAGAACGGCGAGGTGGTTAAGATCAATGTGGATAACGGCGAGGTAAGCGGAGTGGAACTCTTCGACGGGACAAAGGTAAAGGCCAAGGTGGTGGCCTCCAGCCTTGACCCGCATACCACCTTTATCAAGCTGGTAGGGGAGGACAAGATTCCTGCCAGTCTGGCTGAGCGCTGCAAGACCTGGAAGTGGGACAAGTGGAGCCTTTGGACTCTGCACATTGCCACCCCGAAGCCCGTGGAGTATGATGTGGTAGGTGACATCCGGATCAATGAGTCCCTGATGAATATAATGGGCTTTGAGAATGAAGATGACGTGATGAAATTTTACACGGGCGTCCGAGAAGGCAGACTGGACCTGATAGGAGGTCATGCTACCTGTGAGACCCTGTACGACCCGACTCTTGTCGATATACCGGGCAGACATGTGTCCAAGTTCCAGTTTCCTGCCCCTTATGATCTGGATGGCAATTGCGAGAACTGGGAGAAGGGGAAGACGGAGATTGAGGATAGGATCCTCGACCTGTGGTTCAGCCACATCAAGAACATGTCGCGGAACGACGTGTACCTGAGGTCCAGCGAATCACCGGTGGATATTGAGAGAAGGATCCCCTGCATGGTGAGGGGG
>CAYWDP010000155.1:0-4053 GCA_964457045.1 uncultured Dehalococcoidia bacterium
GCGAAGCAATCTCATCATTTTCCCCCTCCCTGCCGGGATTGCTTCCCCCGATAAATCGGGGTCGCAATGACAACTAAATACCTTCATAAGCCTGGCGCTACTTGAAATGCTCTAGCTTCCGCTCTAAGTCCCTTTGCCCGATGGCTAAGGTCAGGTCTCCACGCGTCTTTTCTAGAATGCCTCGAACTACATCGGTTGTTCTTCTTAAGCCGTAGGTCAAGGCATCCGGAAAATCCATGGTTACCAAGACACCATAGATGTCATCCATATTGGACAGAAGCTCTTCACAGCGGGAAAGGTCGCCCTTTCTTATAGTATCCAGAATATAGCGACGCATCTCTCCCACCGCCTCACCCAGCCCATGAAGATAGGCCGCATAGCCAACGCCCAGCGCCTCAGGCATAGGTAGAGCATCGTTTAAGGCTAGCGCTAGGGTGACGCAGCCTTCAGCATACTCCTTCTGGGCATCATGAACAAAGCCGGCATGAAGGAGTTCGCCGTGCTTAGCCAGGGTTTTAGCCACCTCCTGGAGGAGGTGATAAGCCTCATCTAAGGAAGAACGAGTCTGGTCAAACTCACTGCGATGGATAGCACGGATAGCATTAGCGCTATAACGAGTTGCTTCCCGGCAGAGCCTTAGCGCCTTCTCCCGAGCCATGTCTTTAGCTGCAAAACTTGATCGAATCTTCTGAGCGATTGCCTCTATATCAGAGGTTGCTTTCTCCACCTTCAGACCCCCCTATTGAGCTAAATTGTTCTATTGTGGCTGCTAACTTTCGGGTTGCCCCCTCTACATCCTCCGCCCCCAAGACAGCACCGATCACCGCCACCCCTCTGGCTCCTGCTTTCATCACCTCCTCTATATTGGTCTGGTCGATACCCCCAATAGCTATTAAAGGTAATGACACCTTTTCTCTAATCCTCCGCAGTGTGTCGAGTCCAGCTAGCTTAAAGTTCTCCTTTGATAGTGTAGGATAGATAGACCCTACTGCAATATAATCAGCGCCTCCGGATTGAGCTCGAACAGCCTGGGATAAGGAAGTGGTGGAGCAGCCGACAAGCTTATCCATTGGGAGAAGCCGACGCGCCTCTGACAGCGGCAAGTCCTCTTGCCCCAGATGAAGCCCATCAGCCCCAGAAGCCAGAGCTATATCAAGATAATCATTGATGATAAACAACACTTCTTTCTCAGCACAGACCTTCTTCAGCTTTTGAGCTACCTCCAGCAGTTTTGCTTTGCTGTACTGCTTATCGCGCAGTTGAATTACCTTTGCCCCTCCCCGAATCGCCTGGACGGCTACCTCCACCTCATGGCGACCCCCCAAGGCTTGAGTATCCAGGACAAGATAAAGCCCGGTCAATCGGCTCAATTTGCCCTGCCGGAGTAATTTGGAGAGAAGCTTTTGCTCCAACTGATAGACTTCAAAGCGGAGATGCTCGAATTCTGTTGGCTTTATCGCCAAGGGGGTATCGGAAAGCCTGGCAAACTCTTCTAAAACCCTCAGCGATTCCTGAACCCTTCTAGCGTTGGCTATTACCAGAGCAGGGAGGTCTTTGTGCTTCGCCTCCCCGGGCAGCCTCTTGAAGGCGCCCACATCCTCCCCAACCCTTCGAGCAGCAAGGAGCTGTTGCTCCAGGGGGTGAATATTCTCTACTAACCTATGACGCAGGGTTTTCAGTTGCTGGCAAAGCTCAGCGTCGTTGAGGAGGAAACGGGCCACATCTTCCAGCACCCTCAGCCCTTCTCCCAAGCGATCAAGGTTAGCATCAATAAGTCGCAGCACTATACCTCAGTTAACCCGGGCTGAAGATCCTTCACCGGCTGAGGCAACTCCCCCTCACGGGCAGCCTGGATCATCTCCTGAACCTGTGAGGGCATCTCCATCCCCATTTCCTTAAACCTCTTCTCTGTCCACCGACCAATATTGCGGGGGTCTTTATAGTAATCCGGTCCAGCCCTATTGGGCTCGCCCGACTCCTCATAAATGGTGCTCAGCGACTTATGATAGGCAAAGCTGGAGATAAGGCGAGTTAACTCCTGACCACCACAAGCAGGACAAACAGGAGACAGAGGCTCACCGATGCTCTTTACCAAGAGACTTGTCTTTTGCTGGCAAGAATTGCAACGAAACTCGTAAATGGGCATGATAGTCTATTCCTCTAGCTCGGGGGTCTCAGAGGAGGCTAATTCCCTTTCCTGCATGTCACCGACTACTTTCTCCCATCTCTCCCCCCTCTCCATCCTCTCCATCATTTCTTCATATTCGGGGCTTTTCTCTCCCTCCGTCCCCTCCATTCTTCGTGACCACTCCACCAGGGCACGAGGGTCATTGGCCATCATCCCTTTGACTAAGTCGGAGTCAGAGAGGATATTCTCATAAACATCCTTATCTGTCTTAAGACGGGCAAAGGTAGAGAAAAGACGAGTCAAATTCTTGCCGCCGCAATTAGTGCATACAGGTTCGGGGCTCTCAGAGAGACCTCTTATATACAAGGATATTCTACGGCGGCAGTCATTACACCGATACTCGTAAACCGGCATAGGCCTTCACTCCACTTTGAGCTTTATTTCCCCCTGAGAACAAGTTGGGCTGCATTCCTCCCTGATGTGACCACTTGAGACACTCCTCCACTGGGGAAGGTCCAGTGACCAGCCTGGTAGAGGTTCTTAATGGGTGTCTTTTGGCTCCTTATCTTGCTTCCTGGAGTAAGCTGCCAGCCTGTAGTCGCCCCTTGGCTATTTAATGTACACTGCTCAAAGGTTAAAGGACTGATGATATGCCTACAGATGATGTGCTCTGAGAGCCTGGGGATAACCTTCTCTGCCGAGGCGATGAGCTTGTCGGCTATAGCCTCCTCCGCTGCCCCCCAGTCCTTCACCATATCGTAGGGCAGCATAGCCATTAACTGAACAGCGGTGGTACTATCTGGAGCCTGTGAAGGGTCGATAATTGAATGTATGTTGATGCTCACTATGCACTTCTCAGGGTCAGTGCCAAAGAGTTCACCTATGTCATTACCGGGATTGTAGATAATGTACGTCTCCTCAAACCCCATTGCCTTCAGATTCAATCCTACCCCCAAAGAGACAATGAAAGCGGAGGGGGATGGCGGCGACTCATCCAGTTCTCTCCTAAACTTGAGCGGCAGACGCTCCTCACCTACCAGCTTAAGAAAGGTCTGCCTGGCATCAACATTAGAGACCACATAGCGTGCCTTGACTCGCCTTCCATCGCTTAACTCCACACCAGCAGCTCTGTTGCCCTCGATGACGATCTTGTTGACCATCGTATCCAGAGCCAAATCGCCATCATACTTCCTTAGTCCAGCACTTAAGAGGTCTGCCAGAGCCTGTAGTCCACCCTTGGGGTAATAGAAACCGTCCATATTGCTCAAGACCGTCATCACCAGCGCCATTGCCCCGGGGCCACCACAGGGACTACTAGAGAGGACAATTGCTCTCAGCTTTGCATCCTTGAAGAAGCTGTCCACCACCTCTTGCCAGGATTTCCTCATGTATTTCATCATCCTGCGGTATCTCAAAAGGAAGGTGATTACGAAGGCCGTCTTTTGCCACATGCTCATCAAATCGAGGGATTTCTTGGAGAACCTTTCAATTTTAGTAGTCGTCGCCCTGCACTCAGCTACAAATCTTCGGATAGCCATGGCCTCCATAGGAAAGAGTTTTATTAGCCTGTCTTCGAAACTTTCCGCCGAGCTTATCCTCAGGTCATAGTCGCTGCCAATTATTCTGATCGCCGGCTCCATCTTGACCAGTTCAATCTTTTGTCTCAGCTCCAGCTCCTCCAGTATTTCATGGATAGCCCCCCCTGGCTCACACCCCATGAGGTAACATATGCCTTTATCAAAAAGATAACCCCCGTGCTCAAAGGAAGCGCAGCATCCCCCGGGCTGGGAGCTTTGCTCAGCTACCAAAACGCTTCGCCTGTTCTTAGCCAGAAGGGCTCCACAGGCCAGTCCGCCTATCCCGGCCCCAATCACCACAGCATCATAACTATCTTTTAACTCTGCCACTGTAGCCTCCCTTCGACC
>CAYWDP010000156.1:0-4048 GCA_964457045.1 uncultured Dehalococcoidia bacterium
TGGACCTATATGTCCCCTTGGTGCCTGGCAAATCACTGTTTTGAGTCCAACATCCCTTAAAGCTCTATGAACCTGGAGCATCTCTTCATAGCTTGGTCTAGTGAGATGCTTCCTCCTGAATTCGGGACGGTAATCTAAGACGCAGACCTGCATCGAGGGGTCAATATGGCAAATCTTTTCCCCCAGTCGTTGCACCTCTTCTATGGAGATGAGCTCTTTGTTAAAAGGGATGCCTATCCCCAAGAAGACCTGAGGGTAATTATTGGAGATATACTCCACTGCCTGCCAGGCGGTTTGTTTATACCTTTCAGCTAACCCCCTTTCGGTAAGACCGGTTATCCTCATAAAAGTCTCCGTTTCCAGGCTCTTAAGGTCGATCCCTATATCAGTTATCCCTGCTTCCACTAGCTCGCCGATATAATCTCCGCTGAGCAAAGAGCCATTAGTATCCACGTGGAAGCGGGCTTCCCTATCCGGGTTAAGCTGCTTAAGCTCCTTTATATATTGAACCAGCCACCTTCTATTCAAGGTACACTCACCGCCAGAGATAGCCATCCTATGAACGTCAAATCTCCTCCGTGTCCTGGTCATAATCTGAGCCGCTTCCTCTGGCGTTAGCGGATGCCCCTTACTTCGGTAGGTGGTAGTCCAGTTTTGGCATTGAGGGCAGCGAAAGTTGCACCCGGCAGCAAAACAAGCCACCTCAATGAAAGCCCTGCCTTTTAAGTACCAAGGGGTCCCCACTCCGCCCACCTGGTGTCCCATAAAGCCATGGACCAGCCTTTTAGGCAGATAGTCCTTCAGGAGTTCTGTCTTTATACTTGTCCCCTCTTTTACCGGCGTAATGCAGCTTGGCTTCACCTCCCCGTCAATTTCCATAGCACAACTCCAGCAGCCTCCGACCTCGCAGGGAACAAACAACCCCTGCTCACCAGGGAGCTTGGTGAGCTTATATCCCAGCTCGATTAGAGCCTGCTTGACTGTTATTTGCTCAGGAACATAAAATCCTTTCCCATCCACCTCGACCGCTATCTCTTTCCCTCTTTCTCTTTCGACCATTTGTATCGCCTGATTAGGGCAGGCCAAGGCACAGGAACCGCAGCCGATACATTCTGGCGCTCCAGGGCAAGCGATTAGCTCCTCACAAGCCCCACATTCTAGACACTTCTGTTGATCCCACTCAGCTATGTAAGGCACAGGTTTTAACCCAAATATTGTATTACAAATTTGTAGTCCGACCCTTTAGAGCCTGTCCAAAAAATCCCTCTGTAGGGGAGGCCCGATTTATCGGACTCCGATAGGTAAAAGCACTAATCAGAGGGCTTGTCCCCTCCCACTTTGCAGGAGACCACAAGGGTCTCCCCTACAAGGGTTTTCGGATAACCTGTAGCAACTACCCACTGGAAATCCTTGCTCTATCAGGCGGCATTTCTCTTTCATTTCAAAGCCTACTTTATATAGTAAAGTTGTTTATGAAAAGGGGCAATCAAGAAAGTGTTTAATTGTTACTCTGACCCTGAACGAATTGAAGGGAAAGGGTGACAGATTCTTCCCCCGATAAATCGGGGTCAGAATGCCAGGCAGGAATCGCAATCCAGCAAGCTCTAGGAAGTTACAGCATCCCTAAGAAGAAAGTGGTGGGGAGATAGGCAAATTGAAAGGAAAGGGAGGCAATTACTGCTGGAAGGAGGCTTCTTTGCTTTTCCTAGAGTAGTAAGCTTCTTTCCTTGCCTGGACCTTTTCTGGAGGGTGATCCATAACCTCCATCTATTTACCAGCCCAGGAAACGTACTCTTCCTCCCAAATGGGTGCATAAAGGGCTTCCACCTCAGCAGCGTACCTATCCAGCCCTTCGCTTAGTTCATTATAGGTTTTTTCTGCCCCTTCATGGGTAGGATATGCCCCCCACTTCTTCACCGCTGACCTCATGATTTCAGGGTGGTCGATGATAGGACAGGGGCGCAGTGTATTATAGCTAAAGGGCTGCTGGCTTCTTAGTTCCTCAAAGAAGGGCGATTTCAATGCCTCCACCAGAGAGGACTGTTTGATGTTATGGGTAGCGTAGTGGGCAAAAATGCAGGGCTCAACATCCCCCCGGTGATTAATATGAAAATATATGCGCCCGGCATTGATGCAGCCAGCGGTGAGGGGCGCATCGTTCCAGAAGTCAACTAGTAGGATTGGGCTAGTCTCCCTGAAGTGATTAACTGCCAGACGCAGCCTATTCCTTTGCTCTGGGGTAGGCATATAGCTTAAATCGGGGTCTCTCCCTACAGGCATGTAGAGGAAATACCAGCCATAGAGGGCTCCCTTCTCAATCATGAGGTCGATGAACTCATCAGAGGTGACGGCATCAATGTTATGAGGGGTAACCACGGTACTGAAGGCGAACATGCACCCTGCCTTCCTCAGGTTATCCATGGCTTTCATGGATTGATCAAAGACACCCTTTCCCCGCCATTGGTCAGTTTCCTCCCTCAGACCCTCGAGACTTACTTGAGGAGCCACATTTCCCAGCTCGACAAGCTTAGTAGCCATATCCTCATCAATTAAAGACCCATTGGTGTATACCTGAAAGCAGGAGCCACTATGTTTCTTGAATATATCGAGCAATGGGCGATAGAGGAAAGGCTCACCACCCAAAATAATAAAAAACCTCATGCCTATCTCTTCAGCTTCGCCTAGCACTCGATCAAAGACCTCAAGTGGTAAATCCTCATCCATACTATAGTTGCCAGCATAGCAACCTTTGCACCTATAGTTGCATCTCATAGTAGGGGAGACCAACATTACTGAGGGAGGATTCAAGCCATGCTGTTTCCTAAGCTGCTCAAAGACCTCCTGGTCTCGGAAGAAAAGGTTAGTTATCATCCTGGCCAGGTATCTCTTGCGAACGTTAGGATGAAGCTGTCTGAAAGCTCTGGTGAGGAAAAGGGCCCCTGGATTTCCTTCCGCAACCCAATTGGTAATCCAGGCAGCAATCATCTTCTGGTGTTCGGTCTTAGCTACTCTAGTCAAAGCCTTGACTAAGCGGCGGTAGTTCTTATCTGAAGAATGACTGAGGAGATTGAAAGCCTGCGATAGAATGGTTTCTGCTAACCCTCGCTTCAGCTTGGTGTAGAATTGCCGCCTCTGAGTGGAAATCATTGCCCTTACCTTTGGGAATCAACTCCACAGCCAGGGCATACCTAGTATATCTATATATTATACACCTAGGGCAGGTAAGTCAATGCCCAGGTGGCTCAAGCAATAGAAAGCGATCGGTAAATAAGGAGGTATCACTTCTTTGGTTGGGCTTTTGGTATGCCAGTTGCCCAGCCACCATCGACTACCAAGGCTGCCCCGGTGACATAGGAAGAGTCGTCAGAAGCCAGATAGAGTGCCGCTCGAGCTATTTCCTCTGGCCCCCCAAACCTTCTCATAGGTTGCGATTGTCTGAAAGGTGGTTGAGGCTCAGCCGGGCCGGGAAGTTGCGTCATCGGGGTCAGGATCCCACCGGGGCAGATACAGTTGACCCGAATATTTTGGTCAGCGTATTCCAGAGCTATTGTTTTGGTTAGTTGGATAACTCCTGCCTTGGAAGCGCAATAAGCAGGTAGACCCGGCAATCCGATCATGCCTGCGGTAGAGGCAGTATTGATGATGACACCCCCACCTTGATTAAGCATTACTGGAATAACATGCTTTGAACCCAAAAAGACTCCCTTAAGATTGATATTGAGGGTGCTATCCCACTCCTTCTCCGGGGTGTCCGCGGTGAAGGTATATCTACCCATGATGCCAGCATTATTATAAAGGATGTCTATTCGCCCATATTTATCCACGGTCGTCTTAATCATCCTTTCCACGTCAGCCGCTTTAGAAACATCAGCCTCAATGAAGATGGCCTCGCCACCAGCCTCCCTGATCATCTTGACTGTTTCTTCCCCACCCTCTGGGACATAGTCGGCGACCACCACTTTGGCGCCTTCC
The DNA here is from genome assembly GCA_964457045.1 of uncultured Dehalococcoidia bacterium. GTDB lineage: Bacteria > Chloroflexota > Dehalococcoidia > UBA2247 > RBG-13-53-26 > CAYWDP01. The sequence continues at coordinate 3,973 of CAYWDP010000156.1, forward strand.
TTGGCGAAGAGAAGAGCAGTGGCTCGCCCGATTCCAGACCCAGCCCCCGTAATCAAAGCCACCTTTCCATCTAACT
>CAYWDP010000157.1:0-4037 GCA_964457045.1 uncultured Dehalococcoidia bacterium
CAAGAGATGGTAATCCCTCGACGGGCTACTCTAGCAGCTTGCCTGAGGGCATATTTCTGTGGTGAAGGATGGGGTGCAGTTGCATCGCCATCGGAGATGAGGATAATGTGCTGCTTTGCTTTCCCCTTGGGGTGGTGTTCCAGCAGTTCGCAGGCTTTCAATAGTCCATAGCCAATATTAGTAAAAGCATTCTCATGCAACTCAAGCTCGATCACCCGACGTGTCACCTTATGGGGATTGCTAGTGAGGTCAACAATGACATCAGCTAGGTTGGAGAAAGAGACTAACCCCACCCTGTCCTTATAGGAGGCTGCAGCCAATGACAGAGCAATGGCGCTTTCCTTGGCAAACCAAAACTTTTCAAGCTGGCGCATAGTCCCTGATAGGTCTACTACCAAGACTATGTCCATCCTGATGCGGATGTCTTTGGTGTTGACCATGATGTCTTCTCTAGTGATTAGCTGCCTTCGGTTACGAATCGCCTCCCTCATAGTATCCCTGAAGGAGACATCTCGATATCTATCCCCAAAACGAAAGCGACGGGTGCCTACCACCCTACCCTCACCAAGGGTCAACTTCTTCCCTGCGCTATGCCTTCCATATCCATAGAGATAGCTGCCTTCTTCCAACCTTGGTGTCAGTCTCTCTAATAATAAGGTGATGCCCTTCTGGCTCAGTGTCCACCCGGTGCTAGTGCGTTCCAGGATATCCTCCTTCTCCAGGAACTTAAGGGTCTTGGCAAGCGCCTCTTCCTCTATAAGCTTGGCTATCTTTTCCTTCTCTTTCCTTTCTACCTCAAGCTCCAGAAGCAATTCCTCGGCGAGATTGTCCGGTTTATAACGCTCAGGATAAAGCTCTGGCAAGCGTCTAGCAACCTCCCGGTAAAGCTGAGCTAACTTAGATTCAGGGAATCGTTTAATCCTTCTTAGCAATAGATCGAAGGCACCATATTTTAGTGGCTTCCTAAATTTGTCCTCTCTCACAATCTCCTCTACCAGGGCCAGCAGGTCTTCTTTAGACAGGGTGGCTGTCTCCACCTTTACCTCTTGTTTACCTGTTACCTTTTTGACAACCTCATCAATAATCTTATCCCTCTTTCCAGTCAAATCAGCTTCTGGAGCTAACTTAAGGCGGTGTGGCAAGGAGACTATGGCACCGTCCCGAAGCATTTCATCTTCCTCTTTACATTGCAGTTGGGGAAGGGAAGCTAAGAGCTCAGCATATTTGATCATTCCTCGAGTCCCCACACCCCTTTCCACTTCATTATGCCTTCTTGTCTCATTAACAATTTGGATTGCTTCGTCAATAGTTGGCCCAGCCACTGTCTCCCCATAGCGTTCAATGTGGCTGAGGACAATCTCTTTTTGTCTCTCGAAGTTGTCTACATACCCGAAGAGGATAACATCGAAATTATCTATCAAGTCCAAAGGCAAGGACTTCAAGGCCCCCTCCCCACCAGTAGCCACCACCAAGGTATCTAAATCGATCTTCTCCTCTAGGGCACCAATGGATATCGTTCCACCCTGGAGGGCATATATGACCACATTTAGCACCCTTTCAGGGACTCTATCGATAAAATCGATCAATAATATTCCTCTATTGGCTCTCAGCAATTTGCCAGGAAGGAAAGCGCTAGGAGAGTAAATACCTTCCTTAAGGACTGCTTCGGGGTCCAGGTCTCCAATCAAGTCTTCAGCAACCAGCCCTCCGCTTCCCTGGACCCTTACCACTCTTTCTGCTGCACGAAGAGTGGTACTGCGCAGCGTTTCACCTCTAGCCTTTTTTTGTAGGCACCAAGGGCAGGAAGCATCTTCTGGCGAGCAGTTCAAGGGACAACCATCTACTACCTCGATATCATTCAGAATCGCAGATATTTTATTAGCTACACTCGTCTTGCCACTTCCAGGGGGACCTAGGAGGAGCACGTGGTGACCACTACAGATACTGCTCAATAAAGCCTGCCTCTCCTCTTTCTCTATCTGGAAACCGTCAAAGATAGATTGGCTGAACCTGTCCGGCCCTATTCTTTTGAGGTTAGCTAGGATTTCTTCCCTAAGCAACTTGTTTACCGTCCAACTTTAGGTGTAGCTCAGGATTTTCCTGCAGATTTCGTCTATCGCTATGAAAGCCGGAGATTCCGGAGGAATCTCCGTTACAGGTTTCCCTAGGAGATCAAACTGAGCAACTAAAGGCTCATAAGGAATACAGGCTGCTATTTCTAGTCCATTTTCTTGAGCCATTTGATCTACTCGTGGTTTGTTCTCTTCGGTTACCCTGTTTGCTACTACGAGGATTGCTCCGAATTCGATAAGAAGCTCCTTCGATAGCTCAATGATTCTTTTAGCTGTTTGCATGCCATTCTTTGTAGGATCAGTAACTACCAGCATGATATCGATATCCCTGGTAGTGCGCCGACTAAGGTGCTCCAGCCCAGCATGACAATCGACCACCGTAAAATCATATCCTCTTGCCCTAGTATCTATCACCTGGCGAATAACATGATTAATAGCGCAGTAGCAGCCTTCACCCTCTGAGCGGCCCATTACTATTACATCAAATTTGGGGAACTCTTCAATAGCTTCATGAAGGGCCAGCTCCAGAGCCTCTTGCTTAGAACTTGCTACCTTGCTCCGGGCTGGTGCATTCAGTATAGCCTCTCGGGCTCCTCCTACATTTTTAGTCACTGTTACCCCGAGGGCCTCAGGAAGGTTGGAATCGGGGTCAGCATCTATCGCCAGCACACTGCCATATGCAGAGAAGCGCCTGATTAGCATGGCTGACAGAAAAGTCTTCCCTACTCCACCCTTCCCCGAGACAGCAATAGTAAGCCCTTTGTTCACTGAAACTATCCTCCCAGAACACTCTCTACCAGCTCATTGATCAAATTGAAGGGGTCGTCATAAAACTTAGATTCGGGGGATGGCTTAATTCTGCTACCCAAAGAGGAGGAAGCTACCTTTTTTATATCTTCCATGCTCACTTCAGAGCGATTATTCAGCTTTGCCATAGCCTGTACCTTCTCGTAGAGAGAAAGGGTGGCTCTCACACTAGCAGCTTGGTCCATCTCCTTTATCCAGGGCTCCTCCCGTGTGGCTTGCACCAGAATAACTATAGAATTGATGACCTTTTCTGGTATTTCGATACCATCCATCCTAAGACCATATCTGGTTATTATCTCTTTCTCTCTTTCTAAGGATTCAGGATATCCCATCTTAACCACATCAAATCTGTCTAAGAGAACATCAGAAAGCTCCTCAACCCCAGCCCGCTCTCTTGGATTCATGGTGGCAATCATCATAAAATTAGCCGGATAGTCTACATCGTAAGGGCCTATAGTGGCAATGCCTTCTTCAAGAACTTGAAGTAGAGCATTCTGCAGTTTTTCTGTTACCCGGTTGAGTTCATCAAAGAAGACGATTCCTCTATTTCCTTTAAGCAGCTTCCCTGGAATAAATGCTCGATAGTCTTGAGGGCCATACTTGAAGGCCTGTGTGGGATCGATATCTCCCAGAAGATCTTCGGCAGTAAGATCAGGAGAGCCCTGTAACCTGACGAATCTCTGTTCACCGGGAATAGAGACTGCCTCCAGCTTCCCACCCGCAGATACCTTTGCCTTACACTGTGGGCAGACAGGTGCTTCCGGCCGGCAATGGTAAGGGCAGCCCTTTACCACTGTTATTGGAGGCAGCGCTGCAGCTATGTGCTTGGCAAGAGTCGTTTTGCCGACGCCAGGTGGACCTTCAATCAGTATATGATGGCTAGCCAGTAGCGAAGCCAGTATCTTCTCCTTGGCATCCTCCTGCCCCACGATAACGGAAAGCATGTCATTGCCCTCGGCTATAGACTTTAGGATCGTTTCCTTTAATCCTTCAATCATCTTTCCTCCTAGTTAGAGTATACTATAGAATTACGATTCGAACCAAATCAAAGCATGGCTACGGAGAGGGTGCTCACCTATCCTCTCCCCGGGACAGCCCCTTACTTTTATCTCAGTGGATAAGGCTAAATAGAATTCTTCATATGCTTAAGTCAACAGG
>CAYWDP010000158.1:0-4003 GCA_964457045.1 uncultured Dehalococcoidia bacterium
TTGAGCGATCCAGACTTTGAAGAAACTCAAGGAGAAACAGACTTGCTCGGCGCAAGCAGTCACCCCACTCTTCACGAGAGTAGTTCCTCTGTTTCGAAGCTGACGACTCATACACCAGACTTCCCCAACGCTCTGCTAAAGACCCGATTGCCCATTGCGGGACACCACCCCCCGCAAGCTGCCCGCATATAGACAGTATTTTGTCACGTTGTGACTGGGCAGGCTCCTGCTTAGGGCGGCGACGAAGTAGTGCTGCTATCGTCCCGTTTATACATTCCCTCAGGGGTATGAGAGACGTAGCTGCTGGAGATCTCTGAGTTACAGGTTTCTCAAAAGCCGCATAAGCGGTCTCAAACAATTCGGCCGGGCTTTTCCTGCCCCTGTGCAGCGTCTGTAAGGCCGTATTGACGCAACAGCGACAGCACCTTGCCCTTCTCAAGCCAGTCTGTCGATCACATGTGACAACTTCTCAGCGGCAACCCGCGCTTCATCTTGCCTGTCCGGTTGCACAAAGCGAAGAATGCTACTCGGCCTAGCAAAATCGGTCATAGAATATGCAACAGTACCACCAGAGGTCGTGGCTGTTGGAATCGATATGGGCATCATGCCCGCTAGGATCGCATCCTGTTGCTGATTAGCGTACGACCAAGAGCCAATCTTTGGCTTCCAATCGATGCCAGAAGGCGTGACATATTTCATGACTTTCTCGCTTGCGTTTGCTAAGTCGGTCATGTACTGGCCAAATTGCACGAGTTCGCTTGACTTCTGTATGATTTGTTCGCTCTTCTGCCTGCTTTCTCGGATCAGCCTCGCAAGTTCATCCTTTGGCTCTTGATGAGACGACACTGCTTCTACCTACCCCTTCCAGACTAGCGCTGCCTCGAACCTTGCCGATGGACATATACAACCACCGGATAACAGCCGCAAAATGCTTCGCTACTTCATACATATGGTGCCATTTGCATGGACTCTCTGCAACATTACAGCTAATTGTTGACCCAACTATACTATTTGAGCCACTGCCCTCTTCAAGTCCATCTGGCTGGGCTTACTTTGCCTTCGAGTGGCTCCTCCACCTATCAATTCCCAAGGCAATGATTCCCAAAGCTCCCGCTGTCTCCAATGCCAATATCGGCTTTGAAGGCTCTCCAATCACAATCCAGCCACCAAGCCAAAAGAGCACTAGGTGCCCTAAGAACCACAAGCCAAAGAATATCAGTAGGCCATCTGCGATTGATTCCTTCAGCTTTCCCCATTCCATTTTGCCGGTAGACTGTGGTATTCGCTCAATTCTGATTCTGATCATATTGCCTGCTAATTCGACTGGCTGGCTTGGATTTATTCCTTTAACGCACCCTCTATTTCACGGTTTAGGTTTTTCAGGAAAGATTTGCTAAAGAAGTTCTTTCCAATCGCATCTTTTAGCAGCTCAAGAAGAACCTCCTCTTCAAGCATAGGAGCGCCCTGTCCCCATCTCATCTTGCCTTTGGTCTTATTAGTTGAGATCCAATAACCAAACCACAGCGCTCTACCGTGTTCCGGGCAGCGTAGCCAAATTATCTTGGGGTCATAACCTACTTTGCCTTGAACGGGATCATCATACTCCACTGGTTGTCTCAATTCAGCAACAGCCTCTACCTGCCATCGATCAATCCCCTTATATCTTGGGCGGACGCTGCGATTTACGTCGGCTTTTATAGGTACTGTCTTCATTCCCAAATCCCCCTAACTCCGAATTGCAGAATCAACCTCTCATGCAGGCTTGTCACCTGCTTGCAAGCCGCTGCCTCCCACCATTCGGGATAGTAACGCTTCTCTGGGGTAAGATTTTCTTAGTTCCCCGCCTTGAGCCAGCATCTGCGATATCCTGTCTATGTCTGTGAGCAGCTCAAGACCCCTTTCGGTCACCTTGTATCTTTTCACTGGGTTCGATAGCTCCGCTCGTTCTATGAATCCTCCCCGGGTGAGCGAATTAAGGTACCTCTGAAGCTGGCTGTAACTCATGTTCGCGCTATACATAATCTCAGTCTTGCTTGCCTCACCCAATCTGAGGATATCAGCTATCACCTCGATATTGGATCTTCTATTATTCATCTATTCACCCCCTCTGTCCTTGGCCCACGCCAGCCATTCACCAGAGAACTAAGCGATTCAAGGTATACCGTCGAGACAGCAGCATGCTAGCACGGAGCCAGGTGCTCGAATGGTCACGCAGTCCATTGTGTCCACCCTAACCGTTCTTCCTCATGGGAGAGGACTACCTTCTACTAGCACCAAAAGCTATTGCAGCTAACAGACGTAATGGAAGCTTGTCCAGGTCGGGTATAGAAAATATAAACCAAAAACTCCTAAAAATCAAGGTCGTTCAACCTGGATTGGTAGATTTAGAATCTCGTGCGACCAAGCGTGGGAAACCATCTACAAGCTTTCGATCTCATGTTTTCTTATCCCACACCGTTCTACTGAATCGTTGAGATAAAGATAAAAGGGGCTTTCAATAGGAAAGCCCCTTTCGGTTGAAAGAGCGGCTCCTCCTTCCAACAGAGGGCCTTGAGGATAATGTCAATCTCTGCCTCATCCTAGGAGGTGCACTATGCTTTCATAGGAGGAGGTGAACAAGCTGATTGAATTGATAGAGAACGAGGGTGAGGTGTATCATAATTGGCAAGGTCGATTTGTCCGAAAACGACTGGAGCATTACATCTCGAGATACCAATTTCAAAGGGGACCAGGAGGAGGGTAGGAGAATGGAGATGACCCATACTTGGGAGTCAGAGTGCCTCCCGAAGCTGGAGGTGCGGAATTCAGCTACCGGCGATATCGGAGTCTGCACCCTGTGGACGCACTCAAATCGAATCAGCCCCTATCTAAACCTGCCGAGGATAAACATCATCGGACCACTAAGGACAAAAATGGGCTTGGGGTGGCTATTGAGGGGCTTATACCTCTATCCGGCTATCCGTAATCTAGTAATCTGTGGCAAGGACTTATCGATGACTGGCGATGCTTTGCTTACCCTCTGGGAAGAAGGGCTTACTGAGGACAATACACTGCCAAGGTTAGGATGGAAACTCTACCCCGAGATGGATCGGGAAGCAGTGGATTTGCTTCGGAAATACGTGAAGGTGTGGGATTGGCGCACTAAGAGCTTGGAGGAGGTAGGGAGGGATATAAGCGATATACCTTATCTAACCCAGGAGATGGAACCTCGGTCTTTTCCCCCGGTAGTCATACCCCAACAAACCACTTTCCCTTCTAGGAAGACCTCTTTCCCTATATTGGCTGAGGAGGTGGGGGATGGCTGGTTACAGCTACTAAACTTGATTATGCATTGCGGCACGGTGAAGGGCACCAGGAAGGGCGATCGGCTGACTGAGGTCCTGAACGCTGTAGTCACTATAAAGTTAGCTAATGGGGAGGGAACGCTTCCTCCCTGCTTCGAATTCGGTGCTGACGAATTCGAGGCGTATTATCGGCATTTTATCTCTCTGTCTCCTCCTGAAGATGTAGACTATACCTATGGTGAGCGGCTGCAAAACTGGTCTTGGTTTAACCAGGAAACCAACAGGATGGAACAGGTAAACCAGCTGGAGAGAACTATCGATAGGCTACAAAGGTCTCATAACACTAAAAGAGGCACTATGGTTCTCCTTGGACCCACCGAGCTCGACAGGCTGGACGACGCGCCTTGTGTTGCTTTAGTTACCTTCAACATCGTGGATGAGCGACTTTATGGGACCTATGTTATTCGGAGTGATGACATTTATGATGCCTGGCCGTTTAACGCCTTATCCCTGACCCGATTGCAGAGGGAGGTATCAAAGCGGATAGGCATACCGGTTGATTCAGCCACCTTTATTTCCCACTCAGCCCATATCTATGAAAGGGATTGGGATAAAGCCTGGGCTAAATTAGATAAATGGTTCAAGCGACCTTTGCCCTTCCAGGCTGACCCCTCAGGCCTCTTCTTCTTTGGCCTGGAAAATGGTCTAGTCAGAGCCCT
>CAYWDP010000159.1:0-3991 GCA_964457045.1 uncultured Dehalococcoidia bacterium
TATCGGCAGGACATCGCTGGCAGCATGGCCCATGCTAAAATGTTAGCCAAGCAGGGTATTATCTCGGAGAAGGAGGCTGAGCTTATCACCATGGGTCTGGTCTCCCTTCGAGAGGAGATGGAGCGGGGGGAATTCCCTTTTAAGCTTGAGCTTGAGGACATTCATATGAACATTGAGGCTCGCCTTACGGAGAAGATAGGTGAGGTAGCCGGCAAGCTGCACACTGCCCGCTCCAGAAATGACCAGGTTGCCCTCGACTTACGCCTATTCACTAAGGAAGCCATTGAAGAAACAATCCATAGACTGAAAGAGCTGCAACACGCCCTTCTGGACGTAGCAGAGGCCAATAAAGGTATAGTCATGCTAGGCTATACCCACCTGCAGCGGGCACAACCAACCCTTTTGGCCCATCACCTTCTAGCCTACTTTGAGATGCTGGAGCGGGATATCTATAGATTCAAGGATTGTCTCAAGCGCACAGACGTCTTACCCCTAGGCAGTGGAGCACTGGCTGGGGTGCCCTACCCCGTGGATCGTTCCTTTCTTGCCCAGGAGCTAGGCTTCAGCCAAATAAGCCAGAATAGTATTGATGCTGTTTCCGATAGGGACTTTGTGATCGAATATCAGGCAGCAGCTAGCATGGCTATGATGCACCTATCACGTCTGGCTGAGGAACTTGTTCTCTGGTCATCAGCAGAGTTTGGCTTTATCGAAATCGATGAAGCTTACACCACAGGCTCAAGTATCATGCCTCAAAAGAAGAACCCTGATGTGGCGGAGCTGGCCAGGGGTAAGACAGGGCGGACTTATGGCAATCTATTAGGCATCTTGACTACCATGAAAGCCTTACCCTTGTCCTACAATAGGGACTTGCAGGAGGACAAAGAGGGTTTGTTCGATACTGTAGACACCCTACTTTCCACCCTGGAGGTATTCGCCGGGATGATGAAGACACTTAGGGTTAATGCGGAGCGCACTCGCCAGGCTGCCGAAGAAGGCTATATCCTGGCCACTGACGTGGCGGATTATCTGGTAAGGAAAGGGGTTCCTTTTCGCCAGGCACACACTATAGTGGGCAAACTAGTGAGCTATGCCTGGGACAGAGGCAAGGGCTTGCATCAACTTGACCTTGGCCAATACCAACGCTTCTCTACATTATTCAAGGAGGATGTTTACGCCATTACCGTAGAGTCATCTATCGCTGCCCGGAATATTCTCGGAGGCACTGCCCCCCAGCAGGTGGAGGCTCAACTTGCCAGGGCAAGAAGCATTGTTGAGGGTAGAGATGAAGGTTAAACTTGCCCCCTCCATTCTCTCGGCTGATTTCAGCCGCCTTGGAGAGCAGGTAGCTGAAGCTACCGAGGCAGGTGCTGACTATATCCACGTTGACGTTATGGATGGGCGTTTTGTCCCCCATATCACCATTGGCTCCTCGGTAGTCAAAGCCTTGCGCTCCTGGACCAACCTGCCCCTTGATGTTCATCTAATGGTAGAGGATCCCCTCAGTCAGATTCCCTACTTTGCTGAAGCAGGTGCGAATATAATCACCATTCATGCTGAGGTTTGCCCTCACCTCCACCGGGGAGTGCAGAGGATCAAGGAGTTCAAAGCGAAAGCGGGCGTTGCTCTAAACCCAGGTACCTCGCTGGCAATGCTGGATGAGATTCTCCCCTCCCTTGATTTGGTATTGCTGATGACAGTCAACCCTGGCTTCGGGGGACAACCTTTCCTTGAGGAAGTTGTGGATAAAATAGCCCGATTGCGGAAAATCCTAGATGGAAGGGGATTGGCTGTGGAACTAGAGGTCGATGGTGGCATCACTGCTGAGGTAGCACCTAAGGTAGTTAGGGCAGGAGCCAGGGTGCTAGTGGCTGGAGCGGCAGTATTTGGCTCCGGGGAAGGCGTCAAAGAAGCGTTAAAACGCCTCAGGGAAAGCCTTCATTCCTTGGAGGAGGGCTAATGCCCAAGCTTGTGCTGAGTACGCAAGCATCTCGTGCAGATGTTGAGTCGCCTCTCCTTTCCCTCTATAACCAATGTGGTGCTGCGAATGTTAGGCAACCAGCGACGTTTAGAATGATGCTTGGAGTGGCTCACGTGGTGACCAAATTGAGCTTTCTTTCCACAAAGGTCACATTTTGCCATAACCCTATCTTGACAAAGTATATTTTTGCTGTAAGATTACCACAATAATACTATAGGAGATAAAAATATACAAGTAGGGGCAGGCGAGGATGTTTAACCACGGTAGTGCTTATGTTGCCAAGCCCAGGCGGGATTGCTCAATATTCTCGACAGGTCCGAAGGTCTGTCCAAGCGTTGGACAGGTGTAAAGGTCTGTCCCTACAAGGAGGCAAATGCAAAAGAGAGAGAGGGTAGGAAGGGTAGCATCCTGGAGTGGACAAGAGCTGAGGGGGATGTTTACTACAGCTACCTCATGGCTGGAGAAGAGCGCTCCGGATATTGACGCCCTGAATGTTTTCCCTGTGCCTGACGGTGATTGCGGGACCAACATGCTGTTGACTATGCGCTCTGCTATGGAGGAAGCATACCATGCCTCTGATCGAAATGCCTCCGCAGTAGCTCAGGCAATGGCTCGTGGTGCTCTAATGGGAGCTCGGGGGAATAGCGGGGTAATCCTGTCTCAGATTTTCCGTGGCTTGGCACGAGAGTTAGAAGGGAGAAAATCCTTTAGTGGCCATGACTTTGCTGCTGCCATGGCTGAAGGGGCAATTCTAGCCTATAAAGCGCTAACCCGCCCTGTAGAGGGAACCATACTTACTGTAGCTAGGGAGGCCTCTTTTGCTGCCCAGTCAGCTTGTACCCAGAGCGAAGATTTGCTTTCTATTATGGAAGCCACTGTGAAGGCAGCTAGGGACTCTGTAGCTAATACCCCTGCCCTTCTGCCTGTTTTGCGGCAAGCGGGGGTGGTAGACGCCGGAGGACAAGGGCTCTATGTAGTGCTGGAAGGTGCTTTGCAATATCTTAAGGGAGAGGTGGAGGAGATGCAGTATCGCCGACCTCAAGTGGTCCCCAGCAGTATGCCCCTGGTTTCCCGAATCCCCTCGGCAATCGAAAAAGAGGAGCCTTATGGGTACTGCACCGAATTTGTCCTGGAAGGGCGTAAGAGGCTAAGTCCGGATAAGATTAGAAAGAGACTAGACAATAAAGGGCAGTGTCTCATCGTAGTGGGCGATGAAGACTTGGTCCATATCCATATTCATACCTTTGACCCTGGTAAGATTATCCACTACGCTACCTCTCTGGGCATGATTCACCAGATAAAGGTGCAGAATATGGATGACCAGCACAAGGACTATATCGAGATGACCAAAGCCCAGGCACCACCGGCTGATATTGCCACTGTGGCAGTAGTCTCAGGGGAGGGTCTAACGCAGGTATTCCGAAGCCTAGGAGTTACTGCGATTGTCCCTGGGGGGCAGACAATGAACCCCAGCACCCGGGAATTATTGCAAGCTGTGGAATCAGTGCCACAGGAAAGAGTAATTATCCTGCCCAATAATAGGAACATTATCCTCACTGCCAGGCAGGTACCCGGATTGACCTCAAAGAAGGTGGAAGTGGTGCCCACGGAGACTATTCCTCAAGGTGTGACTGCCCTCCTCTCCTTTAACTACGATGCTGATTTTGAAACTAATGCCTCCCTGATGGGAGAGACGAGCTCGACAGTTAAAACAGTGGAGGTAGCTCGGGCAGTGCGCTCTACCGAGATTGGCGACCTAAAGATAAAGCGGAAGCAAGCCATTGGATTTATCGATGGGGAGCTAATTTCGGTTGGTGATAGCCCTGAGGAAGTCCTGTGGGAGGTGTTGCTGAGTTTAGATACGGAAGGGAGCGAAGTAATTACTATTTATTATGGGAAGAACACTAAGCGCTCCAAGGCTGAAGAGATAGTCGATAGGGTTCGTCAGCAATACCCTCACTTAGAGGTAGAACTAATCTGCGGAGGACAGCCACACTATCACTATATTGC
>CAYWDP010000160.1:0-3990 GCA_964457045.1 uncultured Dehalococcoidia bacterium
TGGCTCACCTCAACCCACTCACTGAGCTTGCCAAAGCAATCCTTACATACAGACCTGGCAGGGACATAAACAAGGTTACAGGCAGGGCATCTCGTACCCATGATCCTCTCATTGTCTCTCAGTTCAATGAGAAACCGGCTCCCCACAGCTCCGGCGGAATACGTATTCGGGATATATATCTGCCCGTGGTAAACCCAGACGTCCATCTCCTCCAGCTTCTCGGTTACTTTTGCCATGTGACCTCCTACTCCTCGATCGTCCTGAAGTACAGGATGTCCTGGAAGCCTTGGCCGCGCTTCTCGTAATCCTCCTCCCACACGGCCTGCACCCGCATCCCCTCTCTCAGCTTCTTTGTGTCTGTCTCCTCGAGTAAGTGTCTTAAATAAACGCCATTATCGAGAAGGATGATGGCAGGAGGGTGGGGATTAGCCCACCTCCCACCCTCGTGCGGGTCCCACAGCGGGTAGACCTGATAGGTATACTGGAATACCGTGCCCGTCTGGGGCAGTTCCACCCAGTCCCAACCCATATCCACCTTGCACTTGGGGCAGACCGGTGTCGGTGCGTGCACCCGGATCTCCTTGCACTTCGGGCAGCGGTTAGCCACCAACTTCTTGTTCTCCTTCGCCTCGGCGTAGAGCTTACCCAGGTACCTGCCCGTAGACCAGTGGTAAGGCCGGGGCAAATCGAACTTTATCCGAATATACTCCGGCTGTTCCGGCTTTTTCGGCTGTTTCGTCGGGGATCCTTCTGCCATTTCATTGCCTCCTATTACGACCTCTTGAGCAAGAACATCGCCGTCCAGTTGGGCCCGCCGAGGGCGGTAGCAATAGCCGTCTTAATGTCCCTGGTAGCCTGATGCTCACCGGCATCCCCCCGAATCTGGAGAGCAGCTTCGGCAATGCGAATGACGGGCGTAGCGCCGATGGGATTGGTAGCTATCACACCACCGGAGCAGTTCACTGGGAAGTCTCCCTCTATCTCGGTTACCCCCTTCTCTATCAGCTTCCAGCCCTCGTTCTTTTCACAGAAGTGGAAATGCTCATAGAGACTCATTTCTTCCCAGGTGGATGGCTCGTAGATCTCCGCCAGATCGACTTGCTTTCTAACATCAGTTATGCCATTCCTCTTATAGAGCCTCTCGCAAGCCACGTGCTGAGAGTACGTTTCTGTGCCGGTGGGGTCGCCAAAGCTACCGGCACGGAACGGTTCTTGGTGCACTACCTCGAAACCTGCCACCCAGACCGGTTTCTGGTGAATCTTCTTCGCTCTCTTCTCCGAGGCCAGGACAAGGACACATGCACCGCAGGATTGAGGACAGAAGTCATAAAGCCTGATAGGCCACACCAGATAGGGCGACTGCAGTACCTCGTCTATGCTCTGCAGCCCGAGCTTCAGGTGAGAGTAGGGGTTTCGGCACGCGCCCCGGTCTGCCTTAAGTCGGACCATAGCAGCGTGCTCCTCCCGGGCACCGGACTCCTTCATGTAGCTCAATGCCTGCTTGGCGAACTCACTGACGGCGCCTGTTACCATCCCTTTGGCAAATGTTGGGACGGCAGCGGCGGAAATGCCAGCGGTAGCATCACCACAATCGTGCTTCTGCCAGCTTATGACCATGGTTATGTCATATAGGCCCGCGGAGATCATATGGCAGCCCTCGCCAACGGCTTCGGAGCCGGTCGTGCCGCCTCCAGTGACTTTTAGACCGGGCTTTCCTGTTGCACCGACTTCAGTAATCATCCCATGCTCAGGCAGAAGGATTCCCTCAAAGGCCTCCATGTTGCTGAAGATAAAGGCCTCAATATCCTTTATGCTCAACTGGGCATCAGCCAGGGCCGCCCTCACTGCCTCACCGACCATCTCTGGCAAGTTAACATCGTCCCGTCTAGTAGTGTGGTGGGTCTGTCCGACCCCTACTATTGCTACTCTACCAGCCATATCTACCTCCGACTACATGTTAGCTAGAATCATCACCGCTTGATGCTGCCCACAGATCCCGGTATAGCCATGTGCAAGGGCTACCTTAGCTCCCTTCACCTGTCTAGCGCCCGCTTCCCCGCGGAGCTGCAGCACTGCCTCGGCGACGCGTGCCATACCCGCTACACCATTCGGGTTGCCGGGAAGCACCCCTCCCGAGGGGTTCACCGGAAGCTGGCCGCCCATTTCAATCGTTCTGGAATCAACCAGCTTGCCTCCCTCGCCGCGGCCGCAGAAACCAAGCCCCTCCATCCACAGGGGCTCTTGATAGGAATACTCCGTGGATATCTCAGCGACGTCTATCTGACTCAAAGGATCATTGATGCCCGCCATGCTGTAGGCTTTCTTGGCAGCCTTCACCAGAGCGTCACAATCAGCCAGTTCCCTGTCCCCCAGGTAGTGCGTCTCATAGCAGTTCGACACTCCCACTATCCATACCGGCTTCTTGGTAAGCTTTTTGGCCTTCTCCTCTGTAGTCATAACCATGGCACATGCACCATCCGATATCGGTTTGGTATCGAGGAACCTGATGGGGGATGCCAGCATCCTCGATCCGAGGACATCGTCCACCGTAATATCCATTGGTTCCTGGGCGAGAGGATTATTCTTGGCATTGCCGTGGTTCCTGACCACCGCTTTAGCGCACTGCTCAGGTGTAATGCCGTATCTGTCCATGTAGCGCCTGGCCTGCAGGGCAGCGGCTGAGGTAAAGTCCAAACCCAGCTGCCTCATGAGAATGGCATCGAAGCCAGCATTTTCAATCAGGCTCTTATCACCTTGAGACTCCTTCATATGAGACTCAACCAGGACGATCTCATGGTGGCCGGAGAGGACCTGTGACATGGCGACGTATGCGGCGTTGATTCCATCTTCAGCTACGGTGAACTCATGCCCGAAATGCGCTCCCACAACGTGCTGGAGATTCAAGCTCGCTATCGTCCTGCCATCCCAGGCGTCCTGACAGCAAGTTACGGCTGAGTCGATGTCGGACAGGGTGAGTCCCGTCTCCTCCAGCACTTGCTTTATCGCCTCATACGCCAGCTCAGCCTCATTTACATCAGCCCTATTCGGGTGGTATTTGGTCTGGGCTACTGCCACAATCGCCACTCTTTCAGCCATATGCACCTCCTTTTCACCCTATTCAGCTGAGCCCCAATCTGCCCCACCTTCCCTGCCATCAGGTTGCCAAGTCAGTTAGTATCCTCGGGTAGGCAGAGCAATGGTTCCTCTTCCACCGCAGTTGCGCCCCTGTGGAACAGCGAATTCATATTCTACGTCCACCAGGTGCTGATCTCCCTCGGTGTATTTCTTGACCACCTTACCGGTCATTGTCATGGTATCACCAGGGAAACAGGGTGTCCCAATGCGAAATGATATCTCTTTTAGCTCTCCCTCAGGTCCTGTCCAGTCAGTCAAGTACTTACCCGAGAATCCACAGATGGTCGCGTTGTTCATGAAGATGTCCTTCAGGCCCACTTTCTGGGCAAAGTCACGGTCGTGATGCAGAGGGTTAAAGTCCCTGCTAGCTATAGCGCCAGCGATTACCGTGGTAAAGGTAATATCCCTAGTTACTGTGGGAAGCTCTTGTCCTTCCTCAACATCCTCCCAATAAAGGGATTTCCAAGCCATCTCTACCTCCGTATTAGTTCCAGCGCCTTAGGGTCCGAGGCGATACTTCAAGACGGTAAAACTTTGGGTGCCCACCGTCTCCCCTTTTTGATTAGTGAAGGTGAAAGCCGTGGTCACGAAGTGACCATTTCCCAAGCTCGTCTTCTTCTCTGGCGACACATCAGTAACCTTATACGTGCAGGTTATATGGTCCCCAGGAAATAGCGGCCGATAATACTTCTGGGCCACATTGGTGACGAGTATCCCATAAAAGCCAGCTTTATCGAGCTTCTCCAAGAACTGCTCAAAGGGATGCGGTGGCTGCTCCCTCGGAGGCCATAGTGGGGGCATAGTCCATGTCAGCAACATGGTGGGCGGGGCGACAATACTGCCATACTTGCTTTT
>CAYWDP010000161.1:0-1832 GCA_964457045.1 uncultured Dehalococcoidia bacterium
GCATCCACTCCGTGTTGCCCTTTCTGGGAGAGCCGCAAATGCCAACCACTTTCATATCAGTCACTCGCTCCATTCAAGTAGGAGAACCTTGAGGATTATAGCACTCTCAGCGTGCCAAGTGGCATCAGCTCGGAATAAATCCTTGGAGACATTATAGCACGCCAAATTTGCCTTGTGATGTTTAGGTATTGTTGCTGTCTCGCGAGGCGGCATTTGGGTGGGCACCCGCAGGCCGTAGCCAGCAACGCTGCGTCAGGCGATTTCGCGTATTCTGCAACCAAGGGTATGACCTACTCTTCGCCACTATACAGATAGCACCTCAACTTGTTCCCCTGTTCGAGCTCACCCAGGCAGCGGTTGCATGATCGGCACTGGGCTGCATCCAGACTGCCCGCCCGCCACTTGTTGGGCAACTCTGGATCACGGATCAGCGGTCGCGCCATCGAGATAAACTCTGCTTGGCCTGTCGCTAGGATTCGCTCAGCTACATCAAGCCGGCGAATTCCACCTACAAGGATCAGGGGGATATTCAATGTCGGCTTCAGCTTCTGAGCATAGGGCAAGAAGTAGGCTTCTTGAAACCGGGTGCGGGGTTTTTGCATGCCGAAGGCGATCTTCAGGCATAGTCGTACCAAGGGGCTTCGGTTGCGTCCGACAATAGCTACTGGCGCCTCGCCTCGGCTCATGTTCAGCAATGTCTCATAGATCCCTCCGCTGATTTCAAGGGCATCGAGACCCAGATCAGCCAGGCGTTGGGCGGCTGGGAAGCTGTCGCGGGGAGTCAGGCCAACCCAGACAAAGTCATCTACGTTGAGCTTGCACAGCACCGGAAAATCGGCCCCGACCGCTTGGCGGACGGCGCGGTAGACCTCCCCCAGGAAGCGGAAACGGCGCTCCGGGTCACCGCCCCAGTCGTCACGACGCCAGTTGGTCAAAGGCGATAGGAAGCTAGAAATGAGGTAGCCATGGGCAGCGTGAATCTGCACAGCGTCGAAACCAGCTGCTTTGACTTTGGCAGCTGCATTGCCAAAGTCACGGATCGTCTGCCAGATCTCGTCCTCGGTCATTCGGCGCGGCCGCGTGAAGTATAGAAAGTTTGGCATCGCTGAGGGAGCCAGCGGCTGCCGCCCATCCAGAGCTTTGGGCTGGGTCTGCCGGCCACCATGGACGATCTGCATAGCGATTTTGGCTCCCCTCTCATGCACTATATCGGTGATCTTGTGCCACTCTGGAATCATGGTATCCGTGTGAGCACCACTCTGCAAGGGGCATATCTGACCAAACTGGTTGACGTAGGTTAAGCCAGTGATGATCAGCCCCGCACCACCCTCTGCCAGTCGCTCGTAGAAGGCCCGAGTGTCTTCGGTAGGCAGACCTTCTGGAGTAGACATGTTCTCCAGGGTTGCCGATTTGACGATGCGATTCCTTAGCGGCATTCTGCTGAGACAGGTGTGCTCAAACAATAGGGACATCGGATGCCTGTTTCTTTCATTTCGGGCACGATAGCGCGGGACAGCCACACAGACGAACCCAGATTTTGCCCAATCTCCTGTGGCTTGTCAGATGTTAGTACCTGCTGGAGTACCTGTCAAGTCCTTAAGGAGCAGCTCTGGGCAGATCGAAGCCTGACACCCAAGCGCAGTTGGGGCAATTAGCCAGTCCGAACCGTCCATGCTGAGCGGTTCCATTATTCTTTCTTTTAGGCGCTCCGCTCACTGGGGTGTTCGCTTGATGGACTGCACAGAATGGACTTTTGTGCAGTGCTTAAAAGCCTCCAGAAACAAAACGCCCTATCTTGAAGGCCCCAGCTACTGCTAAACAATCATTTCGCC
>CAYWDP010000161.1:1932-3972 GCA_964457045.1 uncultured Dehalococcoidia bacterium
GCGCCCACCTCTTCTATTGCCTTCCGCAGGATCTCAAATAAAGCGTACACACCGTGGTATCCAGCCAGATAACCTGAACCCGCATAAATCATCTCCTCAGCTTGCCCAGGGCGGTATTCACGAAGAAGCTCTTCAGCCAGATCAACCATTGGGGACGCCTCATTCCACCATAGGTTTGCACTGGTGGTCAACATTCCGTCAAGCGCCTCCCAGCCACACATATCCACAAAGAAGCCCCGGTAGACAGGCTGGCCAGAGGTACCGATAAACGTGGCAGTATGTCCCTTGCTGCGAAACTCCCTAATAAAACTACCCGTTGGATAGGCGAACCCACCTATGTAGTCACAGTCTTTCAGCTTCTCCACCTCACCACTCCAGGTCATTGTGCCCCAAGGAGCCAGGAAACCGCCAGCCCACTGAAACTCACCCGGGTGAGCCTGGCAATATTCCCTCATCGCCTTCTCCTGCTCTACGCTGTAGGGCTCTCTCCAGCCGGCAAAGCCAATCTGTGGGACTCCTTTGCCATAATCCCACCGTTCTTCGCTGATCCATTCCAGCAGGGTATTTATCTCATAGGAAGGAGGACAACTGGCACAGAATAGCCATCCCGAGGGCTCTACTATGTCCATGGTGCAAACCGGGACGACTAGCGGGATCTTGTCTCCCTCCACATAAGGTTTCAGTATCTCTGCGGTGGTGTGCATAACGGCAATAACTAGCTGTGCACCCCGCTCTCTAACCCACTCATAGCCAGGTATATCCCTGGCAGGGTCTAGCATGGTATTGTAAGTGACTATTTCTATCCTCACCCCAGGAATAAGGCCTTCTTCATTGTAATACCTGGCTAGATCCTGTATTACATAATGAAAAGGAAGAGCCCCGGGGGCGCCGGGGCCGGTAAGATCGGTGATTTCGCCTATGGTGATAATACCTTCTTCCTCAGTTTCCTCGGCGCAACCCAAGCAAAGCGCAGCCATCAAAGTTAAGACCAAAAAAGGAGCTATAGCCCTTTGCCAATTGTGATTCATATCTTACCCCCGGTTTCACCGTCTATGGGCAATTTCAAGCTCTTCCCAGCCTTTTTAGACCCAGATTCTTCATGTTCCCGCCACAGTTCTTCTTGCAACATGGATGACCCGTACTTCTCTCCGAATCCGCCTGGCTGGGCTAGCCTACGATGTCGAGCGTGCTCTGGCAGAGCCCTCTGATTACTTTGAGACCTTCTCGTCAACGAGGAAGACGACAAGCTTACTTGTGTCCATGAAGCTCTCTTCGCTGTCACGTATTACTTTGCCAGCCTCCGAGCTATAGAATTTGCCCAGCGCTCTAAATCCTTCAATATCCTCATACCAAACCTCGGTGATACAGTCGAAATCCGGTTCTTCAGCACCCAGGGTATTGGCAATATAGTTTCGCATGTATCTCTTGATGGTCGGGCAATGCTTCAGTATTAGTGGCGCATGCACCTCCTCATATTGCTGGGAGAACTCCTCTCTCGAAAGACCTTCCTTTCTTTTGATCAGTAGCATCTCTTTGACCACGCCCCTTTACCTCCTTAATGAATTACTCAGCTCTATTGTTTTGTGTGACTTGGAACCAAGCGATTCTGGCCTTTGTTGCTGCCCTAGCTCTCCCCAAATCTGACGGGCTGGGCTTAGAGCGCTCCAAATGTTTGCGACGTGTCGTAAGACATAAACCTTTTATGCTATGCTAGGCAGGGTTCCGCCATAGGAGCGGTCTTCATTACTAGACAAATTCAATCTCCCTTGACTCTAAATATGGAAAAGGTTCCGGTCGCCTTGGCAACGAGGCGCCCATCGTTTTTTATTTCTGATTCCAAGGCAGCAATTCTTTTGCTTCTGTGAACAATTTTTGTATCGCAGGTTAGGGTGCCAGATGTCACTGCCTTGAAATAAACGATCTTAATTTCTATGGTTGCGCACAGCTCATCATCGTCCAAATAAGAATAAAGCGCCCCACCCATGCCGGTGTCCGCCATTGAATAAATAACTCCTCCATGCAAAACTTTGTGAGGGTTCA
>CAYWDP010000162.1:0-1437 GCA_964457045.1 uncultured Dehalococcoidia bacterium
TGGACAGGTTTGCTTTGACTGGCAAGGTGGCTATCGTCACCGGGGCTGGAAGGGGAATAGGTAAAGGGATTGCCCTGGCCTTTGCCGAGGCTGGCGCTGACCTTGTCTGCGCTGATCAAACAGAGAGCCAGGTAGAGACTACTGCGGCTGAGGTACGCACCCGGGGACGCAAAGCCATGGCCATAGTCTGTGATGTCCGAGATAGCAGGCAAGTGGAGAACATGGTGAACATGGCAAGAAAGGAGTTTGGTCACATTGATATTCTGGTCAATAATGCGGGGTCTGGTTTGTTTAGGCCAATGATGCAGACGAGCGAGCGGGCTTGGGAGGCTCTTTTGCGAGAGAATCTAACAAGTACTTTTATCTGCAGCAAGGCTGTGGCTAAGGTGATGCTGGAGCAGAAGGCAGGCTCGATTGTTAACATCTCCAGCCGGGAGTCTCAGTTGCCGAGCGTTGGCATGATTGCCTACGGGGCTGCCAAGGCGGGGGTGAACTCTTTGACTCGGACCTTAGCCTGGGAACTGGCCCCCTATGTTCGGGTAAATTGCATCTTGCCGGGCGCTGTTTGGACGGAAGGCAGTGCTCCAGTACTCGGACCGGTGAAAGACAAAATCGTGGATGGTACCCCGCTGAAGCGCATAGGTACACCTGAGGATATAGCCCTGGCTGCGCTATATCTGGCCTCTTCTGCCTCCGACTGGGTGACGGGCAAGATGTTCGAAATAGATGGAGGGATAGAGTTTATTCCTCTGGTTACGAAGGAAATGGTTGGTCAAGAATAGGGAGAAGCCCTAAATTGCCAGACTTCGATGATTACAATGGTCTGTTTAAGCCCGCTCTAAGGTTTGAGGACATCTGGAACAAGGGGTGAACTTGTGGCGGGTAGTTAGCAGGACGCCTAACTGACTTTTTGAGCAGCCTGAGAAGTCTGCTTCCGGACAAATTCCACTATATCTTCCAGAGGCGTTCCGGGAATGAAAATTCCGCCTACTCCCATCTCTTTCAGAGCAGGGAAGTCATCCTCAAAGATAGTCCCACCCAGGAGCACTAGTGCATCGCCCTTTCCATGGTCTCTTAGCTCCTTGAGGGTCTCAGAGACTAGCCGCATATAGTTTGCTGTTAGAATACTAAGCCCCACTACGTCTGCATCCTCTTGAACGGCTGTCCTAGCGATCATTGCTGGTGTCATGTTGGCACCGTAGATGACCTCAAATCCGGCATCTCGCAGGGCCCTGCTGACCACCAGTAGCCCAACCCAATGTCCCTCCAACCCCGGCTTGGCCATCAGAACCCTGACCTTCTTCTCTGCCATCTAACTTTCTCCTTCTAGCCTACTATTGGGAAGGGCCATTCTCCGTAGACTCTGAGTTGGACATTGACTATTTCTCCTAGGGTGGCGTAAGCTCTAACTGCCTCCATAGTCGCCGGCATTACATT
>CAYWDP010000162.1:1537-3884 GCA_964457045.1 uncultured Dehalococcoidia bacterium
TCGTATCCATTGGCGTGGATTGACTGGGCCCCACCCAGAACACCGGCAAGCACTTGGTAGGCAATGCGCATGAGGTTGTTCAGAGGCTCCTGAGTGGTATGGGTGGAACCTGAACTTTGAACATGAACGCGAAACTGCGCACAACGTGGGTCATCGATACCATATCTTTCTCTGATAATCTTGTACCACATACGGCGTGCTGCCCGCAGTTTGGCAATCTCTTCGAAGAGGTCATTATGGGCAGCCGTATTGAAAGAGAAACGTCTCACAAAACGGTCCAGAGATACCCTGCCCCGCCGTTTTTCTTCCTCGATGTAGGCGATGGCTGTGGCAAAAAGCATGCCCAGCTCCTGGTACGCATTGAGCCCAAGGTCACGGGTGTTATAGCTATCAAAGGATACCGGGTACCAGCGGGGCGCAAACTGGCTGCACCACTCGATGAAATCCACAGCGTACCTCAAGTACCCCTGGGGTGGCGTTTGGTTGGGAAGGTTCAAAACAGTCCAACTGAGCATACAGTTGGCAGTGGTTCCTCTAAGCTCTCTTATATCTATTCCCCTCTTCTCAGCCATAACAAAGTACATCGCTGTCTGTATGCCGTGCTTTTCTGCCAGATATGTTGATACTTTCTCTATAGGTAGACCATCAAAGGCCGTTTCCATGTCTTCAATGGAACACAGCGGCACACCGGAGTGGCCCACGTCTGCTGAGACTCTGGGGTCATCGCAATCCATCCCAACGCAGGTAGTAATATCTGGAGCCACAGAAAAACCTGTCTGCCCTAACTCATATTCTTGCCGGTAAAGCTTATTCGTGTCCTCCGGCGTGTTAAATCCGCTTAATCGCCTTATAGTCCACAATCTGCCTCGATACATACTGCGGTAGACACCCCGAGTAAACGGGGGTTCCCCGGCAATACCAATGTCTTCATCGTAGCTAATATCTTTCACATCTTCAGGGGTGTAGATTTCCTTTATGGGAATCCCTGAGGTTGAAAGATGTTGCTTCTCGCTCTGCATCATGTTGCTCTCCTTAATGTGCAAAATAAATTATCAAGGGTTAGCTAGACTGGAACCACATATTTCAATTCGCCACGAGATAACCCTTGTCTTCTTCAAATTACTTCCTCTTCCTTGAATTTGGCGATGTCGTCCCAGGTATAGCTAAGCTCCAGAAGGACCTCCTCTGTGTGCTGGCCGAACTCAGGGCATGGACGCCTTACTGACGCTGGCGTCTCGCTGAAGTTATAGGGAAACCCCACCATTTTCTCGCGACCGTAGGCGGGGTGGTTAAACTCCACGATATAATCGTTTGCCATCGCCTGGGGGTCATTCACCAAGTCGCAAAGCTTCTTGATAGGTGCGTAAAAAAGCCCTCGTTCATCAAGAATTCTCATCCATTCCGCTCTGGGCTTAGTAGCAAAAACCCGGTCTAAGATGGGGATCAACTCCGTCGTATGTTGTAGTATTGCCTCTAGGTTTTCGAACCGCGGGTCCTTTTCCAACTCTTTCATCCCCAGGGCTTCGCAGAAAGCTGACCAATGTCTGTCAAACTGGAGCATGATGAGGTAAATCCACTCTCCGTCGGCGCATTTATAGGAATTATAAAGTGGGTTTCGGGCTTCTGTCCTTGGCGGTCCCAAAGGCTCCTCACCATAACCAAGGGGACGGGTTATCGCCCATGTTGCCAAGGTAATGGTGGAGCCGAAGACAGAGGTATCAACCATCTGCCCCCTGCCGATTCGCTCTCGCGCTTGAAGGGCAGCCAATATGCCCATAGCTAAACATAGTCCTCCTGCCATATCACAGAGCGCTATGTTCTGATTATATTTGGGCTCTGCCACCCCCTTTTCGCTCAGAATGGACATTAAGCCAATTCTGGCTGCTGCCGCAGCGTCGAATACTGCTCTTTCGCTTTCAGGCCCCTTTAGTCCCCAGCCAGAGGCCTGGGCATATACCAGCCTTGGGTTAAGAGAAGATAAAGTCTCATAATCTAACCCTAACCTTTTAGCTGCCTGTGAGCGAAGATTGTGCATAAAGACATCTGATTTCTTCATGAGCTGGTAGACTATTTCTCTCCCTTGTTGCTTCCTCAAGTCTAAAGCCATTCCCCGTTTGTTTCGATTTATGCTTCTATATGGCACGTTGCGTTCATACTCTTGATAATGACCCACCAGGTACCCCCTCAATGGATCTCCCTCACCTCGCTGTTCTATCTTGATTACCTCAGCCCCCAGGTCTCCCAGCAGGGTAGCAGCAAACGGCCCCTGGAGCCAGGTGGTACAATCGATAACCTTTATACCTTCCAACGGGCTACTCATTTTCCCTCCTTCTACGAAAGCATGGTG
>CAYWDP010000163.1:0-3806 GCA_964457045.1 uncultured Dehalococcoidia bacterium
GGGGTCTCAAGGGCGGACTTGACTTAAGGGGAAATCGCCCCTATACTTGAAAACTGGTCAATCCTTATCAGATGGCAAGGAGGTGAATTGCCCCAACTGAATAAGGCTGCCAGAGAGCGAATGCGCGGTAAATCCGTCCGCAGCTTTCTCAAGACCTGCTTAACCAAAGCAGAGGAACTGATCGCTAAAAAAGAAATGGATGCCGCTAAAGAGGCAGTAGTTAAGGCGGTCAGTGCCCTGGATAGAGCGGCCAGGAAGGGAGTTATTCATCCCAATAAGGCTGCTCGGCGTAAGTCACGCCTGATGAAGAAACTGAACCAAGCCATGAAGAGCGAGCCTGAAGCCGCTCCCCCCAAGACTCCCAGGAGGCGACGAAAAGCTTCAGGCAGTACCCAAACCTCAGAGCAAGCTTAACGGCTGCAGGCTCCTTGGAGGGGGAAATTTCCCCCTCACCCTAGCCCTCTCCCTTCGAGGGAGAGGGCGTTATAGAGTCCTGTAGTATAGGGGTACTTTAGTCAAAGCTGGGTAATCGCAAGCCCACCTAAATTAGCGATTGCAGTTGTTTTCATAGGTGGGCGCTCTGTCACCCACCTGCTGCTTCGAGGTAGGTGGGCATAATCTCCTGCTATTTCTTGGTGAAAACCGGGTAATCACAAGTCCCCAAGCCCCTTGACATCCACTACATATTGTGTTATAATCTGCAGCACCTCAAGATATAGGGTCTATTTTTATGAATTGCCCTTACTGTCAATATAAGGATTCTAAAGTTATTGATTCTCGGGGTATAAATGAAGGGGTGCGCCGCCGCCGACAATGCCTGCATTGTGGCTCCCGCTTTACTACCTATGAGCGGCTCCAAGCCAATAGCTTCCTGGTGGTGAAGAAAGATGGGCGGCGGGAGGAATTCAGCCGGGATAAACTGACCGCTGGTATTCGTAAGGCTTGTGCCAAACGCCCGGTAGCTAATGAGGATATCGAGCGGCTACTAGATAGGATTGAGGAGGAGCTTCATCAATTAGGTAGGATCGAGGTGCCCAGTGCAACTATCGGGGGGTTAGTCATGGGACACCTCAGGGAGCTGGACCGCATTGCTTATATCCGCTTTGCCAGCGTCTACCGGGAATTTGCTGATGTGGAAAGCTTCAAGCAGGAGATTGATGCCCTATTTCAATCACAGGAGCCAAGAATCTCCGCTGCTCAATTGCCTTTGATCCCTCGAGAGGAATTCCTCGCTTCAGCCAAGAGGCAAGGGAAAGGGAAGTAGCTAAGAGGAGGGGGACTATGCCTGATCATCAACCAAGGAATAATAAATCGGAGCGACTTGTCCGCGACAAAATAGCCCGGACTATCTTTGCCGCTGCTGAGTCAGTGGGCATTTCGGATCGAAATCGAACCGAACAACTTGTTGAGCAGGTAATTCAACGCCTGGAGCGGCTGGGGGCAAGGATGCCCTTGCCGGGGATGGAGGGGCTTATCCCCGAGAGAAAGCAAAGGGGAAAGCGCAGGCTTGAACCCCCGGAAATCAGGGTGGTCAAAGAAGCCCTCACTGAGATGGGTCACCCGGAGATTGCCGAGGCTTACCTCAAGCCCAAGGAGGCTAAGCTAAAGCCCGCCCCGGTGGCTGTGAGGGAGGAGGCTATAAAGCTATCCCCTAATGCCTTAAGGGTGTTGGAAAAAAGATACCTCCAGAAGGACGACGAGGGTCGGGTGATAGAGACACCGGAGGAGATGTTCCGCCGCGTTGCCCACTATATCGCCTCCGCTGAGCTGGCCTACAATCCCCAGGCTGATGTCGCAGCCCGGGAAGAGGAATTCTTCCAATTGATGACCAACCTGGAGTTTCTGCCTAATTCCCCCACTCTAATGAATGCCGGCAGAGAACTGGGGCAACTCTCTGCTTGCTTTGTTCTCCCCATCGAGGATTCTATGGAGTCCATTTTCGAAGCTGTGAAGCAGACTGCCTTAATTCACAAAAGTGGTGGTGGGACAGGCTTTTCCTTCTCCAGGCTCAGGCCGGAGAATGATAGGGTAGGCTCTACCGGTGGCATAGCCAGCGGACCCCTTTCCTTTCTCCGCGCCTTTGATACCGCTACCGACGTTATTAAACAGGGTGGCATGCGGCGGGGGGCTAATATGGCTATCCTCAATGTGGATCACCCCGATATCCTCAAGTTTATCACTGCCAAGGAAAACACCTCTAACTTCAGCAACTTCAATTTTTCAGTAGCTGTTACTGAGGACTTTATGAAGGCGGTGGAGGAGGGTGGCGATTATGAGCTTATTAACCCTCGCACCAAGCAAGTAGTGGAGAGGCTTAATGCTCGCTACGTCTTTGATCAGATAGTGGAGATGGCCTGGAAAACAGGTGACCCAGGCATCATTTTCCTTGACCGTATCAATAAGGATAACCCTACCCCGAAGTTGGGGACGATTGAGAGCACCAATCCCTGTGGTGAGCAGCCCTTGCTGCCCTACGAGTCTTGCAATCTGGGCTCGATCAATCTCTCTAAGGTGCTACGGCAGCGAAAGGGCAAAGTAGAGATAGATTATCCTAAGCTAGCCAGCACCGTGAAGCTAGCGGTTAGGTTCTTAGATAATGTGATCGAGGTGAATAAGTTCCCTACACCTCAGATAAAGAAGATGACCAAAGCCACCAGAAAAATTGGCTTAGGGGTGATGGGTTTTGCTGATCTGCTTATTTGCTTAGGCATACCTTATGACTCCGAGCAGGCACTGGAAACCGCTGAGAGGGTGATGAGTTTCATCACTCAGGAGGCTACTGCTGCCTCTACAGAGCTGGCTGAGGAGAGGGGGGTCTTCCCTGCCTTTGAGGGGAGTATCTATGACCTGCCAGGTGAACCGAAACTAAGAAATGCTTCTCGAACTACTATTGCCCCTACAGGCACCTTGAGCATTATCGCTAATTGCTCCAGCGGCATTGAGCCTCTCTTCGCCCTCTCCTACCTGCGCACTATCCTGGAAGGAGAGCGTTTAGTGGAGGTAAACCCTTACTTTGAGGAAGTAGCCAAAAGAGAGGGATTCTATTCTGAGGAGTTGATGAGAGAGCTAGCAGCAAAAGGAAGTGTACGTGGTATGGAGAATATCCCTCAGTGGGTGCAGCAGCTCTTCGTCACTGCCCACGATATCACTCCCCAATGGCATGTGAGAATGCAAGCCGTATTCCAGAAATTTACCGATAACGCTGTCTCCAAAACGGTTAACTTCCCTTACCATGCCACCAGGGAGGATGTGGCCGAGGTATTTTCCCTGGCTTATCGAGAGGGATGTAAGGGGGTGACTATTTATCGGGATAGGAGCAAGGAAAGCCAGGTACTAAGCATCAGACGAGAGGAGAAAGCCGAAGGTGAAGCCCTTGTTCCCCGAAGACGAGTTCGAACTACTGCTGGACTCACTGAAAGGGTATCCACTGGTTGCGGTCATATATATGTAACAGTGAATAAGGATGAGCAGGGAATCTGCGAGGTCTTCTCCAGCCTGGGAAAGGCAGGAGGCTGTGCCTCAGCCCAGCTAGAAGCCATTAGTCGCCTTATCTCCTTATCACTAAGATCAGGAGTGGATGTATCCTCCATTGTCAAGCACCTTCGGGGCATTCGCTGCCCCTCCATTGCCTGGGAGGAGGGGCATGCTGTTCTTTCCTGCCCTGATGCCATCGGCGGTGTGCTGGGGAAGGAGACCCAGGGCAGCCGGGATGATATAGAGAGTTCAGTCGCCATAGGGAACGTAGTCGGTCAATGCCCTGACTGTGGCAACCTACTGGTTTATCAGGAAGGCTGCTTCCTTTGCCG
>CAYWDP010000164.1:0-3786 GCA_964457045.1 uncultured Dehalococcoidia bacterium
GTAACACCCTGGTACTCTGGGAAAGCGTTTGTCCCATTCACTCGCTGACTCTCGAGCCCAAGATGAACGTCACCCCGGCCAGAGCTGCTACAGAAAGCAACGAAGCATGGAACGTGCCTGTGACATCCATCAGGAAGCCGAAGACAACAGGCATCACTGCTGGACCGACATTACCCACTGATGAAATGAGACCAACTACACTCCCCAGGGAGGCAGACAGACGCTCATGCTCTGCTGGTACTGCAAGGGTAATGGTGAGCACACCGATGACGCTGAACCCCGAAAGGAAAAGGCAGAGAAGCAAGAGAGGAAACGGGGCGTAATCTATTGCCAGAATTGATGCAGCTGCTACCGCACCCAGGAGACCCACTATCACCTTTCTGTTCCGAAATCTGTCTGACGCCAATCCCACCGTGGGTCCTGCCAAGAAGAATCCCAGAGGGAGCAAAGAGGCAATCGCTCTGTTAAGCTCCTTCATCTCGAGAACCTTTGGCATCCAGGTAGCCAAGGTATCGTAACTTCCCATCGACGCTATCATGAAAAAGAGCAACACCCAGACGTACCTCTCCCTGAGGACTACTCCGAGGTTCTTCAGTTGGGACTCCGATGTGCCTCTTGCAGCGCTTCTGGCCAGGCACCACCAAAGCCCGCACAAAACAGCAGCAAGGCCGCCATACACTAACAAAACGTGCCGCCAGGCCATTGTCTCCAGAAGGTGAGGCGTAAGCGCGAGAGCGGTGGCGTTGCCAGCGGCAAAACCGGAAACGTAGAGTCCGGTAGAAAAGCCAAGTGTCTTGGGTGCCCATTCCCTCACCAAAAGAGGCAGGCAGGGCAGCACTGCGGCCAGACCTAGGCCGAGGAAGAACTGGCTTAGCAAGAGGGTGGGGTAGCTGGGCGAGAATGCCCTTAGCAGGGCCGAAACCGCAGATATGACCAGTGCTATCTTGAGAGCCTTCAAGTAGCCAGTCCTGTCGCTCACTAACCCCCATGGTATCCTGAAAAGGATCAGACTTATCATGGCCACTGAGAAAGCAAGACCAAACTGGACATGAGATAGGTCCATTTCCTCCATAATCTCTGTCACCATCGGCGCTGTGGCGAATAGTAGGACGTGTAACAGGAAAGCGATGGCGAAGGAGAAGGCGAGCATCAGCTTTGCCGATGCCGCAAAGGGGGACTTGGCACGGAGGGCTTGATTCTTCATAATGCAGCCAAGGGCATTCTGCAATACTCCTCTGATATCTTACAATTGAACACACCACTTCACAAAATGCCTAACTCAACCGCGGCAACTTCATGCTGCCAGAAGCCCCAAGCCACTAGACAGTGATTCCAAAGGGGATTGACACTTTAGTCCAAGATCAGAGAGGTGCCACCACCCTCCTGCGGACGAAATAGGCTAGGAGGGCTGCTGCAAAGGCAATACCCACATAGCATCCCCCTAAGTGGTATAGGGTATGCTTGCTGAGTCTGTGCCATAACATGTAGAAACGAGGAGGGAGTCTCCAAAAGGACTCCCTCCATTGCAGCTTAACCGGTGTGTGGTCTCGCTCTTATAGCACCTCTATTACCTCTACGCTCACCGGGGCTGTCTCTAGCGACTCGTACTCGGTGTCCTCATACCAATAGGTGGCAGATGCACCGCCATCGAGTTCATGCTCTAGATCTGGCGAGGTGAATTCATGCTTACCCTTGGGATTAACGCCTGTAGTCACGCTCACTACGAGGGTCTCTGTTGCTCCATCACTAAGGTCGCCGACATCCCAGGTTACCATGGTGGCTCTCATCTTGTGCTTGCCTTGGCCTACGGTCTTCTTTCCTATAGTCACTGAGCCTGCACTAGCGCTGACAAACGCTATCTCGTCAAGATCAGCACCCATACCGTCCTTAACTACCACATCCTGAACGTCACCACCCGAAACTGTGACCGTTATCTCGATCTCCCAGGTTGCCTCCGCTCCGACAGTTACGGGATCTGGACCTGAGATAATGTCCGTGGTCACCACCACGTCAGGAACAGCATTCGCGCCAGCTGCCATTGGCAGAGCTAGACCAAGCGCCAGAACTAGACCGAGTACTGGGAATAGTATTTTCTTCATCTCTCTATCACCTCCTTTCTTTCAAGCGTTTGCCTTATCGCCCCTCGACCTGGGGCATAGCGGCTGGTACCTCCATCAACATAGTCTTGACTGTGACTGGTTACCACCTCCTTCGCTGTCCCGAGAAATCGGGTCTGGAAAGCAGAACATGCATATCCATAAGAGTTAGAACCCAGGTGGTTAGTTGGCTAAAAGCCCTGTTATGGAGGATGGCTCTTCCCACATGGTACTGTCTCAAAAATGCGTCGCACAAGGCTAATTCGGCCAAATTCCATTGCCAAAAAGGATCAATTCAATATGGCTAGAGACAGTCTCACCTCGTGAGGCTTGCCCTTGACCTTCCAAGACTGCCCCCCTAAGTCCCCTCAGAGGCATTGGCGGCGACGGATTTTGGACGACGGGGAGGAGAATTTTGGTCAGGGAGATGGGGCACCATAGGGCATTTTGCGGATAGAGGAAATGATTCCTTGGCATTCCGTAAGGCTATTTTGGGGCTAATGTAAATTGTACAACTAGGATCGATTTGATGGCCCCATGGATCACACAAGGGACAAAAGAGCTATCTTACGAGGCAAAGAGGTGGGTCAAAGAAAGGGAGACCTGCTAGTGGGTTGCTTACCAAGGATCGTTCTTTTTGAAGGTGGTGCCAAAGGCGCTAGATCAGCCTTCTTTTGTAGGCTTCTGCTGCTGCCTCAGGTCGATTGCGAACACCCAATTTGTTGAGGAGACGTTCCACATCTCTTTTGACGGTAGCTTCACTGAAAAGAAGCTCACCAGCAATCTCCCTCGTGGTAGCACCACTGGCAATCAGTCGCAAGATCGCCGACTCCCGTTCGGTAAAACAAGATCGCCCAGCATCCTTAATCAGGGTGGCCAGCTCGGCGAGGGATTCTCGACTGAAAGGGCTGAAAGGGGCTCTATCCTGCTGAACGGCTCGAATAGCTCGAACAAGTTCGTCTCTCTTGACATCCTTGAGGAGGTAGCCTTCAGCGCCGGCCTCGATGGCTTCAGTGAGGTACTCACCATAAAGCGTTAACATAATAACCCTACAAGCTGGCTGCCTTGCCTTCAGAAGTCGGGTGGCCTGGATGCCGTTCGCTCCAGACATCTTGATATCCATAAGGACAACATCTGGAGAGAACGTCTCAAACCGGGAGAAGGCTTCCTCGGCATTGGCACAATCGCCCACAACCTCCACGCCCTCTTCCAGTTCCAGCATACGCCGCAACCCACGACGGACGATCTCGTGGTCATCAACCAAGAGTACTCTGACTCTGGTCATCTTATTCTCCTACCCAAGCAGGTTCAACAGTGCTCAGATAGTATCTCCGTTCTACTAGCCCTATTTTTGTGCTCAGCGGCACCCCACAGTCTTGAGCGTGAAATCAAGTCGCCAGCTCGGATAATGGTTACCAGCTCGTCTTGCGCCTGCCACCACTTTCCAATGAGGTTCCTTCATAACCCAATTGGCCCCTGAAGGACGCTCCTCTTCTGATATGGTACTTCCCCCAAAATGCGTCGCACAAGGCTAATTCGGCTAAATTCCATCACCAAAAAGGCTCAATTCAATATGGCTAGAGACAGGTTCACCTGGTGAGGCTTACCCTCTCCTTCCCCAAACCATTCCTCAGAACCCAATCACAGCCACTCGCAGCGGTTGAAAGGGCCATCCGAAGCAAGAGATTTT
>CAYWDP010000165.1:0-3610 GCA_964457045.1 uncultured Dehalococcoidia bacterium
CTGTTCGCCCATTAAAGCGGTACGTGAGCTGGGTTCAGACCGTCGTGAGACAGGTCGGTCTCTATCTGTCGTGGGCGCAGGAGATTTGAGGGGAGCTCTCTCTAGTACGAGAGGATCGAGAGGGACAGACCTCTGGTGTGCCAGTTGTTATGCCAGTAGCATGGCTGGATAGCTACGTCTGGAGGGGATAAGCGCTGAAAGCATCTAAAGTGCGAAGCCCACCCCAAGATGAGATCTCCCACCGGATTAACCGGGTAAGACCGCAAGGAGACTACTTGCTTGATAGGCGGCAGGTGTAAGCGGAGTAATCCGTTGAGCTAAGCCGTACTAATGGTCGAGGGCTTGGTCTGCCCCCAGGGCAATACCAAAATATCGCGGGGTGGAGCAGTGGAAGCTCGTCGGGCCCATAACCCGAAGGTCGTTGGTTCAAATCCAACCCCCGCTACCAATGAAAACAAGGCCGGCTGGGTGTACCATGAGGTGCGCTTGGCCGGCTCTTCGTTTTCCGCCTCCGGCGCTATTACGGCGCGTTCCCTGCCGCTCGGGAGCTCCCTGGGAACTTTCTTGTGCTGGACGTCAGCAATAATGAGATACGCGATAAGAAAGGCCCAATGTTTCTGTAACTGTCGGTGCTTCTGAAGTGCTCCCTCAGGTTCGTAAGCGGGCTATCTTTGCTCTCTTTTTATTCTTTCCACTTCTTTCTCTATTGCTTCTTTGTCCCGCTTCCGTGGCCAGACGAAGACGTCAAGAAAGTTAAACACAACGAAAATACCCCAGCCACCCAAGACCCAAAAGAACCAGGGATATCCTCTATTGGCAGCAAACGCCCATATTAACACCAGCCCGGCGTTCACCACTAGGTAGACGACAAGGTGTTTATAGAAGTCCTTCTTTGCCTTAACCCTTTTTTGGGCCTCCTGATAGATTTCCTCTTCAGACATCTGTTTTGCCATTCCTTCACCTCTGAAGTACAACTATAATGCTAATAATCTTTATAACTGATCTAAGGGACAATTCCCATTTCAATCTGGGCCGCTTCAAATCGATACCCCCTACGGGGCAACCTCCTACAGCTTCCCTAGCGTCACCCGTGCCAACCGGCCCGATGCTAAGGCTGCTCCATTCATCAGGTGCAGGGAGATGAACACCATAGGGATGCCAATGAGGGTGAGTATAAACGCTTCCCACAGCGTGTCGACAGTCCACACGCTCCAATTTATGTCGGCAAATGAATAGTAGATGGGCGCGGTGAGCAGGCCAAGAGTGATGGAGATCAGCGTTACCGCGATGATGAAGGTGGCGGTGCCGACGGGGAATTTTAGTAGCAGGTAGAGCACGCCGGTCCAGGTCACTCTGTCGGCCAGGTGTGCCTTGACCCTAGGCCACAGTCCTTTGGATGTTGGCTGGCTGGAAGACGGAGGGATATCCTCCTTCAGCATAGCGATGGCAATCTTCCGCTCGAAATTGCACAGTGCCCACGACCCGCCTAGCATTAGGAGCAGGAAGGGAATGCCGACCAGCGTGATGCTCAGCCCGAAGCCTACCGAAAGGCCCGTGACCAGGAAAACGAAGTAGGCTGTTCCCAGGGGGAAGGCCAGTAGCAGATAAATGATGTTGAGGTAGGTTTGCGCGTCGGCGACAACGCCAAAGAACCCTCGCTTTTTTGATACACTCATTGTGACGTTTCCTCCTCGCGCATTACTTCTAAGACTTGTATTACTCAACAGGAATCGTACCCCCTTCGAAATTGCTTTCTCAGTTCAACCTGCAATGAAGCAGTCCTCATCCCTATTGCCTTTGACACCGATGGTATGCCCTGTCTAAGCCAGAGAGACAACAAATGGGGTGGAATAAGCTATCCGCCGTCGGAGTGCAAATGCGAAGCTGGAACGAGTTGCTACATACTTTGCAGTAATTCTTTGACCTCCGGAACTTGTTCCACGTACTGACCAATCGGGACCTCTTCGCCGTCCACATTGATGGCGCGTTTCCATTTGGGGGAAACAGCCACAATGCCAATCAGATTCTTGGACCCCGCGCAGACAAGGCTGCCCTTAACATCCTGGTAGTACATAAAGATCCGCGTGAGCGGGAGAAGCGTTATTTCCCCAACCGTGATGCGTTGTTCTACAATTACCTTTTCCTTTTCCAACTTGACACCGCCATTGACCTTGCCGCTCGCAAGCCGGACGGCGAGAGAGCGAACCGAAGAATAGGTTCTATGAAATGTATGGGGAACAGCCTTATCCTGCCACGTATGCTGCCTTCCAAGACAGGTTCATTAAAGGAAGGCTCCACTCTCACCCTCATGGGGCCGGATGAACCGAAACGAGCAAGGGCTGGCCAAAGTAGGGCGCACAACATAGCGGTGTCAGCAGGGTCGTCCAGCCCAATCCTCAAATCAGCATGCAGTTGTCTGACCTTGAAACAGCTCAGGATCTGCCTAACTAGCCTGAGAAACTTGCTTGGTACCCCTTCGGTTCTGAGCAGCGAAACGAGGGGCTTCATGCTCCGCTTCTGTTTCTTCTTGGGTTTCTTCTTTCCTCGGCCTATGTCCTTCCACACTAGCCCAAACAGCCATCCCACCCTTATCCTCGATTTGGCTTCTTCACGCATACCAAAATTGAAAGCTAGCTCCACAGGGATGGAAAGTATGAAGATGATAAACAGGATGATACCGGCTAAAATGTAAAGGGCCAGCACGCTCTTCTATTCTTCCTTCTTTTCTCCCCGCTTTTCCATTACCTTGGCGACAATGCCAGCAACGCTCTCGGCCAGAGAAGATACAGCCCCTTTAATTGGCTCAATCCTTACGCCTTCTTTGTTGACTACAATGACCCCAATGGGCTTGATACCGCCTCCGCCTGCGGTGCCGCCTCCCGTACCTTCGCCTTTGTCCTTTGTGCCCTTGCCGGTGCCGCCCCCACCACCAAAGCCAAAGCCAATGCTGACAAGGGGGATAAGGGTGTTACCCTCCACGGTCATCGGCTCACCTATCACGCTCTTAGTCGTGAGCATCTTCTCAATCTCTCCAATCGTTGTCTTGACCAGTCTCTCTACGTCTTCCATTTCGCTTTCACCTCCTTCTTTATAGTTTAGTTCGACCTAGATAATGTGTGTCATATCTATATGCTCCATCGCTCGCTCCTTTTCTACCAAATCGTAGTCCGCGCTGATAATACCAAGCTTGACATTAATAAGTCATAAAATTCGGGGGAAAAAAGTTAAGAAGTTATAACATCTAGAGAGCGACCCCTAACTAACGAGATAGACCAGCTCGGTGGATCCGGAGCATTGAAATCCTGCTCGTGGATCGCTTCGGAAAGGCCCACCCCCAGTACTTCAAGCCACTGGTACTGCGCTCCCCGAGGTCTGCCATGTCGGTAGCAACTGTCTGAGCCGTGATTTCCCATACCAACTGTTGCGGCTACGCTAAGACCTCTGTTTGCTAGCTGCTAAGACATCTAAAGAGCCCCAAAAAATTCAGATCGCAGCCCACACAGGAGAGGCATATTAACCAGCACTCGGGGGCACACCGGGGGTAGACCCAGAGCGGCGGGCATGCGCGCTCAGTCCACCCAAGGGCCCAGGCGTCGTTGGTTCAAATCCA
>CAYWDP010000166.1:0-3607 GCA_964457045.1 uncultured Dehalococcoidia bacterium
GGTGAGATGTAGGGACAGGTTTTTAAACCTGTCCGCTTTCCTATCAAGCCTGAAAAGGCTTTCCCACAGGCAAGCCTCTGCGGGAAAGCCCCACCGTGGGTGTCAGGTGCTCCACCTGACCTCAAATAGACACACCCCCTCCTGCCGAGATTGCTTCCCCCGATAAATCGGGGTCGCAATGACATAGTGGAAGTGCCCACCCACTGCTGTAGGAGTGTATCTCCCCGAGGCTTGCCCCTCCCACTAGGGGAGGGAGAACCAGCATTATAGAGTGGCAATGGCGACGATTGATATTATTCGTCGCCTCAGGAGAGGCGACGCTACAACTATCAAAGCTGTAGCGTCGTGACCCCTGTCACGACGGATGAGTGTTCTTCGGCAAAGTGGGTAACTGCAAGCATTGGAGCTCCCAACAGCCCACAAAGTCTGAACAAATCTAACGGCTCCCGGGGATGTAAGCGGTCACGGGTGTAAGAGCAGGGGCGTTTTTGTGGCAATGGGAGTGCAAAGACTGTCCCCACCAATCATCTGGTGACCACATTTATGGCGCCAGGGATAATTCCAAAGGTAGCGGGCAGGGTTCCCACCAGCTCCCCATCCATCTCGAGCAACACCTCTTCGTCAGAGCTGGCCTCCACTTTCCGGCCGCGAAAGTAGGCCACCTTTTCTAGACCTAAATGCGTTCCTCTGTACAGCTTGGGGAGATGCCACAAGGCTTCAATAGTACCGAAATCTCCTACGCTGACAATATCGAACAGCCCATCATCCATCTTGGCCTGCGGAGCAGCAAGGAAGCCTCTGCCAAAGTACCTGCCGTTGGCGATTATCAGGTTCTTTGCCGCCAGCCTTAGCGGCTCACCGCCATCAATGGAGACGTCCATCATCCTCGTCCTATAGCTGAAGGCAACAGACAGGATGCCCCACAAATAGTTGGGGCGCTGCCCCAGTATCCGTGGCGCCCGATCCGCTTTCTGAACCACCAGTCCTCCGCCACCCAAGTCTGCTATGTTGACAAAGTACCTTCTTTCCCTTTCCCCACTGAGGTTCACGAAATCTACCATCCCCACATCAATCCTTCTCATGCTATTGCCCTCCACCGCTTTGATGGCCTCACTTATCTTACTTGGAATGCCAAGGCTCCGGGCTAGGTCACACCCCGACCCGAGGGGAATGATCACTAATACCAGGTTCTGGTCAAACACGACGCCGCTTTCGAATAAGCCGTTCACCACCTCGTTCACCGTGCCGTCCCCACCAACAGCCACCACTACTTCGCACCCTGACCTGACAGCATCCCTGGTCAAAGGGGTTGCCTGCCCATCTGACTCCGTTACCCTGACATCACAGGAGGAGTGCCAGACGCCTTTTATGTACTCCTCGATGCCGCGCCACTTTGCACCACAGCGCCTGATGGCGATAGAGTTCACTATGAACGCGGTCTTCTTCAGGGCTCACTCCCTGTCTCTGAGATAGCTCTATCCGGCCACAATTTCCCAAAGGCCATTATACCACTTCGGTGCACCGAGCCTTTAGGATAAGTCAACCTCACCCTCACCATACCAGATATGGATTTCGCCTGCTGCTATGACAGACTCAGACCCTCCATCATCTCGTCAAAGCCACCCAACCCCCGTGCACTGCTATGCAAGGCTGTTCCCCAGCGACATGCGTTATAGTCTCTTCTTGAGGTGCTATTTTACATTGTCTGCTCTTTCTTGGCAACAATAGGGCATGGCAAGGCAAAAGGCTATTTCGTGCAAGGACTTGTACCCCGATTCGAATCCCATATGGCCCCCCGAGTTGTTCAATAGATAGAACTCCAGACATGATTTTCAAGATGGTGTTTGCCTTCATATAGATCGTCTTGATAAACATTTTGGGAAGATGACGAATTTTCTTCACTATTTAGCATATCTTAGGCAACCGTTCTTGCAAGAGGTCGTTTATTAACCCCTTTTGTCATCTCTGAGCCCTTCGCTTGTCATTGTTACGAAAATACCGAAAAAGAATCGACACCCTCACCCTTACCCTCTCCCATCAAGGAGAAGGGAATGCATGCCCTCCCTCCCCTAGCGGGAGGGAGTTGGAAGGAGGGGGTAGAGAGTAATGTGCCTAAGCTTGCCCATTTTCATCCTCCGTGGTGCCAATAATTGGCATGATAGATTCTGAGCGAAGCGAAGAATCTAGGTGGGTCGCTCAGGACAGGCTCCGCGAAGAATCCAGAGACCCTTCCCCTTCACTTCGTTCAGGGTCAGGGTGACACTGAACACTCTCCTTGCAATGTGCTTGACATGATCACGCTTCCAAGCTAGAATAAAAACACCTGGAACAGGCAATCCCGAACTGTGAGGGTCTGGCCGGGCTTTTGGCAACGGGATTTTTGAGCCCGTGGGACTGGGTGTCTTACGGGCTTTTTGCTGTTTCAAAAGAGAGGGGCAACCCCCGGAGCAAGATATATGGCAGAACAAAGGAGAAAAAGGGCAATCCTAGCCCCCAAAGAGAAAGCTGCCACATTGGGTATTCTTTCTATCACTTTGCTGATAGTGATGAAAGTGGTGGCAGGTATCCTTACGGGCAGTATCGGCATTATCGCTGATGCAGTCCACAGCGTCATTGATTTTACGGGATCAGTCATCGGTCTGATTGGTATCAGGATTTCAGGTAGGCCACCTGATAAGCGACATGCCTTCGGCCATGGCAAGGCGGAGGACATAGCTGGCGCTGCCATAGCAGGGCTGATATTTGTGGCAGCTGCCGCAATTGTCTATGAGGCAGCAAGGAGGCTGGCTGCCGGAGGACGTGTGGAGCTAGTGACAGTAGGCATCTATGTAACAGCAGCGGCAATTGTGATAAATGTAGCCATTTCTTGGTATGTGTCGAGGGTAGGCCGTTCTACAGAGTCTGTAGCTTTGAAGGCAATTGCTCGTGACATGCTTGCCGATGTGCTAAGCTCATGCGCCGTCCTAATTGGGCTAGTCCTAGTAAGACTAACAGGGCGGAACATATTTGATCCCATCGTTTCCCTGCTAGTAGCCGCATTGATCGCCAGAACTGCCTACCTCACCATGAAGGAAGCCTTTGGTGGGCTGATGGATACAAGACTGCCTGAGGCTGAAGAAGAGACCATAAGGTCGTCTATTATGGAGCATAGTAGTCAGGTGGTGGGCTTTCACAAACTGCGTACCCGTAAGGTTGGAAACCAGCGCTACATAGAGCTTCATCTGGTGATGCCTAAAGATGCCAGTGTGCATGCGGCGCATAAGGTATGCGATCATCTGGAGGAGGATATAAGGGCAAGGCTGCGAGATGCAAGCATAAGCATTCATATTGAACCATGCACTACCGGCTGTGAGTCCTGCTCTGTTTCCTGTACACTGCAAAGGAAGGGCGGGTAACCGTCAGCTCCCCGACGTGGATTCGAATCACGAACCTAGCGGTAGAGCGAGTGATGAGGCATAGAGTTGCAGAATAGTCCCTAGCTGGCTATAATAGGGGTTAACCGGCTAACTGCAATCTAAGTTTTCAGAATAATCCAGCGTAGCTCAGTCGGTAGAGCGGGCGGCTGTTAACCGCTTGGTCGCAGGTTCGAGTCCTGCCGCTGGAGCCA
>CAYWDP010000167.1:0-3568 GCA_964457045.1 uncultured Dehalococcoidia bacterium
CTTGAAGCGTTGCGATCCTCCTTTCTCCTCAAGGGTTTCAACAGATTCTCTCATATCTGCTCCTTCCTGTCCTCATATCATAACATACCACTTATCATCCTATCTTGACCTCCCATGCATTACCGGCCAAAGATGCCCGGTTAGGTATCGGCATAGGATCTGGGCATTCCCAGCACATGCTCGCCAATATAGGCCAGGGCCATTTGCTGAGTAATTGGAGCGAGCCTGATCAAGTTTATCTCCCTCCACCATCTCTCAATGTCGTTCTCCCGGGCATACCCCAGGCCACCAAAAACCTGCATCGACCAGTAGACGGCCTTAATACTGCTCTCTACTGCCACCACCTTAGCCATGTTAGCTACAGCTCCAACCTCAGTAATACTTGCCCCATTATCGTACAATGTGGAAGCTTTAAAATTCAAAGTTCTGGCTGCCTGCATTCCTGCATAGGCTTCAGCTAGATTAAACTGCAGCCCTTGATAGCTCCCAATGGGCTGTCCTCCGAAGATTTTCCTTTCCTTCGAATACTCAATGGCCTTGCCCATCGCTAGTCTGGCAATTCCAATAGCAGCAGTCGCGAAACTCATCCTTTCACTATTGAGCGTGGACAGCAGCGAATACCAGCCTTCGTCAAGCGGGGGCATCAAGGCGTTCTCAGGTAGCTCCAGGTCATTAATGCCGACGTCGCACGAATGGGAATAATTTATCCCATGCTTCGATATGGGGGTGACCATAATTGCCGGGTTTGGCAGGTCAGCAAGGAAAAGGCTTATCCCGAATGTTTTCCTGGGTGCCTGTTCCTTCGGCGTCGTCCGGGCGATGATCATCATCCCCCCAGCCCTGTCAGCCCCGCTGATCCAGGTCTTGTTCCCATTTATCACCCAACCACCAGATACCTTTATCGCCCTGGTCTTAGTATCAAGGGTATTGCTACCGGCATCCGGTTCGGTGAGGGCCATGCAGAACTCGATCTCTCCCGAGGCTATGCTGGGCAGATATTTGGTCATCTGCTGTTCTGTTCCGTGGTGGACGATGCTCATGGCACCAAATATCTCGCTGAGTATGAGATACCAGGCGCCAGCCATGCCACAGCCATTGGCTGCCAGCTCCTCCATGGCTATAAGGAGTTCAGTCATGCCCTTCCCCGACCCGCCATATTTCTCCGGGACTATCATGCCGGTAAACCCGACCCGGCTTATGGCCTTGTAGAACTCCTCGCCGAATTCTTCCCTGAAATCCTTCTCTCTCCAGTACTCAGCGGGAAAGTCTTTAGCTATTTGCCGCGCAGAATTAGCGATTAACTTTTGCTCTTCGGTGAAATTGAAATCCATGATGTCCCTCCCCAAAGCAGGTCCAGACATAAGTCAAAGATAGCCTCAGGCATAACCTTGAGACTCAGAACTATTTGTTCTTCCACCTGCTTTCGACCTCTTCTTTTGTGATGCCAAACCGTCTCTCCAGAAAGGTATAGGTGTTCTCCAAATCTCGCTCTAAATCTTCGATGTTCTTCGGATATCTGTGGAGGCACGAATCTTCAGGGAGTGCTTGCCCTGCAATTGGCACAGCGTAAATATCCATTAGATCGCCTTTTCTTTCCTCCCTGAATCTTATCTTCACTTCCTGCCCAACGAAGATGTCCGTGGGCGCCGCTACTATTTGGATCGGCAAGGCGGTGTGGGCGCCATCGAGTTGCACATAGCTTAGTACAAATGGCAGCATCTCCAAGAATGCATCGGCTGAGAACAACATCACTGAGAAAGTGTGAACCTTCCCTCTTTGCGGTAATTCTACCCATTCCGCTTCAGCCACTCTACATAACGGGTTCCAGCAGTGAACTCTTGGAGGGCAATAAACAGTCCCGCACTGAGGACATTTCGTTCCGAACAGTTTCCTGTCTATTAGCCCCTTAAAGAACTTTGAGACCAGGCCGTAGCTATGATGGTAGAGCACACCATGCGGCCGGTAAATGACCATGAACTCGGCTTCTTTCGCTTCTTCAATCTTTCCTGGACCAGCAGGAGCCCTTACTATTTCATAACCTTTAACAGTCCAGTTTCCCTTTCTAGCGTAGTCCTCCCATTCCTTCTTAATCGCTGTCGCTTTATCCTCTATTATTTTGCCTTCGTGTGTCATTTTCTTACCTCCAAAAGTTTAGTCCTTGGAATAAATGACTACCCCGCCTTGACACCCAGTCCCACCATGCCCCGTAATGAGAGCCTTCTTGGGATTTGGCAACTGTAGAGCTGAATCACCAAACTTCCTGGGGATTAAGCCAGCTAATTGCCAGTATAGGAAGAGGGTTTGTAATAATGATGTAGCACCGACCGGATGCGCAAAAGCCGTTAAACCACCACTGAGTTGGCAAGGAAGTTCACCATCCCTTTCTACCACTCTCTCCCTAACCAAAGTTTTCCCTTCCCCGCGAGGACAAAACATGAGGTCTTCATACAAGCAAAGTTCCACACCATCATATGGGGCAAACAGCTCGGCCACATCGATTTCTTTGAGGGGATGACTAATCCCTGCCTGGGCATAGGCTTGTGTTGCCGCCTCTCTGGCAAAACCGAAATTAGCCATCTCTGGGTAAGGGGTTATTGGCTTTTCGATATTCTCCGGGTATATCTTCTCATCGGCTTTATACACGCCATGAAATGGCCAGTCCACTAGTCTATCTCCAGGTCTCATGGAATCGGTTCCTAGCCCTACACCGACTACCCACATGGGGTTGTCGCTATATCTTTTTGCTGCCTTTTCCGAACCCATCAGAAGACAACAAGCGCCCTCACTAATGAGGGCACAGTTCCATCTTCGGTAAGGCCAGGCTATTATCCTGTCCTTATAGTAGTCATCCAGCGTTACATACTCGGTACCGTGCTCTGTCCTCCACTGAGAATAAGGATTATGTACTGCGTTGTTGCGATTCTTAACTGCAATCCTGCCGAGATCCTCTATGGTCTCCCCGTACAACTGCATGTGCCTCGTCTCCAGCGCCGCGTAGTATCCATTGTAGTAACCACCGACAGTAAAATCCCAGTCGGTGTCGGAGGCGGAGGCTATAAACTCATTGGTGGTAGCCGTATCTACTTCTGACATCCACTCCCATCCAACCACTAATACAAGGTCGAAGTATCCTGACTTGATGAGGAAGTATGCGTTGATTATCGCATCAAGCGGAGTGCTTCCTCCTGCCTCAACCCTGTAACCACCCTTCCTGTGTTGGCCAATGTAGTCTTGAATTATCCAAGCCATGCACAGTTGTTGATTCAGGTGGTCACTAAAGTAGCTGGATTGTACAAACTGTATCTGCCGCGGGTCTAAATTAGGGATGTCATCCAACATTCGGCGAAATGCCGCAGCAACGCCTTCTTCCGCATTCTCATATCGCACCCTATCTGGCCGGTACAGGCCACCACCTAAAACAGCTACTCTCCTATCATCCATTAATTACCCCTCCTTGATAAACTGAGGCCATTTGATTGTTCTGTATGTAGTCGCCAAAAGTTGGACAGTTTAGGCCTTTAAAGTAACGGACACCTCAGAGGCTGCTACCCTGCTCCCTAGCAGCTCT
>CAYWDP010000168.1:0-3557 GCA_964457045.1 uncultured Dehalococcoidia bacterium
CCCATGGACATAGCCGATGTAGTCGTTCCCCGCAGCCAAATACCAGAGTTCATCAAGAGGGTGAAGGAGATATCCAGGAGGCACCAGATACCTATTGTAGCCTATGGGCACGCTGGGGATGGGAATGTGCATGTGCACCCGCTGGGGAAGGGTATGGATAGGGATGAATGGGAAAGGAAATTGCCGCTGGTCTTTGCAGATATATATCAGGCGGGGACATCGCTTGGTGGGGTAATCTCAGGAGAACATGGTCTCGGTTTTGAAAAGAAGGGTTATCTCCCTGCGACCATGGATGAGAGGCTGATAATTCTTATGAAACGGATAAAAAGGGCCTTTGACCCAAACAATATCTTAAATCCGGGGAAGATCTTCGATTTGGAATAGGCTGTATACGCCTCCGTTACAGCGCAGACGCAATCGAGCAATTCCACTTTACCTTGGAGAGGGAACTTGTTTCCCCCACAAAACGGCCTTTTCATACCCCCCTCTGTTTTAAAAATGCTTTTCTTGCTCGTAAGAGCATAAAGCTCCACACCTGACAAAAAACAGGCCTGTTCGTTTTATAAAGTGGGGAGATGCTATGGTATGCTTGAGCGGCGGACGGAGAGTCCATACTGCAGTGCCCGGAGACCTAGGTGGGCGAGAAAGACGTAGACGAGAGAAGACGCAAAGAGGAACTGTTAGCCAGACTCTACGACGAGTATTACGACAAGATCGCTCGCTATATCTCTATACGCATTGGCAATCAAGCAGAAGCGGAAGACATGGCGGGGGAGGTCTTTCTCAAAGCCCTCGAATCTTTAGACTCTTACCAGGAGCGGGGAGCGCCGATGCAGGCCTGGCTTTTCAAGATTGCTCATAATCTGCTGGTGGATTATGTGCGAAAAGTGAGTAAGCGGAAGACGATCCCCATCGACACGCTGGAGATTTCAGATAGAGTAAATCTGGAGGAAACTGTGGAAAGGCAATTGCAGTCAGAGAAACTATCACAAGCGCTGAAGCAGCTTACACCGTCTCAGCGCGAGGTAATAGGCTTGCGCTTCTTTGCTGGGTTAACATCGACTGAGGTGGGAAAAATTCTGGGCAAGAGCAGTGGCGCAGTGAGGGAGATGCAGAGTGCTGCTGTGAAGTCACTCCGTAAATTGATGTATGAAGGTAGCTGAATGAAAGTCCTCTCTCAGATTGGAGTAAGTTAAGGCCAGGGCACAGCAATGAGCAGAGATTTTGATGAGATACTGGATGAATGTATAGACCGAATAAATAGCGGCGAGGGGATTGAAGAATGCCTAGCCAGCTATCCTGAGCATGCTCAGGAGCTGGAGCCGGCTCTCAGAGCCATATTTGATATTCGAGCTGCCTACTCCTTTACTCCTAGACCTGCTGCTAAAGCGGCAGCAAAGCAACGCTTCTATGCTGTGCTGGACAGCCTGGAACGGAAGCGCCAGGAGCGTCGTGCAGTGCCTCGGCGGTTATTCAGGTGGTCGTGGGCATGGGCTGGCATAGCTGCCATCCTTTTGCTAGTTCTAGTAAGCTATGCCTTGGTGACAACACTTGCGCCAGCCAATGCTGGAATCCTCGAGGTTCGGGCTACTGATGCCCCACCACAAGATGTGTCAGAGATTCTCGTCTCGGTGGACGATATCCAGGTTCACAAGGCAGGGGCTGGGGAGGGGAGCGGATGGATAACCATAATAGAGGAACCAAGAACCTTTGACCTGATCAAAATCTCGGGGATAGAGGAAGTGTTGGGGAGCAGGGAGATAGAAGCCACCGATTACACCCAAATACGTATGGACGTCCTGTGGGTAGAAGTAACCATTAATGGGCAGAAGAAAATAGCCACCATTCCCAGTGGCACGCTAAAGATTGTAAGACCCTTCAGCGTGGAGAAGGGGGAGAAGACTATACTCATCTTGGACTTCGATGCTGAGAATCAGGTGACAGTCACCGGTAAGGGCGAGGTCATATTCAGGCCTGTGGTTAAAGTTCTGGTAAGAAAGGCAGAAAGATCCGACTAAGCTGACACTTTCGACCTATTTTCGTTATTAAATATAGTGATGAGAGGCAGAAGAACTCTCGACTAGAAAACAAAGGAGGTCAAAAATGAAGCGGAAAGGTATGGCAAAGTCGCTGCTAGTAATAGTCTTGTCCCTGCTCCTGGTGAGCGTAGTCACCTTGAGTGGTGCAGGGTGTGCTGAGGAGGAGGCATCAGTGGCGGATTTCAGCGCTGCCCCCACCTCCGGCACCACCCCCCTGACGGTTAGCTTCACCGACAAATCCACAGGCGACATCGACACATGGCAGTGGGATTTCGGCGATGGCACCACCAGCACAGAGCGGAATCCAACTCACAGCTACACCACTGCTGGGGATTACACTGTCAAACTCACCGTGACTGGCCCCGAAGGTTCAGACACCAAGACTGTGAGCAGCTATATCCTTGTTTCCCCACCAGAGGAAGGAACAGGAACTTTAAGACTCTATCTTTCCGATGCACCAATAGACAATGCTAATGTTACCGGCGTCTATATCAAGATTAATGAAATTCAATATCATCTGAATGGTGGAAATGGTGAATGGGTAACCTTGGAAGAATTTGAAGGTCCTCAAACATATAACCTGTTAGAATTAACTGGAGGAAACTTCGCTTTATTAGGTGAGTTCGAATTGCCTGCTGGGCAATACACTCAAATTCGCTTTATGCTGGATATTCCAGAGCATGGCTCACCCCCCACCAGTCCAGGCTGTTACATTCAATTTGAGGATGAAACCACACAGCCTCTCTTTGTCCCCAGTGGGGGAAGCTCGGGCTACAAAGCAGT
This sequence comes from uncultured Dehalococcoidia bacterium, assembly GCA_964457045.1. GTDB lineage: Bacteria > Chloroflexota > Dehalococcoidia > UBA2247 > RBG-13-53-26 > CAYWDP01. Next base: position 2,823 of record CAYWDP010000168.1, read on the forward strand.
AGGAGCCTTCGAAGTACCTGTTAATGGTGAGGTGGAGGTTACGGCGGACTTTGATGTTCGCAAAGCTGTACATGTGACTGGACAGGGACAAAGCCAAAGGTACATTCTAAAGCCGACCATCCGTTTGATAGTCAATAACCAGGCTGGGACTATCGGCGGTTCGATTACAAACGGTTCTGGCTATACAGACATAATTGTCTATGCTTATCAATATGGGACCTGGGATGACACGGAAGCCGATGAACCGCCTGCTGAACAGAACAGGTTCCGTAATGCCATTACGAGTTGTAGGATGGGCGAAGGAGGACAGTACGCTCTAGCTTTATTGTTTGCTGGAACTTACGACCTGGTTGTTGCCGGATTCAACGGTGATGCCTTTGGCGAGGTATTGGGTTTGATATCTGGTGTAGAGGTTCAAAGTGAACAAACCACCACCCAGGATATAGACACTTCCTCATTAGAGACTAGCCTTTAAAACCAGCCCTTTCTCAGAATCTTGCTAGAAATCAGGACCTCTCCTAGAGGGGTGCTGATTTCTAATTTTTCACCTCTGGGGCTCGATGATCACCTTGATGGAATCCTGGGCGGCGGCAACAAGCTGGAAGCCTAAGCCTGTCTCGGCTAGGCTTAGTCGGTGGGTGATCATTTCCTTCACGCATACCCGGTGAGCGCGGATCAGTTCCAGTGCTGTGGCATAGTCCGCAGGGCTGCCGGCGTAGGAGGTGGTGAGCGTTA
>CAYWDP010000169.1:0-1316 GCA_964457045.1 uncultured Dehalococcoidia bacterium
GCTCTACCTCTTCTTCTCCCGAATTCAGGGCTTCGATAGCTGCCATCTGCCCCATTATAGGAGAGCAAAGGGCTGTATATTGGTGAATCTTTGTCATAGCTCCGATAATTTCGGCGCTGGCAGCAGCGTAGCCAATCCGCCACCCGGTCATGGCATAAGCCTTAGAAAAGCCACCGAGTAGGATGGTACGCTCCTTCATCTCTGGTAAAGAGGCAAAACAGGTATGCAGGGTCTCATAAACCAGGCGACTGTAAATCTCATCAGAGACGACCAGAAGGTTGTGCTGCTTGGCTACATCGGCTATCTGAGCTAATTCCTCCCTGCTCATTACTGCCCCAGTAGGGTTAGCCGGGTAGCCGATTAAAATAGCTTTAGTTTGGTCGGTGATTCTGGCTTCAATATCGGAGGCATCCAGCTTGAAATAGTTCTCGGGGTTAGTAGGAACGGGAACAGGAACACCTCCAGAAAAAAGGACGCAAGGGGGATAGGACACATAGCAAGGATCGGGCAAGATAACCTCATCGCCAGGGTCGAGGATAGCCCGCATGGCTAAGTCAAGCCCTTCGCTAACACCATTGGTAATAAGCAATTCAGCATAAGGGTCATAGTCTAAATGATAAGCAGCCCTCAGGTAGCGAACCAATTCTTGACGCAATTCCAGCAGCCCTGAGTTAGAGGTATACATAGTATATCCCTTCTCCAGGGAGTGGATGGCTGCCTCCCTGATATGCCATGGAGTGGCGAAATCAGGTTCACCAACCCCCAGAGAGATAACCGCCTCCATAGAGGCAAGCAAATCAAAAAACCTCCTAATACCTGAAGGGGAGACTTGATTTAATCGTTGAGAGATCTTTTTTTTCAAAGGGTAAGGGGTAATCGTCCCACCTCCTCCTTTCCTTCCATGATTTCGCCATCTTCCTTATAGCGCTTGAGCAAAAAATGGGTCACTGTCCCCTGCACCCCCTCCAGGGGGGCGAGCTTCTGAGCGACAAAGGCAGCCACCTCTTGCATCGTCTTGCCCGCCACGAAGACAGCCAGGTCATAGGTGCCGGAGACGAGGTAAGCAGTGCGAACTTGGGGGAAGCGATATATCCGCTCAGCTATAGCATCGAATCCCACCTCCCTTTGTGGCTGAACCCTGACCTCAATTAGTGCCCAGACTTGCTCCTCCCCCAGTCTCTGCCAATTAATCATTGCTTTATACTTTACGATGGTCCGCTCTCTCTCAGCTTTCTTGATTGCCTTTTTTACCTCAGCCAAGGGTATGCCGGTCATGGTGGAAATCTGCTCTGGCGTAGCCCGGGCATCCTTTTCCA
>CAYWDP010000169.1:1416-3552 GCA_964457045.1 uncultured Dehalococcoidia bacterium
CTCTAGAGCATCCACCGGGCAGTAATCAACACAGATGAGGCAATCCGTGCAATCCTCCCTCCTCACCGCAGCTACTCCCCAAACCTCTAGGGCCTCACTGGGGCAGAAAAGGACGCATAGACCACAGCCGACACATTTGTCTTTGTTGACTACAAGCATGAAAATCTCCCCTCCAAGATCAGGTTGCTTCTGGTTTCATCCGTTGCTTCACCTCCTCCACCACAATTCGAGCACTCTCAGCACAGCCAGGGAGCCCAAGCGGCACCAAAGGTGCTACGCCATCACCGACATTATATAGATTCTCCACAGAGGTCTTTTGAGGGAGACAACCTGGCAAAGCACGATATACTGGCCAGTCTCTTTGCCAGTAACTGACATGCAGGATTTCAGCCTCCCTATCGAAGCCTGGCAGATTATCCCTCAAATCTTGAATCACCAGTTCAATCTCCTTCTCCGGTCTCCGGGGAAGGAATGAAGAATCCGGGACACTATATGCCATGAGCAAGTGTTTCTCCGGAGGGGCTAATTCAGGGCAGGTGAGGCTGGAGCACACCATAGAAACTGCTCTTCGAGCTTCGGTCAGAACTAGAACGCCAGGGTAATCAATAAGAGGTCTATCACTGGCAATGGCAAGGCCAATAAAGGAGACAGGCAAAACCTTCTCTCTCAGCTCCTTTAGATACCCTTTCTCGAAATTCTCGCTTCCTGCCAATTCTACTGTCTTTTTAGGACCTGCATCGCTAATCACCACCTTGGCGAGTATTTCCAGTTCGCTCCCGTCTTTTTCTACCGCCACTCCCCTGACTACCTCGTCCTCTACCAGGATGCGCTTTGCCCGACAGCGAGTCCGGACCTCCCCACCCTTTGCCTCTATTACCTTGGCTAATTGTCCCATCAGTGTTAAGAACCCTTTTGGGGGGACGCCCGCTGTAGCTCCGCGGGCTAGCTTAAGCTGTCGGACAAACTCATTAGCCGGCATCTCATGGAAATGTACGCATTGGAAGGTGACCATCCCCTTAAATATTGCCAGCACCTTCTCATTATGGGTGTATTGAAGAAGCCAATCGCGAACTGAAAGTAAGCTGGAAGGCTCTTTCCAGGTGAATGCCCGCCGAATAGCAGCTATTACCTTCTCAGCTTCCTCCCTATCAGCAACGAGAGGAATCAGACTCCTTAGCCCCCCTTTTTCCGGCAAGTCGTAGTCCTTCCCCCCAATCCTGAAGCAAAGCCTGATAGGAAAAGGACGAACTTCAAAATCAGCTCCTACCTCTTTAAAAATCCCCTCCACTATTCCCCCTGTCTCTACATAGAAGGAACCCGTGCTAAGCTTAAAACCCTTATATTCCACGGAAGAAGCCCTACCACCTATTAGGGGTAGCTTTTCCACCACCAGTGTGTGGTAACCTTCATGAGCTAACAGTGCAGCAGCACATAGTCCACCCATCCCGGAACCTATAACCACAACATCGTACTTTTCCTGCTTCACTTTATGATCTCCAAAGCGTCTACTGAATACTCCTCAAATCACCAAATACCCTTTCCATAGGCGGGTGCTCCGCCACCTGCCCCCCTTCCTTAGTGTGGGTGTCAGGTGCAGCACCTGACACCCACGAGTTCATCACCTCATCGGCTGATAATCAGCCTTATGCGGTGGTTTTCCCATAGCCGAGTCTCTATTTCGCTATCAAACCAATGCCGGCGCAGATCGCTTTCTGCCCTATCAAGAACAAAGGCGATGCCATAAGAATATTGGACAGAGTAGATGAGTGCCTTACCAATAGCTGAAGTCACCACCTCAGCCAAGCCGCTGTCTCTTTTAGCCAGTTTCACCTCAAGGGCAATCATAGGCAGATCTCGCACCTCTATCGCTATATCTGGCCAGAAATCTGTCCCATAAGCCCAAACAGACTTAATTTTCCCTTTATCCTTGTCCTTCACCCAAACGGAGGCTAATTCTCCAAGCTCGGTATTGACATACTCCGCAACTAGGTCGCCAACATATAGCAATAATTCGCCCTCCGCCTCGTAGTCCCCAAACTCCACGTTTTGCAGCTTTTCACAAAGTCCGTCGATAAGTTGAGTGGCATCAAAGTATTGCAGCATTATAAGAACCCCTTTCTAAATCGGCGGTCTCTT
>CAYWDP010000170.1:0-3541 GCA_964457045.1 uncultured Dehalococcoidia bacterium
AGGCGGATCTGGCGAACCCAGAGATCCTTTATGTATAGTTCCTGAGCAATAAGTCGATGTCGATTTGGGATCGAACGTAGCAGTTTGTGCCAACTATCGCTGCCCTTTGCCCCCAAAGCAGGAGACCAATTTTCAGGATTGGAATTTTCACACAGTCTGACGCCAGGCGAAATGCACAATTCGGGGCAAACACACACGAAAGTGAATAGAAATGGGGGTAATAGAAAAACTAGGAGCTCAATTTCGCAAACCTAGTGGATTGATTGGCAGAATTATGGGTCATTGGATGAATTGGCAACACAGCCGTCTTACCAAGTGGACAATACAACTGATGGATGTACGACCAGGCGCTCAACCTCTTCAGCCCTTTTCAAAGGGTCAAAGGGTAGATTCAGCATTTCGCCTCGATCGGCTTTGGAGGTGATAGCCCTTTGGCCGTAGGAGGCCGTAGTATCCTCAGTGCACCCAAGACCTTCATACAACTGGCTTGGTCATCTCCAGGTCATAGTATGCTGTGATCCCGCGCTCCTTCAATGAGGTCAGGAACTTCACTGGGTCGAGACAGGCCTCGGGTGCGTAGACTCCCCCCTCTTTAGTCGTAATTTCTCCACGTGCGAGCATCAGGGTGCCGACCGCCAGGGAAATCCCGGTCGATTCACGCATCTGTCCGATACCACAGGCCATTCCATGTACCTCTTTGCCGCTTCTCTCACCCCAGGCATCTATTCTGACCGCACCCCATTCCGGCTGCTGAGCCTTCCCTAAGTGCTGCAGACTACTCAGCAACTTTGTCACTACGCGCCGTCGCCATCTGCCATCAAAAAGCCCCAGCTTTGCCGGTAATACTAGCCAGTTAGAACCGGGGCCAAAGCCCATGAAGAAGTTCACCTCATCTATTCCAGGGATGAACCTGGGTAGTGTGACTGGCTCGCTATGGCCCATATTCCAGACCTTAACATGTCCAAACCTGGGAAACTCTACCAGTCGCTCCTCGTGCAAGGCGGGAATCATTGTCCTCCTTCCTTCACGCCAGACGACAATATTTCCGCTCATGATGAATAGCATGTGTTCCATCACGGCCTCTCCACCCCCCGCGTTCAGGGGCTGGTAGACACAGATATCCACTCTACGAAGTCTTTCCATCTGCTGGGCATAATAGCGGATGCCAACATTGGAGATGCCTGGACTGGCGCCAAGACCGGTGATGACAGTGACCCCTTCGCTGCGAGCTCGTTCGGAGAACTGGCTTATGACCTCGTCTGCAGCTAACCAATCGTCGCAAATACTGGTATAGTTGACCCCGGCTTCAATGGCCGCGCGAACCAGTTTCGATTCAAACAGATAGAAAGGGCCGAGCGCGGATGCAGCCACGTCATAGTTGCGCATAGCCTCCACCAAACCACCGTGGTCGTTGGCATCTATGTATTTGACGTCAACTCTGGCTTTCGTATCACGAAGCCTGGTTGCTATCTGATGGGCAGTTTTCAGATTCCGATCGGCCACAGTAACCTGGTCAATCCCCTCGGTTATTGCCAGCTCCTCTACTGCCCTGCTCCCCATATCCCCGGCGCCACCAAGCACAATTATCTTCATTGATACAACTCCTCTCTGCAAGCCTTGTGGCAAGCAACTCTACTTCTTCCGGTGAAAACGACCAGGTGACTCGATTCGAACATCCATTGGGCCAGGATGTGGATCCTTTTCTTCAGGGCTGACACGCTATCCGAAGTCTCCTCCCTTTCCACTCTCTCAGCGAGCCGTCCAAGCCGTGGCGGAATAAGTCATGCCGTCTGCCGCCTTTACTTCCTCATAGCCTAATCTTACAACGTAGGGGGTTTTGCGTCGAGGCTCCCAGAGTATATAATGCCATGTGAGAGGAGGGCTACGCTCGGACCAGCCGTCAGGGATGACCAGACGAAGCTGATGGTATCCGGGGTGGACTTCAATTGAGAGATCCAGGAGCAACGGAGGGCAGCAGATGGAAAAACGTGTACCTACATACGAGGAAGCACTATCACTTCTGAAGGAATTCAATCAGGGCGAGGGCCTGCTGAAGCATGCTTACTGCGTTGAAGGAGTCATGCGCTACCTGGCGCGGAAGAGAGGTGAAGACGAGGAGAAATGGGGAATCGTAGGTCTACTGCATGACCTGGACTATGAGCGTTTTCCTGAGCAGCACTGTCAGAAATCACGGGAGATACTGGCGGAGCGAGGTTGGCCAGAAGAGTACATACGGGCAATTGTGTCTCATGGCTGGGGCTTATGCAGTGATGTTGAGCCCCAGACGGAGATGGAAAAGACGCTCTATGCCATCGACGAACTCACAGGTCTTATCACAGCAGTAGCCATAATCCGGCCTTCGAAGAGTGTGGCGGACTTAGAGGCCAAGTCAGTGATGAAGAAATGGAAGGATAAGTCGTTTGCTGCCGGTGTGAATCGCTCGGTGATTGAAAAGGGCACAGCAATGCTGGGTGTAGAGTTAGGAGACCTGGTCACCGACGTCATCATGGGAATGCGCCAGGTGGCTGACCGAATAGGTCTATGACGCTCTGGTCTGCGGGGGCTCTTTCCCGGCCACAAAATGACTACTAAGGGTATTCAAAGGACATGAGATGTTATGTAAACTCGTGCTGCTGTTTGTTGTTACGCCGCTCGCTGGGTTGGCGCTCCTGTTCCGAAGGACAAAGCCTGAGAGTAGAGATGCAGGTCATAGGGGGAGGTTTTTGATTGGCTGCACATACGGTTTTTGAGATTGAAGCAAAGCAAATGGTCTTTCGCAGCAGGGGTGCTGGTCTAGACAACCTGTCAGGGGAGCCAGTCATTTTGCTGCACGGCTTTCCCGAGACTTCAATCATGTGGGCCAATATGATGGAACGATTGGCAAACGAGGGATATCGCTGCTTTGCACCCGATCAGCGAGGCTACAGTCCAAACGCTCGTCCCAGCGGAGTAGAGAATTACATTCACCAGGAGCTGGCCTCCGACGTCGTTGCTCTGGCTGATGCGATCGGTTTTGGCCGTTTTCACCTGGTCGGGCACGACTGGGGTTCAGTTGTTGGCTGGGCCGCCATATTGCTCTATCCCGAGCGTGTACACAGTTGGACGGCCATGTCTGTACCCCATATGGACGCCTTCAGGTCTGCTCTTGCTGATGATCTCGACCAACAGCAACGCAGTCAGTACATAGCCTTCTTCAGGACCCCCGGACAGGCGGAGAAAACATTGACGGCTAACGATTTTGAGCCATTGCGAGCGCTCTGGTCCTCTATCCCAAGCGACCAGGTTAAGGAATACATCACCGTCTTCTCTCAACCGGGCGCGCTCACAGCGGCGCTTAATTGGTATCGTGCCAATTCCTTCGATTTGGAACAGAGCTATCAAGGAGCCATGTTCGGGCCGGTGTGGCACCCTACATTGCTAATCTGGGGCAATCATGACATAGCAATAGGTCGAGCAGCAGTGGTACGAACAGAGCAATATAGTATGTTGTTACTCAGTGCCTCGGTGCACCAGAGTCCCTTCTGTTGAGGGTTAAACATTA
>CAYWDP010000171.1:0-3433 GCA_964457045.1 uncultured Dehalococcoidia bacterium
CTGACGTTTGTTGGATCGACACCTCTCATTACGCTTTATGTGTTACCGGGCCACGCTTGTTCTGGCAGGAGTGAATTCTGGCTACTCCAGCGGGGTAGCTTTGCTGTGACTTCGAAGCACGATGGCTTCTCGACAACTGCAATGGGACCGGATAGAATACCTTATCCGAGAACCACTGCTATCTGGTATAGTTCCTTTTTACACACTCGCTATAACGCGGGCAAACTGGGCGAAGGACTCAATTATCTCCTCGATGTCAGTAGTGGTCATCACGTGAGGCATGTCCTGACAGTAGGGACAGGGACAAGGTAGTGGCGATGGAGCCCAGGGTGGCCTTTCCGGTCCCATGGCAGGCGACTCCCGACCAGGGTGCCAAAGCTGAAGAGAAGCCTTAGCGCCGGCGGCATGTACGCGGTCCGTGAACCGCTTCCAGCCTGGGAAGGAAGCCTCTGGCGTCTAGGCTTTGAGGCCGGCGATGACGCAACTAACGGTGCACATGGGCGGTTGACCGCCCATGTTGTGGGTTAAGCCTAGCTGGGGATTTTTGACCTGCCTTGGGCCAGCCTTCCCTTGGAGTTGCTTATAGATCTCGTACATCATCCTCAGCCCACTGGCACCTATAGGGTGGCCAAAGCACTTCAGGCCACCATCGGGTTGGACAGCAAGCTCCCCCTGAAGAGTGAAGGTTTCAGCGTCGATGTCTTCCTTCACTTTCCCCCGGGGGCTAAACTGAAGATCTTCCATAATCACCGCTTCGGTGATGGAGAAGCAATCATGGACTTCGGCCATGCTGATCTCTTGGCGGGGTTTCTTGATTCCTGCCTCGGCATAGGCTGCTAGTCCAGCACGGCATGTCTCCTCCACGTGAGTGTAGTCGTAGTCAGTTCTCATCAGCCCATCGGCAGGACCAACACATATCTGGAGGGCCTTGATAAATACCGGATCGGGGCGGAATTTGTGGGCATCTGGGGCTGGGACTACGATAGCTGCCGCTGCGCCATCGCTTACCCCGCAGCAATCAAAGAGTCCCAAGGGCCAGGCAATGATAGGGGCCTGGAGCACTTGCTCTAAGGTGATCGCCCTCTGGTAGTGGGCTTTATCGTTGAGGGAGCCGTTATAGTGACTTTTGACTACGATCCTAGCCAACATGGTCTTACCCTCCTCCGGGCTGAGAGCATAGCGGGCGAAGTATTTGGTAGCCATCATGGCGAACATCCCCGGGGCAGTAGTACTGGGGGTTACGTTTGCTGCTGCGGGACCGCCGCTGGTAGCTAAGCCGCTCTGGCCCCAATCTTTCATTTTCTCCACACCCAAGACCAGCACTACGTCATATACTTTGGCAGCCACAGCATAGCAGGCATTTCTCAAAGCGTCGGAGCTGGTGGCACACATATTCTCCACCCGCGTTACCGGCTTATACTGTAGTCTTAGCGGAGCGCTGGCCCCCAGCCCAGCCATTCCTGATGTATTTGCCTCGGTAGTACCTAGCCAGCAGGCCTGTACATCCTTTGGCTCAATACCTGCATCCTCGAAAGCCTCATAAGCAGCCTCGATAGCGAGTTCAGCAGCACTCTTATCCCACAATTCGCCGAACTTGGTGCAGCCCATGCCCACTATGGCAACCTTGTCCTTTATACTTTCAGCCATCTTCTTCCTCCTGGCACCTGATAGGTCGTGTCTTCCAGTAGTAATTATGAATACCGCGATCGAAGAACAGCTTCCTGAAGGTCATCTCCACAGGCATGGCTACCTTCAACTGGGCGGGGTCACGATCAGTCATATCGAATACCGCTCGTCCGCCTCCATCAAAGTCAACCACGGTGACGGTAGCCGGGGGGTTAGGGCTAGCAGCCAGATTATCTTGAGTAAAGGTAAAGACGGTAGCCTTCTTGTCTGCAAAACGGTAGGGTTCAAACTGGTCCTTGGCTTGGCATACCACGCAAATCCGGATGGGCGTGACACCAGTGCTGAAATGCGAAGATGGGTTAACGTACTGTGGAGTACCACAGCTCAAGCAGCGCACACCGTAAAGAGCCAGTATTTCCTTTCTATTCCTCCGCAGTGCTGAAATAGAGGTCGGAACCTGCTCCGGTCGTCGAGCAGCCTCCAGTGGAATAATTCCACGCCATCGCAAGTAAGTTTCGTAATTGTTGAGCATCAATTTGGACTCCATGTGCCGCTTTATGCCCCGTCTCCCCCCCAAATTTTCTAGCGCCGCAGTTGTTTCCAGCAAGAAGGCATCGGCACCATTACCATAGCTAGCAAAGAGCAGCCTATCCCCCGGCTTTGCCTCCTCCAGGGCAGACACCAACATCATGGTAGCCATGGCAGCACCAGTACTACCTAGGGTAAGATACATAGCGTCCTGAACCTGGCTGGCATCAAACTTGAGGTTCCGGGCCACTGCAGCGTGTCTTCTTACATCGGTGGGAGCGTCGTACACCACCTTTGCAAAGTCGTCCGGGCTCAGGCCATACTTCTGCATCAGTGTAGCCATGACTTCTGGAAGCGAGGAGGAGTAACCCTTGTCCAGCACCATGCGATCCTCCCAGGAGCGGAGGAAAATGTCACCATCGGCTCGCCACACCCCAGAGAACTCATCCGACAGGAAGTAGCTTCCCCGAATCTCAGCAATGACGCTTTCCTTACCCAGGAGCAAGGCAGCAGCACCACTTCCCAAAACCTGCTCAAAGTCGCCTGAAGGGGCCCCCAGGCGACAATCAGCCACGGTCACCAGGACATTCCTAGCTGACCCAGCGTTGATAGCATCCAAAGCAGCAGCCATAGCAGTGGTTCCCGCTCGCAGCGTCCCAGTGACATCCATGGTGCGAATCCCGGAAGGCAGGTCCAGTGCTGCAGCCAGGATGCTGGAGCCTAACCTTTCCTTATAGGGGCAGGTAGTGGTAGCCAAGAAAAGACCATCAACATATTTGGAGTCGAAACCCTTGAGACAGTCCGTAGCTGCCTCCATAGCCATAGTGAGGCTGTCCTCATCGTAGTTGGCTACTGCTGTCTCCCCGGGAAGTGCGAAACCACCCCACGCCCGGTTGAACTCAGCACGATTGATGCGGTACAGAGGAATGTATGCACCATAGGATACGATTCCTGCCATAAAACCTCCCCAGTGACCTCAGATTGAATCAAAAGAGCAACCATAGTCATTTTACACTTGTGGTTCAATATTTATCCCCTTCTCACCTTGTTTGCTAGGTCAAACGTCTCCAGCTTCTCTGGCGTCCATCCATCCCCCTAGCCACCTTGATCCTCCTTTCTCTATTTGCGTGGTATGGCTGGTATCTCTTAGCTGGGATTTCCCATATCAACTCGTAGTGAGCTGACCCTCGTCCCTCTTTAGTCTTAATACCGATATATACGCTTATATACCCATCCGCATCCAATTGTCAAACCTGTTCAGAACCCCCAGACAACCCAT
>CAYWDP010000172.1:0-3431 GCA_964457045.1 uncultured Dehalococcoidia bacterium
ACCCTGACTGCGGTTGCCAGTGAAGGGTATGAGTTTGACCACTGGAGTGGAGACCTCGTCAGTTCAGAGGACACGATTACTATAACGATGGACTCGGAAAAGGAGTTAACGGCGAACTTCATCAAGGTGACCTCAGCACCCTTCCCTTGGTGGTGGATAGTAGTCGGGGTTGGGGTGGTGGTCGTCGGGCTGCTAGCTTACTTCCTGGTAATCAGAGGATTGCGGGCTTAGGAAAAGTGTCTCCAGGACCGGAGGAGTATAGCGCTTAAAGTGGCTTGCCCTGCCTCGGCTCTCTCCAATCCCCCTTTGGGCATGGGAATGCGGTCTCTGCTTCTCTAGGTAAGCCGTTCTAAATTAGAGGCTGTTTAAAAATGTAGTGCTCCGATAAATCGGAGCACTACGAAATTTTGGCGGGGAAGAGCTTCCAAAATACCTAAAATTGAAGCTAAAATCAAAATTAAACAGCCTCAATTAACTAAGAGGAGAGGGTGAAAAGGCTATCGATAGTTGAAATCCCTTCTATCGCGGGCAAAGCTTATCTGGTTGAAGGGGAGGAAGAATCGATTCTAGTTGATACTCTTTTTCCTGGAAATGGGAAAAGGATAATCAAATTTCTCAATAAAAAGGGGATTGATCTCCAAAAGATCAAATTGATTCTGATCACTCATGGTCATATTGATCATTATGGGAGCGCTCTGGAATTGAAGGGGGAAATTGGAGCCCCGATCGCCATCCATGAGTTAGATGCTGAGGGACCGAGGAAGGGAGTCAATGTTCATATATATCCGCGAAGTCTGTTACAGAAAATCTTAGATTTATATGTCAGTAGACAGAAAACAAAACCTTTGGAACCAGACGTCCTTTTGAAAGGAGAAGAAGGAGATTTCGAAGAGTATGGAATTGAGGCGAAATGGATAAGAACCCCTGGTCATACTCAAGGCTCAATTTCAGTAGTTTTGTTAGGGGAGGCAGCTATTGTGGGAGACCTGATTACTGGAAAGTTTGGTTTTTTGAAAAAAACAGCCCATCCCCTCTGGGTTGAAGACAAGCAGCAATCGAGAGAAAGCATTAAGAAGCTACTCGATTGCTCGCCAAAAATTTTTTTTGCTGGTCATGGTGGACCCTTTAACCCTGAGGAGGTTAGAAGAGTTTTACTCAAATAAAAGGCTTTTCAGGTTTAACAATCTTACTTTATTGTCATTCTGAGCCCTATGGGCGAAGAATCTCCTTGTAGACTCTTCCCCTTCACGGAGCCTGCCCTGACGAAGGAAGGGTTCAGGGTCAGTCCCTTAGTCGGACAGGTCTAAAGACCTGTCCCTACATTTCTCTCGCCTACCGACCAAACTGAAACAGTAACTCGACTCGGCTTTGCGTTGACAAGAATAGCGAGGTAGGATTAATATTGGCTTTGGGTCGTGCTAGGCGGGGAGTTAGCGGTGCCCTGTACCCGAAATCCGCTATAGCGGGGTTGAATCCCTACTCTAGGCTTCTAGCCTTGTGGGACTGCCTCTACTGAGTGGTGTTGAAGATTGGGTCCTGTGCGGCAGAACACTATGAACCCCGTCAGGTCCGGGAGGAAGCAGCGGTAAATAGCGGCTTCTGGGTGCCACAGGTTCTCCTGGTCAGAGCTGCCAAGCAGGGGAAAGCCATGAGGCAGGGTCGAAAGTGGGTGCACGACCCAAGCTATTTTTAGGGATATTGTGAGCTAGAATGTCGAAGGGAATAGCTACAGAGGTAAGGCGCTTGCTGGATCGTTTTGGTCTCCGGGCGAAAAAAAGCCTGGGGCAACACTTCCTTATTGATAAGCGAGTGTTGCAGCGCATAGTCTTGGCAGCAGAGCTCACTTCAGAGGATACGGTGATCGAAGTTGGGCCGGGGCTAGGTATCTTGACGAAGGAGCTGGCTAAGCGAGCCAGAAGGGTGATTGCAGTTGAAGCAGACCCTAACTTAGCCTCAGCTCTGAGGGAAGTGGTGGCTGATATTGACATTATCAGCGCTGATATACTTAAAACTGACCCCGCATTGCTTCTAGCTTCCTCTGGAGTTGAGGATGCCTCACCCAGCTATAAAGTAGTGGCTAATATCCCCTACTATATAACCGCCCCCATCCTTCGCCACTTCCTCGAGGCATCGCTTAAGCCTTCCCTTATAGTAGTTATGGTGCAAAAGGAGGTAGGGGAGGCTATCGTAGCCCAGCCTGGCGGGATGAGCTTACTTGCCATTAGCGTCCAATTCTATGGCAAACCGGTTATTGTTGACCATGTACCAGCTCGTAGCTTCTATCCGCCTCCGAAGGTAGACTCCGTTATTCTGCGAATTAAGCTTCATGAGCAACCTCCGGTCAGCGTGCCCCAGACCAGTAAGTTCTTTGATGTAGTTCGAGCTGGCTTCAGTGCGCCACGGAAGCAATTACGCAATGCCTTGGCTCAAGGCTTGGGCATACCGCCCAAGGAGGCAGCCAATTTATTAGAAAGGGCGAGGATAAACCACCAGCGCCGTGCCGAGACCCTGCACCTCGAGGAATGGGCAAGAATATGTGAGGAAATAAGCAACCATGGAGCTTGAGTCCAAGGTTAAGTCAGGGAAAGCCTATGCCAAGATCAACCTCACTTTAGAGGTTATGGGCAAGCGTGAGGATGGTTACCACGAGATCGCTAGTGTAGTACAGGCCATCAGCCTTTGCGATATCCTCTCTTTTCAGCCACGGGAGCATATCTATTTAGCCTGCAACATCCCCCAGCTTGTTTCTCCTAACAATCTGGTCTTTAAGGCAGCGAAGTCGCTACAGGACTTCACTGGTTCAAGCGGTGGGGCAGCCATTTCCCTGGAGAAGGCTATCCCGCTAGCCAGTGGGCTAGGGGGTGGTAGCAGTGATGCTGCGGTAACTTTGCAGGCCCTTAATGAAATTTGGGGATTGAATCTTGCTTCGGAGAACCTGGAAAGGATGGCCGCAAACCTGGGCTCTGACATATTTTTCTTTCTTTCTGGTGGAATGACAGCTTTGGTAGAAGGGCGAGGGGAAGAGGTAACCAGATTGCCTCCTTTAACCAAAACCTGGGTTGTCTTGGTAAAACCACCGATGGAGATAGCTAACAAGACGCAGAAAATGTACGCCAGCCTAGACCCTTCCCATTTTACCCAGGGGGAATCTACCCAGAAGGTGGTTGAGCTGATAAAGCGAGGAGAAAGGATTACCTCCCAATTCTGCTATAATGTCTTTAATGAGGTTGCCTCTTCCTTCTTTCCCGGACTTGATGAATATCGACTTCGCTTCCTTGCTGCTGGAGCTAGCCAGGTTTATCTGGCTGGCACTGGTCCCACTCTTTTCACCCTGGCGGAGGAAAGAGCTCAAGGAGAGGAGATTTGTCGCCGCCTGAAGAAGGAGAGGATAGAGGTTTATCTAACTGAGACCCTTTAAAAATGAAGGCAAG
>CAYWDP010000173.1:0-3413 GCA_964457045.1 uncultured Dehalococcoidia bacterium
TAGAGCTCGGTCATCTTGGCATCCCGATACAGACGCTCAATGGGCAAAGTCTTCATCGTTCCATAGGAGCCATGAACCTGCATCGCCATCCGAGTCACCTCCACCGCCATCTGGGAGCAAAAGAGCTTAGCCACTGCCGAGTCATTTCTTATATTCCCTCCCTGGTGGCGAAGGAAGGCCGTCCTATAAGCTAACCACCTACCTGCCTCTATCCTAGAAGCCATCTCAGCTAGAAGCCACTGAATAGTGGGCATTTCAGCAATGGGTCTGGCATAGGCAGTGCGCTGTTTGGCGTAGTCGATAGAGAGGTCAAGGGCAGCCTGGGCTACCCCCACCCCTTGAGCAGCCACCCCCACCCTCTCTACGCTTATGGCTTCCAGCATGATTTCATAGCCAGCGCCCTTATCACCAAGAAGGTTCTCCTGCGGCACTCGAATCCCATCGAGATAAACCACCGAAGTCCCTAAACCCCTTAGACCGAAAGTCTCACAGGGCTCTCTCAGCACAAAGTCGGGGGAGGAGGTGAGGACGATAAAAGCACTTATTTTCCCGGTTTCGTCCCTAGCAAAGACAACTGCCACAGAGGCTACCGGGGCAAGGGCAATAAAATTCTTCTGCCCTTCGATAATATAGGCTTCGCCTTCAGGCTTTGCCCTGGTAGCAATAGCTTTAGGGTCCGAACCAGTAGCCGGCTCGGTAAAACAAAAGCAACCAAAAATCTTGCCACTGTTCAAAGGGGCCAGGAACTCCTGCTTCTGTGGCTCATCGCCAAAGCGAAAGAGGGACTCCCTAGGGAGGATGCTAACCGCCACAATTGCTCCACAGGTCATTGAGGCACGACTTACCTGCTCAACCACCAAAGCATAGCCAAGATACCCCGCCCCACTGCCGCCATACTCAGGGGGATAAGCCAGACCATAATAGCCCATCCGGCCCATCTCTTGAGCCAGCTCAAGAGGAAACTCAGCAGTACGGTCAATCTCCGCCGCCTGTGGCAAGACTGCCCTCTGGGCAAACTCCCTGGCTGCCTTTTGAATCAACTTCTCCTGCTCACTGAGAGTGAAATCCATAGCTCACTTTTCACTCCTTAGTCCGCAGATTCAAGTTTCCTTTGTCATTGCCAGCGAAGCGAAGCAATCTCAATCTCATAGCTGCTTCAGGGATTGCTTCGTCCCCCGATAAATCGGGGTCCTCGCAATGACAAGGAAAAGTGGTAAGGTCAAGCTATTTTCATACCAAAAGAGCATTAAGGATTGCCTTCGCCCAGGCTGACGATCGAGATATGGCTATTGGTATAGATGCAGAGGCTGGCAGCAATCTCCATGCTGGTGCGGGCTATCTCCTCTGCAGTGAGGTTTGAGTGTTGAAGTAAAGCCCTGGCTGCTGCCTGAGCGTAGCCACCTCCTGAACCTATACTGACCACATCCTCATCAGGCTCCACCACATCACCCTCGCCGGAGAGAACCAGCATTTCACTTCGGTCGGCTACAATGAGCCAAGCTTCCAGGCGACGTAGCACTCGGTCAGTGCGCCACTCTTTGGCTAACTCTATCGCTGACCGCTTCAGTTGCCCCCCATGCTTCTCTAATTGATTCTCAAACCTCTCAAATAAAGTCAAGGCGTCAGCCACTGCCCCAGCGAAGCCAGCGATCACCTGGTCATGATAAAGAGTGCGCACCTTCTTAGCACTACGTTTTAACACAATGTCACCCGTGGTAATTTGCCCATCACCAGCTATAGCTACCTGATCGCCTCGTCTCACTGCCAGAATCGTTGTCCCTTTCACGGTCTTTCCCATCACCTACCCCCTTGCTAAGAATTATGTCAATGCAAGTCAGCTACCCGCCAGTAACCCCCCAAGTACCTTTACCACCTGCTCCAGAGGCACATCGTCTCGAATCACTGGTTGTCCAATTCCAGTAAGCAGCACCCACCTCACTGCTTTCTCCCTAACCTTCTTGTCCAACTCCATAGCTTTCAAAACTGAGGTCAAGTCTACCTCTGGACAGTAGGTAGGCAAGCCGAATCTCTCCAGAAGAGCACGCTGTCGTTCCACAACCTCCTGAGGTAACAACCCTAAGTTATGGCTCAACATGGCTGCCCCCATCATGCCAATAGCCACGGCTTCACCGTGAAGAAACCTCTCATAGTTGGTGGCTGCCTCCAAGCCATGAGCTATAGTATGCCCATAATTCAACAGAGTGCGCCTCCCCCTCTCCTTCTCATCCTCACTGACCACCTTAGCCTTAATAGCTGCGCTTCTTCTTACCGCTTTGGTGGCAATATCTGGCTCCAGCCTTGACAGCTCAGGGGCATTGTTCTCCAGAAACTCAAAGAATTCGGCATCGAGGATCAAGCCATGCTTGATTACCTCCGACCACCCTGAGATCAGCTCACGGTGGGGCAAGGTAGTCAATGCTTGAACATCAGCTATCACCAGGCGAGGCTGATAGAAGGCGCCAATGAGGTTCTTGGCTTTGGGATGATTGACCGCCGTTTTCCCTCCAATAGCTGCGTCAACCATGGCTACCAAGCTAGTGGGGACCTGCACCAAGGGCAAGCCGCGCAGGAAGGTAGCAGCTACGAAACCGGCGAGGTCACCTATCATCCCTCCCCCTAAAGCGACAATAATATCGTCCCTCTCGGCTCGCTGCTCTATTAGCCAGTCATAAATCTTCATAGCAGTATCAAGGGTTTTAGTTATTTCCCCCGAGGGAACTACAAAGTGATTGACGGAAAAACCAACACTCTGAAGGCCCTTCGTTACCCTGGTGCCATAGATGAAGAAAACCGTTTCATCACTGATAAGGTAGGCAGTGCCAGATAGCCCCGCTTGATTAAATTTCTCCCCTAGATTGTAGAGCAAGCCCCAGCCGACAAAGACAGGATAATGCTCAGTGGCAGTGAATACTTCGCAAGCAAGGTCACTCTGGTGGCGGGTAATATCCCCCAAGTGGGCACGACTACAGTAATGCCAGCCCCTGATAACTTCCTGACAAACCTCCTCTAAACTAAGCTCGTCGGTATGCACCGTCCAATCAGCCATAGCATAATAGGGCTGACGATATTCTTTTAGCTGTTGGATGCGCTGCAGAGGGTCAGCCACAGCAAGGAGGGGACGGAGAGGACCAGAGGCCTCCGCGTCTTTCAGCAAGCGCTGGTAGATGGTCTCCGGGGTAGCTTCAAGACAAACTACCACCCCCCTCCTTTTCATCAGCTCCCTATTTTGGGAGTCAAGGATCGCCCCACCACCGGCGGCGATTACGGCCCTTTCCTTCCGGCACGCCTTTGCCAATACCTGCCGCTCTAGCTGTCGGAAGTGCTCCTCACCCTCCTGAGCAAAAATCTGGGCAATGCTCTTGCCCGCGAGCTTGACTATTTCCTCATCGGTATCCACTAGCTCCCAGCCAAGC
>CAYWDP010000174.1:0-3406 GCA_964457045.1 uncultured Dehalococcoidia bacterium
GAAAGGTATATTGGGGAGAAGGGTTCCGTGGCTGTTATCGCCAGCTATGCACCTCAGGGTAATCGAGAGGTTCAAATCATCTTCAGGGAAACAAGTAACTTGGCAGAGTTGGGTGAGCCGGAGATAGCTGATTTCGCCGATTGCGTTATCAAGTTACTTTGCGGGTATGAGCAAATGGGGGTTAACTCCTTCAACTTGTCTACCTTCTCCGCACCTCTGGGAGAAAGGTTAGACCACTATTCTTTGCATGCCAAGCTCATCTCTAGACCAGTACTTCAGCCCTTTTATCGCAATGACACCGGCATCCTGGAGAGGCTCCACTATGAGGCTGACATCGAGATAGAGCCAGAAGTGGTTGCCACAAAATTGAGAGCGCTTTTCGAAGGGGATTTCTAAAATTATGTTCTTAAAGCGGGGACAGGGAGGCTCAAGGCCTTTGAGTCGATGGTTTTACAAAGCCACTGTAGGGAAACTGAGGATATCCAGTCTTGGGTGGCTAATCCCTTTAATTATAGTAGCTATCCCCCTCACAATCGTCCTTGCCCTAACCTTTTTTCTCCTCTTGTCATCCCTCTTTCTCTTCAGCTTCATTTTCTACCTTGTTTCTTTAAGGCCTCTCTTGCGGTCAAAAAGCGGTGATAGGACAATTGAGGTTGAATACTGGATTGAGCCGAAGGATAAGCCGTAATTAAGGCGCCAAAAGCAGTCAGTAAGAGGACTTTGCCTCTATCTCAGATATTATCTGCTCTACTTCCTCCGCTGAGATTCCATAGTGGCTGGCTACCTCTTTTGCTGACTTCTCCTTGCCAGTGATAAACCCCTTCCGTAATAGGTATATCTCCTGCTTCTGGAGGCTAATGTCCATTTGGTCTAACTCTATTAGTCGAGTCGATTCCTCATATTCCCTGGCTAAGACCCGAATCTGACTAGCTTCGTCTTTTAAAGCCTGAGCATAATCCTTTGCCGCTTTCCCCTTTTCTCCTATGTTCTCATAGGCAACGGCTCGATTGAAGTAGATACGGGCATTTTGGGGATAGAGCTTAATGGCCTCATCATAATAGTCTATTGCTTTGCGGAACTCCTTCTCGTCAGAGTGGTGAATCCCCTGCTCCAGGTGACGATTTCCCATGATGTAGTAGGTTATGGCATCAACACACTTCGCGGGCAGACCCTTCACGTCTGTCAGTTTCTCCAGCTCATCCCGGTTCACATCCTTTATCAGCCACTTACCCTTTTCTTTCACCTGTGCCCCTATTCTCTGGTGATTTATGTCCTTCGAGCCATACCACGGGTCAATAAACTGCCTTTCCTTGCCAGCCAGCCTGAGGATATTAATGGGATGAGGAACATATCTCCCTGCATTATCTATAACTACCTCCACAATCCCTGTATCTACCCCAAAGTTTCTGCCCAGGAGTTGGAATATCTTGGCATAACCCAGGCAATCGGCATGTCTCTCGGTGAGTACCTGGTCTAATTCGAAAACCCTGCCCCGTTTGACATTCTCTCTTATGAACGCATATAGCCAGTCCAGGATTGCCAGCTCTATCTTTGCCTTTTTCATCGTATCTTGAGTTTGAGCAAGCTCTTCCCTTACCCAATCCCCCAGAGCTTTCAAGTTCAGTTTGCTATCTTGATGCTTCTCTGTTATTGCTCTGAGCCCTGGAGGAATCGGTGGCAGAGACCATTGACTCAGTATCTTGTCTAACTTGGCGGGAGAGATTTTGCTTGGTTTATCCATCTTGCTATTTCGCCTCTTTTATATTATAGTATTAGGCGCTAGGAATTATTTACAATAGGTAGATATCTCCATAAATCGGAGCACACTATTTATTTAAAGGACTTTGAAGCAATAGAGAGCGTTGAAAAACAGGGGATGGCTCTTTAGACCCGTCCGAGAGCGCTGGACTCCGATATAATCGGAGTCCCTACAGGATGATTTGCCTTTCAACAATCACAATTTTAAGGGCTTGACTATTTGATGAAATCGGGCTATAATTAAGCATCTTCTCCCACAAGTCTATTTGATTCCTTTGTTTTGCTGATTGGGTTTCCCTTGTTATAGCTAAGTGGTAACTTGAGGCAAAGGAGAAAGTAAAATGGCCGTTACCTTTGATGAACTTGGTCAACGTCTGAAAGAAGAGCGAGAGCGCTTGAGCAAAGAGTTAGAGCAGCTAAGAGCCAGTGCCCCCCCTGTGGGCGAGCCAAAGGAAGGCAGCCCTTATGGCAAGAAGGAGGAGGGGGCGGCTGAAGCCTTTGAACTGGAGAAGAGGCTGGCTTTAGAGAAGGGCTTAGCAGGGCATCTTAGTGAGGTAGAGCACGCCCTGCAAAAGCTCGAGCAGGGAACCTATGGCGTATGTGATGTTTGTGGTCAGCCTATAGATAGGGCGCGACTTGAGGTTCTCCCTCAGGCGAACCTTTGCCTCAGTTGTAAAGCAAGTCAGGCAAAAAATGCCAAGGTTAAGCTCCCTCCAAGGTAGCTGGCAGTCTCACAGAATTCTTTTCCTCGTTACCCTTTTGGTATTGGCAGCAGATCAGTTAAGCAAGCTGTGGGTTAGAGAGAATTTACTTCTAGGGGAATCGATACCAAAGGAGGGGATTTTACGGTTAACCCACGTGACTAATGAGGGCATTATCTTTGGGCTTTCCGCCCACCAAGCACTTTCTTTGATTTTGCCCATTCTGGTAGTGGCTGCTGTCCTTTTCCTCTACTACCGATATCCCATGTTTCACAGTGGGTTGGTTAAGATAGCCTTAGGGTTAGTTATTGGCGGCAGCTTGGGTAATCTAGTGGATCGAGTTCGCTTTGGCTATGTCACCGACTTTGTTGATCTCCGCCTTTGGGGCGATTTTCACTGGCCAGCTTTCAACCTGGCTGATTTGGCTATTGTTATAGGGATTATCCTCTTTATTTATTTCTGGCTGCGTCTGAAATTATCCCCAAAGCATGGCTGATGGAAATAGCTAGAACCCTCCGTCTTGTAGTAGACAAAGCAAATCTTCGCCTCGATAGATATATCTGCCAATCACGTCAGGAGCTCTCTCGCTCCTATATCCAAAAGCTGATTGACGAAGGCTACGTCACTGTAAATGGCCAGGTGGCCAAGCCCAGCCTTAAGCCCAAGGCTGGGGATGTAATTGTTGTTAACCTGCCTCCTCCTTCCCCTGCCCCTACCCTTGTCCCTGAGAGCATCCCTTTAGCCCTCGTCTATGAAGATGATGACCTTTTGGTTGTTGATAAACCCGCCGGCATCACTGTTCATCCTGCCCCTGGGCACCCCAGTCACACTTTAATAAATGCTCTTCTGGCTCATTGTCCCCAGATTTCAGCCATCGATAGTTCGCTTCGCCCGGGCATAGTACATCGCTTGGATAAGGATACCTCAGGTCTGATGATAGTGGCCAA
>CAYWDP010000175.1:0-3367 GCA_964457045.1 uncultured Dehalococcoidia bacterium
GGCGGAACTCGAAGGCTGGGAGGAGATGTACCCATCACACTACCTATTCGCTAAGGAAAGGGGGGAGTGGGAAAGCAGGCAATTTTGGTATCAGGACAAGATACATGACCCGGAACCTATGCCTCCTCTTGACCTGATATTCCACGAGTCGTGGCAGATCTCCCTCGCCGGATATACCACTAGGGTATTCTGTATCCCCCCAGCCCAAGGCATCGCCCAGAGAATGGTTGGTTGCTACATGTATATCTGCGCTATCGAACCACCGCCGCCAGAGGTACAGAAGGAGAAGGCTGAGCTGTTTGGGAAGCGAGCCTTCTATATATTTGAGCACTATGATGAGCTGTGGGAGAAATGGATTAATAAGTTTCAGGCGCTGGGTCGGGAAATGGCAGCGGTGAAAATACCGGAGGAATTGCCCAAATACGTTCCTGAAGACCAGGTCTTGCCGGCTCCACGCGGCTATTATGCAGCCTATGAGGTAATTGAGGCTTTCAATACGCTGGTAAGTCAAATGTTTAAGGGCTGGCAGTATCACTTTGAGATGCTGAACCTGACCTACCTAGCCTACCTGATGTTCGCCGATGTAGCCAGGAAGCTGTTTCCGGGGATAAGCGAGAGCGCTATTGGCAAGATGGTAGCTGGTGCCTACGTATCGATGTTCCGCCCTGAGGAGGAGCTTTGCCGGCTATCCAGGCTAGCTGCCTCTTCTCCCGGCATAAGTGACATCATCAAAGGTGATGTGCCTGCTGAGCAGAAGATAGAGGAACTGGGAAAGACAGAAGATGGCAGAAGGTGGCTTGAGGAGCTGGAGAAGGCTAAGGACCCCTGGTTCTATGTATCATGTGGTAGCGGCTGGTTCAACTACGAGGGAAGCTGGGTCAATAAGCTGGACATTCCATTTAGCTATATGAAGAGCTATGTCGAGAGGTTAGATAAGGGAGAGAAGATAGAGAGGTCGCTAGAGGAGATAAGCCGGAAAAGGGATGAGATTGTCGCCGAGTACCGCAAGCTGATAAAGACTGATGAAGATAAGAAGTCTTTTGAGGATGCTTATAAGACTGTCAGGACGATATACCGCTTTGCTGAAGACCACCTTTTCTGGGTAGAGCACTGGTTCCACACCATATGGTGGGATAAGATAAGGGAAATCGGCAAGCTCTTTGTTAAACATGGGATGTTAAAAGAAGTAGATGATATATTTATGTTTAATAGATTTGAAGTGCCTGAGATGATAGAGGAGTTAGCGATTGGCTGGGCATTGGGCGAAGGTGTCCCGCTGAGAGGTAGCTACTATATGGATAAAGCTGAGAAGCGGCAGAGGATACTTGAGGCAGCTAGAAAGTGGGCACCAATACCGGCTCTAGGAATCCCACCTAAAGAGGTTGCCGAACCATTCACGGTGATGTTATGGGGCATCACCACCGACACAGTCAGCGAGTGGCTAAAAGCGGCAGTTGTGGTACCTGAAGAGGTAACCGAGATGAAGGGCTTTGCCTCTTCAGCCGGAGTCGTTGAAGGGAAAGCCCGGGTGCTTAAGCTTCTTGAGGAAATCGTAACTCTACAGCCGGGTGAGATTATGGTATGCCCGTGCAGTAACCCTGCCTGGGCTCCGGTGTTCACCAAGATTAAGGCGGCGGTTACTGACATTGGTGGGCTGAC
Source organism: uncultured Dehalococcoidia bacterium (assembly GCA_964457045.1). GTDB lineage: Bacteria > Chloroflexota > Dehalococcoidia > UBA2247 > RBG-13-53-26 > CAYWDP01. The sequence goes on from CAYWDP010000175.1 coordinate 1,660, forward strand.
ATGCCATGCCTCTATAGTATCTAGGGAGTACGGTCTGCCAGCAGTTACCGGCACTGTTATCGCTACCTCGGTGATTAAAACCGGGGACACCGTCAGGGTTGATGGAGATACTGGCGTAGTTACCATCCTTAAGCGAGCTGGCTAGCCAAACTTGTTGGTTTAACCTTAATCTATCGCCTTATCAAAGGAGGTGGAGGGATGAGGTGAGGTATACGTTGAATTTTGAAGAGGTGAATAAGGCTTCGCTGGCTGCAGTCGGTGGCAAGAATGCCAGCCTAGGTGAGATGATTGCCGCTGGTATAAGGGTACCGACTGGCTTTGCTATTACCACCGATAGCTACCTTAACTTCATCACCGAGGCGGGAATAAAGGATGAGCTTTTCAAGATACTGTCCGATGTCAATCCCAAGGATGTGACATCTTTGGATAGCGCCAGCGCTGAAGTTCAAAAATTGATCAATGAAGCGTCCATGCTTGGTGATGTTGAGAGGGCGATAAGAGAAGGCTATGCTTGCTTGTGTGATAAGTGCGGCGTGGAGAGACTCCCGGTAGCGGTACGGTCGAGTGCTACCGCTGAAGACTTACCTACAGCTAGCTTTGCCGGGCAACAGGACACTTATTTATGGGTTAAGGGTTTTGATGAAGTAATAAGAAGTGTCCAGAAATGCTGGGGCAGTCTGTTCACGCCGCGTGCTATCAGCTACAGAATTAAGAACGACTTCCCTCATGAAAAGGTACTGATAAGCGTCGGCGTGCAGAAAATGGTAAATTCGAGGATAGCCGGCGTCATGTTCACGCTTAACCCGCTCAATGGAGACCCGTCAAAGGTCGTGATTGAGGCAAGCTGGGGGTTGGGGGAGACTGTGGTGTCAGGTTCGGTAACCCCGGACATGTTTGTCGTGGATAAAGTTCTGATGGAGATAAATAAAAGGAACATATCTCCTAAGAACATTGAATGTGTGTATGACCCTCAGAGGGGGGAGGTGGTACATGCCGATGTAGCACCGGAGATGCAGAACAAAGCCTGTATGGATGATAAGGAGATAAGGGAGCTAGTAAGGATAGCTAAGCGCATTGAGGAGCACTATGGTTGCCCTCAAGATATAGAGTGGGCTATTGACAAGGATATCCCTTTCCCGGAGAATGTTTTTACCGTGCAAAGCCGCCCTGAGACAGTGTGGAGCCAGCGCAAGAAAGAACCCATCATCGGTAAGAAGAGCGGCTATGAGCTACTTATGGAAAAAGCGTTAACGCCTTTAAAGCTTAAACCTTAGGTGCGGGGTGGATGGCGTAAGCCAAAAAGGGGAGAAGGTGATAGTACAGTTTCATCCAATTTATTATCCCAAAAAGGCGGTAATTTTTTGGGGCTTTTATTTCTAGGAAGGAGGATATTATGAAAGACTTGAGAGGCTGGATTGAAACCTGTGAAAAGGAAGGAGAAGTACACTGGATAAAGGCCGAGGTAGATTGGAACCTAGAGATGTCGCATATAGCCCGATTAAATGAGAGTAAGAAGGGGCCGGCCCTCATTTTCGAGAAGGTCAAAGGGTATGACATCCCGGTTTTGGCCAGTGCCTTTACCACCCCCAAGAGGCTCGCCATCACTTTGGGCCTGCCCACCAGCTACTCGATGTGTGATATGGCGCGTGCTTGGATGGAGAAGACCTCCAAAGGGGAACTGGTAAAACCAGTTGAGGTGAAAAATAAT
>CAYWDP010000176.1:0-3362 GCA_964457045.1 uncultured Dehalococcoidia bacterium
CTTGCCAAGGAGGAAGTCGTGGGTTCAAATCCCATCTTCCGCTCCAGGAAAGTTAGGCCAGCTTTAGCGTCGGGTCTGGCGCAGTGAAAGAGCTGGTTTTTGATAATATCCTCGATGAGTCTGGACTCATAGGTGTACCCACACCATTGGATCGGATAAGTAGCTCGGTGCTTTTTATGAGTGGAGTGGTTGTAAGTGGGCAATAGGACCAACTATCCCATCTTCAGTAGGTTATATTGGCACCTCGGTTGTTACCGTGGTGCCCTTGCCGGGCTCGGACTTCAATGTCATGCTACCGCCCAGCAACCGAGCTCGTTCCTGCATCCCGGCCAAGCCCAGTTTACCGTCCCTGGCTAGTTCGCCTACTGAACTTGGAGGGTCAAACCCTTTCCCGTTGTCACTGACAGTTATCCTTGTTTTATCCTCGTTGAACTCTACTATAATCTCAGCGCTGGTTGCTTGAGAATGCCGCCACACGTTCCTCAGTGCCTCTTGGCTGATACGGAAAAGAATAAGCTCTACCTCTTCAGGGAGGCGGCGTTCGGCACCAAGTACATTGACCTTGGTGGCTATTCCAGAGTATCCTGCCACATCGGAAGCCAGCCATTCCAGTGCTGGCACCAGGCCCAGGCGATCTAGCGTGGGGGGGCGCAGGTCCTGACTCAAGCGCCGCACACCTTCCATTATGTTGTTAGTCTGCTGCCGTAGCTCCTCTAGGAGGAGGCTATTGTCCTTTGACAGCCCCTTAGGGCTAGAGGTAAGAGCATCTAACTGACGAGAGAGCACAACCAGGGCCTGGATGGTTTCATCATGTAGCTCCCGGGAAATGCGCTTTCTTTCCTCTTCCTGGGCCTTGGTAGCCTCCCTCAAGTAGAAGCTCAAGTTCTCCCGCATCCGTTTTTCTACAGTCACATCTCTGGCGATATTCTGGAAACCAGTAGGAATTCCGTCTTCTACAACTAAACTGGTAGTCAACTTCAGAATGGCCTCTGCGCCGTCCTTCCTGATTATGCGCTGTTCGTAGGGCTGTTCCAGAGGTTCGTCTTCGAATAATTTGCGCCGTATTTGTCTAGCCAGAGCACGGCTTTCGTCCGGTAGGAGACTCTTCACGTTTATGCCTATCAGCTCTTTTAGGCTGTATCCGGTAATCTGTTCCGCAGTTCTATTGGCCACTACAATATTGCCCTCTAGGTCATGAACCCAGATAGCATCGTTGGCATTCTCAAACAGTCCCCTATAGTTTCTCTCTGACGCAGCCAATCTTTGTATTGCTAGGCGTTCCTTTTCATAGAGACGCGCATTCTCTACGGCAACACCAATCTGATTACCGATGGCCGTGAGCAAATCCACCTCATCTTGACGAAACTGGCGGTCGCTGCGCATGGCTGCACAAAGCGTGCCCATGACCTTTCCTTTGGATTTCAGGGGCACGATGATCTGGGATCGTATCCCCTCCTCCCTCACCACCATTCTAGTAAGGCCGGGGTCATCAGAGGCATCCTCTACAAACAGAGGTTCCCCTGTCTGGGCTACCCTGCCATTGAAGCCTTCTCCCAGTTTGAGCCTGCCCACACCCTGGACAAATCCTTCTGATACTCCCCGGTGGGCAGCAAGGATGAGCTCATCAGCTTCTTCATCCAGAAGGAATACTAGGGCAGCGTCAACTCCCGTCACATCCATGACGTTGTCAATGCTGCTCTTCAAGACCTGGCTCAACTCTAGAGACTGGGAGACCACGCTTGAGGTCTGGTTGAGGGCAGCAAGCTGGATGCGGCGCTCGCGCTCCTTTCGTAGCGATTCGAAGGAGAAAGCAACCAGATTGCCAACAATGAAAACGGCGCTTGTCTCAAAGAGGGCATCCTTAGGGTATGGTGAGATGATGATGGCGCGGGGAAGCATGCAGGCAAGAGCAGCTAATGAAGCGACAATGGCTCCTCTCTGCCCAAAGAGGAAACCAGCCCAGATTATGGGCGCTAGATAGGCAATCCTCTCAAAGGCGTGGCGCTCCACGCCGAGGTTAGCCATCAGGTGAACGAGGAAAGCCGGGTGCTTCAACTCCTCCCCGTAGTGGGGAATTGTAATAATAACAAATACGACTACGAGAAACCAAAAACTCGGCTTACGGATAACTCTTGTCAGCCACCTCATTGATAGTTGTTGTACCACCTCTACACCTCTGGCCCCCCGAAGTGTAATCCTCAGGGCACATCATCGAGAGTGATCCAACCTTCTTTCAGGGCGCGCACCACAGCCTCGGTTCGCGAGCTGACCTGTAGCTTGTTGAAAATATGTCCCAGGTGGCCCTGAACCGTGCGGATACTGAGGCAAAGCTCCTCGGCAATATCCTGGTTGCTCAAGCCTCTGGTTGCCAACCTGAGAACGTCCATCTCTCGCTCGCTGAGCACCTCCGATGGCTTCTCTCTCTCGGGCTTGCCGGAGATAGACGCAAAACGGTTTAGAACCTTGCGGGCAACTGAGGGATGAAGCACCGACTCTCCAGCGTGTACAGCCCGAACGGCGTCAATTAGTTCACGGCCTCGAACACTCTTTAATAGGTAACCAGCGGCCCCTGCTTCCAACAGGCTGAAGATGAACTGATCATTATCGTAAGCGGTAAGGATCAGCACGGTTATAGCAGGGCAAAGCCCCTTGATCTGCTTGGTGGCTTCGATGCCGTCAAGCTTGGGCATGGCAATGTCGATTATGGCGACATCCGGTCTGATAGTGGTAGCCAGCCTGACAGCCTCCTCTCCATCGCCAGCCTCAGCTACCACCTCTAGATCCTGCTCCTGCTCCAGAATCCGGCGAGTACCCTCACGCACCACTGCATGGTCATCAGCAATCAGAATCTTGATCTTATCCAAGCCGTCTCCTCCTAGGTTAAATCCATTATACCACATTCCCTCGTGACTATGGCTAAGCAGAAATGCTGCCTCGCGTAGATATATTCGCTCAACCTTCCGGTATTGTGGCTAGGCATAAATGTCTGACGACCTGTCAGTGCATCAGGTCTTTTGGGCAACTAAGGACGGGCATTGCGGCGGAAGTCAGTTTGCCAGCAGGGTGTTAAGGTAACAGTGGGAAACAAAAAAGGCCCGTGGCCATAGAAAGGAGGGACTGAAATGGGATGGCAGGTAATACTGGCTCTGGTGCTGGCAGCACCTCTCATCCTCCTACCAGTGGCATTCGTCTGGTATCTGAACGTCAGCGGCCTATACCAGGTCATTCGCGACGCACGGAAGAGAAAGGCTGCCGCTAGGGAGAAAATCAAAGTGGTGGCTGGCTAGTACTATGCTGAGACAGGCTGGTTCATAATTGAAGGGGCTGAGATTGATTCCCAGCTCCTTCAATTTTATCCGCAT
>CAYWDP010000177.1:0-1874 GCA_964457045.1 uncultured Dehalococcoidia bacterium
CGTATTGCCTCTAGCCCCTTACGGGGCTTAGCCGCATCGCCGATGACGTACACCTCTTTCACGCTGGCTCTGATCTCCTTCACTAGCTCGTTTCTAGGCTTAACTCCGGTAGCCAGCACTACTGTATCGAACCCTTTCCAGGTCTCTTCACCCCCGTTCTTCTTTATGACTACCCCTTGCCTGCCAATCTCCTTAATCTCGGTAGAGGTGAATATCTTTACTTTTTGCTCTCTTAGCCTGTGCATTAAATGCCATCGAATTGATGCTCCCATATCTACCCCGGCACGCTTTAGCTGCTCAACCACCACTACCTCTTTCCCCTGCTGCGCTAGAAAATCTGCTGTCTCTAGCCCTGTGATGCCTCCCCCGATCACCAGCACCCGCTGACCGACACTATGCCCCTGCAAGGCATCCCAAGCAGTGACTACCTCCTCCTGCTCAACACCGAGGATAGGGGGCGCCATTGGTGTTGCCCCTGTAGCCACCACCACCACATCGGGCTTCAGCTCTTCCAGTACCGTTGAGGTAACCCTCTGGCCCAGATTTAGCCTTACCCCCAGTTTCTCTAGTTCCCAGGATTGATGGTTTATGAACTTCATATACTCCTGCTTGTGGGGAGGGGTGGCTGCCAATATCCATTGCCCGCCAATTTCTTCATCTTCTTCGTAAAGACTGACCTGATGACCTCTTAAGGCAGCCACCCTGGCTGCCTCCAGACCTGCTGGCCCGCCACCGACCACTAACACCCTTTTTGGTCGGGAAGCGGGTACGATTTGCATCTCCCTCTCCCTTCCCGCTTCGGGGTTAACTGTGCAAGTAATAGGGTCGGGAGCTATATCGATACAAACATTGCAGGCGATGCAATTTCTGATTTCCTTAAATTCCCTCCTAGAGAGCTTATTTGGCAGTTCAGGGTCGGCTAGCAATCCCCTGCCTATGGCTATTAAATCAGCCTTCCCTGAAGCCAGTGTCTTTTCTGCTAGCCAGGGGTCGTTCATCCGACCGGCAACCGCTACTGGAATATTAACTACCTTCTTCACCCCCTCAGCCAAGGGAACATTGCAGCCGTAGGGAGTATCATAGGGGGGGACAATAACAGGGTAGGAGCCATACATCCCTGCTGAAACGCTGATAAGGTCTAGTCCTGCCTTCTCCAGCAGCCGGGCAGTAGCCTTAGCCTCTTCCAGCATAAGCCCCCCGGGTACAAAGTCAGCGCCGTTTATTCGACAGCTTATAGGAAAATCACTCCCTAGCTTCTCTCGGATGCGCTGTATAATCTTGACCACAAGTTTTGCCCTGCCTCCCACGTCACCACCGTATTCATCGCTTCTCACATTTGTGTTGGGGGAAAGGAACCCGCTTAGCAAATAGCCATGGGCAGCGTGAAGCTCTACCAAATCGAAGCCAGCATCCCTGGCCCTTCGAGCTGCTTCAGCAAATTTCTCTATCAGGTCCTCGATCTCATCTCGAGACAACTCTCTAGGCACTTCCTCATGCGGCGACCAGGGGATAGGTGAAGCTGCCACTGGCTTATATCCAACTATACCTTCCCCTTGCCGGCCGAGATGCATCAATTGAATGCCGATTAAAGCGCCATTGGCATGCACAACTTCAGTTAGTTCCCTTAGCCCAGCAATGAAGCGGTCCTCGTAGAGCCCTAGTTGAATCGGTGATGCCATGGTGATGTCAACGATCCCTGGCGTTAGAACTATTAAACCAACACCTCCTCTGGCGCGAGCAGCGTAATAGTCCTTGACAGGTTCGCTGACCATGCCATCCACAGCCAACCGATCTACTACAGGTGGCATAATTATCCGGTTCTTTAACTCAATTCCCCCAATCTTTATCGGCGTGAATAGATGACGGAGCACTTT
>CAYWDP010000177.1:1974-3354 GCA_964457045.1 uncultured Dehalococcoidia bacterium
CTTTCTTTCATAGTAGTGAAAGCGTGCCTGAAGAAGGTTGATACCTTCCCGGCGATCTTCCCCTCATATCCCCACCAGAAGTGGTCCGCCCCAGGGATAACCTCACATTGGCTCGGTTCAGGCAATCCACTAGTCAATTGCTGGACCTCCTGGGAAGAAACAAAGTAATCCTCATCGCCGCAGAGGAAAAGCTTGGGTTTAACATAGCTCTTTAGCTGCTCCCAGTCCGAAGCCGATAGGAAAGGAGAGACGAGTGCCAATACTTTAACCCGCTCCCTATGGAGCGCTACTGGCAGGGCTACCATTGCCCCAAAGGAGTAACCTGCCAAACCTATCTTGTTGGAGTCGACCTGGCTCACTGAGGCTAAAAAGGCTAGGGCGGAAATTACATCCTCCTGTTCGCCAACACCTTCAGCGAAATCACCTTCGCTACTGCCTACACCGCGGAAGTTGAACCTGAAAGCCGCTATGGATACTTCAGTCAGGGCATGGCATATAGCCAGGACAACATTGTTGTGCATATCCCCACCATAGAGGGGGTGGGGATGGCACACCGCTACTGCGGGAAAGGAACCTTCTCCTGCTGGCAGGTGTAGTATTCCTTCCAGCTCCAGACCAGCTCCGGAGAACCTTACATACTTCTGAGTTACTTTTTGTCCTTCCACCACTCCTTAAGTCTTGCTTTAACCTCCTTCTCATAGCCTTGGTCGCCGGGGGTGTAGTAGCGTTTGTCTTGGAGGGTATCAGGCAGGTTCTGCTGTTCCACAAAGTGCCCCGGATAATCATGGGCATACTTATACCCTTTGCCATATCCTGTGGCCCGCATTAAGGGAGTTACCGGGTTGCGCAGATGTAAGGGCACTGGCTCATTGCGGGTCTGCTGCACATCCTGCTGTGCCTGGGAGTAGGCCAGGTATAAGGAGTTGCTTTTGGGGGCCGTAGCCAGGTAAACGGCTGCTTCAGCTAAAGCCAGATTGCCTTCAGGCATGCCGACAAAGTGGACTGCCTGCTGAGCGGCTACGGCTACCGTCAGTGCCTGAGGGTCTGCCATGCCTACATCCTCGGAGGCAAAGCGGACCAGTCGTCGGGCAATATACAAGGGGTCCTCCCCTGCTTCTAGCATCCGAGCTAACCAGTATAAGGCAGCATCCGGGTCTGAGCCACGGAGTGACTTGTGTAAGGCAGAGATCAGGTTATAGTGCTCCTCCCCGGCTTTGTCATAGAGCAAGGCACGATGTTGGAGGGCGTCTTCAATGGTAGAAAGGGAAAGCCTTCGCTTCCCCTTCTTATCGGGCTGGGTGGCAAAGGTGGCCATCTCCAGGGCATTTAAAGCTACCCTCACGTCCCCATTTGACATAACTACAAGATGCTCCAGAGCCT
>CAYWDP010000178.1:0-3244 GCA_964457045.1 uncultured Dehalococcoidia bacterium
TGGGGGATCTGGTCAGGGACATCGTCAAGTAAGTCTTAAGGAAGCATGGAGACGCCTGTCTTCTTCATCGCGATCCCCCCATCCCTCCAGGTTTAGACCATTATACCACCCCAACCGCAGCTTAGAGGCGAATTTAGGCACTAAACGAAAAGCCAGATTGTTGTGGCAGGGAAGCAAAGACGCATGCCACACGGAAGCATCCCTATCTTTCTTAGAAGCCACTTCTGCTGTGCATCTACCCTATATGTTCCTTAACCTCATCTGGCATCTCGACTTGCTTATTCTCAGGCCTTCTCATAAGGGCGAGAGCCTCCATAGAACAGTGCGTGACGCACAGGCCGCAACCAATGCATGTGTCAACATCAACTTCGGCCATTTTATCAACCTTCATCGCGTTTACCGGGCAAATATCCTCACAGTCCCCGCAGGCATTGCACTCCTCCTCCTTAACCTGTGGCATGAACGGTGACGGGATCATTGTTTTGGTGTTCAATTGGTGGAAACCTACGAATAAGGGACAGCAGTCGGTGCAGCAATTGCATATGAAGCCCTCGATGTTGATGGTGTGAACCAGGCCATCCGCATTTGCCTTGTTCAGCAGCTCAAGGGCCTCATCCAAAGTGAGCTCGCGGCCCAGACCATGCTCCACACACCATCGGGCGGTATCCCCTGAATGGAGGCATCCCTCGAGCATGTGTTCACAATGGTTTCCGGGATCAACGAGCCAATGTGAGAGACGGCAGGGGCAGGTTGACACACTGAAGTAATCTTGCCCCTTTAGAAAATCGGCGAGGTTCTCCTCCGGACGGGCGTCATCGGGCAGCACGTTCGGATGAGCCCAGACCGGTGCAAAAGGGAACCCTAATGTGCAGAGTCTATCCCTGGCCCACTCGTATTGGACTTGGTGCAGCGCTTTACCTAATTCCACATCATACGGAAATCTGATACCTCCAAAGAGGCCAGTCTCAGTAAGGCCCGGCGCACAACTCCCTAAGACCCGGTATACCGGGTCCTCCTTGCCTGGGTCGATCCACATTGTGCCTTTGTTCGCCATAGTGTGGAGTATTTGCTTAAGTTTGTCCTTGTTCATGCCCACCTTTGCTGAGAGCTCGTCCAGTGTTCCACCGGTGAGACCTATTTTGAGTGCCAGTTTAGCCTCCTCGGGGGTGAACTGAAGGCTCATGAGCTTCAATAATGCAGGTGTCACCGATAAACCAACCACATGCGGGTCTTCCCTGTTTATCATCTCTGCCAGCTCTTTGTACACGTCCTCTTTGACCATTAATCTACCTCCTAATTAATATTTATACGGTACGTGTGACCAATAGTCTCCTTACTCCAAGTTAGTAAGTGGATTTTGTGTACGTGGAGGGGAGCAAGGTATCAACGCTGGGATTCACGACCAATGTCATTATAGTGCTTGGCAGGAGATTTTGCAAAGAGTGTGATGAGGATGTGATGTTAATGTGTTATGAGGAATTCGATTCAGTACTTTTCTGATGGCCAGTTTGCGCAGTTTGCCGACTTCGCCGCTACACACTTTGACGAAGTGTGACTCAACAATTGGGCGAAATGTTACACGAAAGCCTCCTTACTCTAAAGCTGAGCCTATGATGACGTCTTTAGCGGTTCCGGTGCACCCAGGGGGCTAATCTTCTGAAGACGGGGATGGTAAATAACCTTGAGAATTTGGGTGGTAAATTACTGTGAGAATTTTAGCTCAAAAGTGGTCATTTGCCGTGAGAATTGACACCAATTGCTTTTCATCTCTTATCCTCCTCTGCTTTTGTATGCCCTGCTTCAGCAGGGAGCTATCAGCCCCCTCTGCCCTAAGTCCTGGGCAACATCCTCTAACTCTAGCTCTTCAAGCGTTGCTCTGGTTTGCAGCCCAGTAGCTACGTCCCACCGCCTGAGCTCATAATACTCGTCCTTCATTCTTTCAAAGGCTTCCCTGTCAACCACGGCACCCTTGAGGCATATCACTTCTCCGTCTTTCCCTGGCATCAGCAATTGGGGATCCTGGATCTCATATTCTAAGGGCACCGTATAGGCCTGTTCCGGAAGTCTGTCGGACTCTCTCCCTTTGTGACCCTCACGGACAAGGATGGCCCTCTGCAGATTGAACACCCTCTCGCCTATTCCATTCAGCCCCTCTTCATCCAGCTCTTTCCCAGTCACGGCAGACACGATCTTGCTTTCCAGGGTGGGGTCGCCCACATGATCCTCAGAAAACTCAAGTTCCATAATGGGCCATAGCCAATCACAGAGGATGAGGCACTCCTTGGCATACGACCGATCCTGAATCTTCTTGGCTGCCAGAGCTTTGCCCTCATAAGTAGAGAAGTCGGCCGCCAACTCGCTGCCCCAGAATTTAGCCGCTATGGCGCGTACCGTTTGGGTAGTGGGGAAGGTACTAAGCCCCATGTTACACGTCAGCCATTTGGACATAAAGGTGGCTACCTCATGGAGCGAACTGATAGGCATCCTCGGCTCCATGGCATACAGAAGTCCGGTGGTGATATACAGTCTTGGTCCGTATGGCTGGCTGTATCCGGGTTCGGAGAGTATGCCCACATTTTCAAGTTGCTCCCTGGCAGCAGACCCGACTGCCTCTGCGGCCCTCTCTATTCCTTGAGCCAGAACGTCCCCGAACCCTTCGCACATGGAGATCTTCCTTAGCAGGGTCTCTATGAACTCCTGACTTCCCACCTTTGATATTGGAATACCGGTATTCTCATCCGTGAGGATACCGGCTTTGTAGCACGCATCGAGCCAACTGATCGTCAGGTCAATGGCAATCGTATCCAGCCCATAATTATCACAAAGCTTAGTCGCATAGAAGGGGACATCATTCCAGTCTCCATAGTACCGTTCCGCCCAGGGCTGATAGACATACGCAGAGTGGCATATGAACTTCCCCATCTTGCCATCCTTTGCCCGATAGGCTTGCCTGGGACACCTGCCAAGGCAACCATAGCAAGGCTCCTTCTTCAGGGTATCTTCACCCGGTATTACTCTGAACTCAAGCCTGGGATCCCTCGACCATCGGCTCAGAACATTATGGAATCCTTCACCATAATATGGGAAGCCGTGCTTCAAATTACGGTAGTGTGCCGCCAACTCCTTCAGCCTCTCCGGTTGGGCAACCTTGACTCCTTTCCCACTACCCTTTACCGCAATAGCCTTCAGCTTCTTGGAACCCAGGACAGCCCCCAGACCCCTGGAGCCGGCGGCATCGTTGTCG
>CAYWDP010000179.1:0-3236 GCA_964457045.1 uncultured Dehalococcoidia bacterium
GGCCGCTTCGCTATGTGAGAGACCCCGCCCTGAAGGACGGGGTCTCCTGGGAGTCTCTTCGATAGGGCTAGGCCAGGGCCGCAACACAGGCAACAAGCAGGGTGGACGTGATGCTTGGCCGGATCATGTCGTCTGTCAGTAAGTTAGCGCTCATGCCCTTGACGGGAGAGGGCCAGGGTGAGGGTGAATTCCCTCTCCTACAGTTGACTATGACAGGCCACCTAGAAGGTGAGGCCTTTGGACATGTACCCACGGATTAAGGAGATGCCTCAAGGTGTTGACAAGTCATAAGCAAGGTTCTATGGTTATGCTATAATGTGTGAAAGTCTCACACAAGGCAATTCATTCATGGTGGCCTAGTATAGATAAAGCTCTCTCTTGGGAGCAGAGAGGAGGTAGAATATGAACCATAACTGGAAAAAGGCAATGGCTTCTGTTCTGGCGTTAGCCTTAATAGCCACGCTTTCCTTTGGTTGCGGCAAGAAAGCTGAGGAAAAGGTGGTTATCACCATCGGCGAACTCACTGACCTTACAGGACCAGCCTCACCAGCGATTCGCAGTCTTCATTACGCACTGGAGGATATGGTGCGTTACTACAATGAGGAAGGCCTTATCCCCGGGACGGAATTACGCATAGTTTCCTGGGATACTAAGTACGATCCTTCCCGGGCTATCCCTGGCTACGACTGGGTTAGGGGAAAGGGGGCAAAGTTAATTATATCTGTTGAGCCCCCAACTGGGGTGGTATTGAAACCCTTTGCGGACGAGGACCGGTTTCCAGTAGTCAACCTGAGTACGAACATGGCCATGCTGGAGCCTCCGGGGTGGATTTTTACCATGTCCAGTCCTCACTATTACATGATGAAGACACTCCTGAAATGGATAGCCGAAGAACACTGGGACCAGGACCAGGGAATTGCCAAGGTTGGCATTGTGGGCTGGGAGGAGGTCGTCATCGTGGAGACGTCCGGGGGCATGGAGGACTACTGCCGAGAACATCAGGACCAGTTTGACTACGTCGGCGCTTATATGACTCCCTTTGGCACCTGGACGTGGACTGCTGAAGTAGAGAAGCTGAAAGACTGTGACTATATATGTGCCACGGGCCTCATGATGGCTGAATTTATTAACCAGTTTCAAGGCAGGGGGTATAGCGCCACCTTCATTGACGTGGGGGTCGCCTCTGCTTACCGAGGTTACTTTGCGGAGAAGTGTGGCTGGGCAGCCCTTGACGGGACCTTGAGCGCCAACGTGTCTCTCTATCGGGACCAATCAACCAATATGGTGGAACAAGCCAAAGCGGTTCTTCAGAGATACCACCCTGGTCAAGTTGATGTCATCTTGGATGAGGGCTTGTCCTATACAGGCGGGTGGCACAATTTGACCGCTGCCTTCGAGATTTTGAAGCAGGCAATCGAAGAGGTGGGAGCGGAAAACTTTGACGGTCAGGCCTTCTATAATGCAGCGGTGGAGTACAGGACAACGAGTCCCATGTGGGAAGGCTATCCGGAAGGGTGGGGTTTCACCGAGACTAAACGGTACCTGGTAGATGACGTGACGATTTATGAATTTGATGCCCAGGCTGAGGACATGGTGAGGATTATTGATGATTGGCTACCTCTCATAGAGTAAAGATAGCCTGTCTCATCCCGTAATGAATGCCTGATTTAAGGAGGGAGGGTGGAAAAGAGATATGACGTGATCGTGGTTGGAGGAGGTCCGGGCGGCGTTTGCTGTGCTGCCCTGCTGGCCAAGAGGGGTCTCAAGGTTCTGGTGCTGGAGAAGAACGATCGGGTAGGCGGCAAAGCGATGAGCGTATCTGTAAAGGGCTTCAAGTGCGAGATGTGGCCTATGGGCGGGCTACCTACCACCGGTGGGGCCTGGCTGGAGGCTTTCAGGGCGCTGGGGATAGAATCTAAATTCAGGATCATCCTGAAGGACGTGGCGGTAGTGTATCGACGTCGAGGTGGCCAGTGGTTACAAAGTGTTACCCAGATGGACCCCTATGTGCTACCGGACCCCAATGCCTTGTTCGACGAGTGGGGGTTGGATGCCAAAGAACGCCAGGTTGCCCTGCAGGTGCTGACAGACGTGGCCATAATGCCGCCTGAAAAGATAGATACCCTGGATGATACCACCGTTCGGGAATACTTCGCCCAGTATGATGATGTACCACGACCTCTTTATGAATACTTTGCCTATCTGACCCACGCCTTGAACGTGGGTATGGTTGACCTGGTTCCCATGTCAGAGGTGACCAAGGCTTTCCAGCGCATCATGAACCAGCCCGTGGGCTATCCGGCCGGTGGCTTCGGACGCCTGGTCGAGGACATGGCCCAGGTGCTCAAGGATAACGGTGGCGAGGTTGAGACCCGGACCAGGGTGGAGAGGATCACCGTAGATAATGGCCGAGTCAGCGGGGTGACCACCAAAGACACCGTCTTCAAGACCCCCATCGTGGTGAGCAACGCCGGTATCCACCCTACGGTGCTCAAGCTGGTGGGGGAGGAGCACTTCGACAGGAGCTACGTCAGCTATGTTAAGGACTTACTCCCCAGCCTGGGGTTCACCGGCTGTCGCTATATTCTGAGCAAGCCAGTGCTGCCGTATGCCCTGTATCAGATCTGGTCCGAAGATAGTTGGTGGGATTTGGAGCGCTACAACGAGGCCAGGGCAGGCAAGGTACCCATCGATGTAGTCATAACTATGATAGTACCCACTAACTACGACCCTGGCATAGGGCCTCCGGGAAAGCAGCTTCTGGTCCTGGGCACTCCCTGTTCGCCCGCTCCTGAGGACAAAACAATAAAGGTGCTGTGGAAGAAAGTGGACCAGCAAATGGCCGAGATCTTCCCTGAGATAGTGCCGGCCATCGAGTCCAGGGAGGCATACACGGGGCCAGCCCAGGTATCGGTCATCAGCCGTGACCAGGTGCTTCCTGGCCAGGGAGGAGAGGCTGTGGGGGTGGGGGTAACCATGGGTCAGTGTGGTAAGCACAAGGCATCGGCCAAGTCTCCTCTGCCAGGGCTATTCTACGTCGGCTTCGATGCCGGCAGCAGCGGTTTCATGGGTACCCAGCAGGCGGTGGACTCAGCCTTGAACGTAGCGCCGATGGTGTACCACTACCACCTGGAGAAGAAGCAAGCAGCGTGGTAGTCAGTATGAGACAATCCCCTGCTAAGGGCAGAGCTAGCACTGCCTTGTCCAGTGATCTTTGACTTTGCAATTGCCCACAC
>CAYWDP010000180.1:0-3205 GCA_964457045.1 uncultured Dehalococcoidia bacterium
TTGGTGATGGGCTATCCATTGTGATGAAGATGGAGTCCCATAATCACCCCTCGGCCATCGAACCTTTCCAGGGGGCTGCCACCGGGGTGGGAGGAATCGTGAGGGATATCTTTACTATGGGGGCACGCCCTATTGCCTTGCTTAACTCCTTGAGATTCGGGCCTCTGGGAGAACCCCACAATCGGTATCTTTTTAACGGCGTAGTAGGTGGTATTGCCTCCTATGGTAATTGCTTAGGCATCCCCGATGTTGGTGGTGAGGTCTTTCTCTCTCCTTCCTATTCTGATAACCCCCTGATTAATGCTATGTGTGTCGGCATTGGCAAAAGTGAGAAGCTGGTCAAAGCAAGAGCTGGCGGCGTTGGTAATGTGTTGATGTTAGTGGGAGCAGATACCGGGAGAGATGGGCTTCATGGTGCTTCTGGCTTGGCTTCGCGAACCTTTGAGCAGGAACGGGAGCTGCGCTCAACAGTCCAGGTTGGCAACCCTTTCCTGGAGAAGTTGCTCATCGAGGCTTGCTTGGAGCTGGCGGAAACCGACTGGATTGTGGGGATGCAGGATTTGGGGGCAGCAGGGCTAACTAGCGCCAGTGTGGAGTCTGCTGCTAGGGCTGGTAGCGGGGTAGAGATTGACATAAGTGAGATCCCCCGCCGCGAGCAGGGGATGAACCCTTATGAGGTTATGCTCTCTGAGTCCCAGGAGCGAATGCTGATTATCGTCAGAAAAGGCTATCAGGATAAGGTCAAGGCACTTTTTGAGCGGTGGGAGTTGCCTTCTGACATTATTGGCTATGTCACCGGGGATGGCATAGCACGGATCAAAGAGGGGGAGAAAGTAGTAGCCGAGGTCCCGGTGAAATTGCTGACTGAGCCTCCTCTTTACCGCATCTCTTGCCGAAAACCAACATGGTTAAGACCACTTCAGAACTTCGACTTAAGCACTATTCCTGACCTTCCTCCAGGCGAATGCCAGCCAACTCTTTTGAAGTTACTCGCTTGCCCTAACATTGCCAGCAAGCACTGGGTCTACCGCCAGTATGATCATCAGGTGCAGACCAATACTGCAGTCCCTCCTGGCGGTGATGCTGCGGTGCTCCGCATCAAAGACACTAAAAAGGCTATCTCACTGACTACTGACGGAAATGGGCGATATTGTTACCTTGACCCTAATAACGGGGGGGCAATCGCCGTGGCTGAAGCTGCTCGCAACCTGGTCTGTACTGGGGCAGAGCCCTTAGCTATCACCGACTGCCTTAACTTAGGCAATCCAGAGAAAACTGACGTTTATTACCAGCTTAAAGAGTGCATCAGGGGGATGGCTAGAGCCTGCCGCCAACTCAACGTCCCCGTTATTAGCGGCAATATCAGCCTCTATAATGAAACGAAAGACAAAGCCATTTATCCCACCCCTGTAGTAGGAATGGTAGGGCTGATCGAGGATGTAGACAGGCATTGCACCAGTAGCTTTAAAGATGAGGGCGATGTGGTGTTCTTGCTGGGAAGCCAAGATGAGGGAGGGCTTGCCGGGAGTGAATACCTTGAAGTAATGCATGGGTCGATAGCAGGGAGGCCCTTTATCAACCTAAGCTTGGAGAAAAGAGTGCAGCGATGCTGCCTTTCCTTAATAAAGGAGGGCATTATTAAATCTGCCCATGACTGCTCTGACGGTGGGCTGGCGGTTGCTTTAGCTGAGTGTTGTCTTGCTGGAGATGTCGGTTTTAGAGGAGTTTGGGGAATCCAGGGGAGAATAGATGCAGCTCTTTTCGGTGAGCTTCAATCGAGGATTATAGTATCGGTTGCCCCGACAAGAGCCATAGAGTTGGAGGGGAGGGCTGCCCAGGAGAGAATAGGATTGAGAAAGTTAGGAGTAGTGGGAGGTAAAAGGCTGGTTATTGAGGGGCTTGTTGATGTTCCACTAGAACAAATGGCCATGATGTGGCATAATGGGTTGGACTGGGCGCTAAGAGGGCTTCCAAAGGGGGGAACAGATGAACCGGGAAGATGTCCTAGCCTCGATTAAAGCCAATGTGGAGAACGACAATCTAATAAAACACATGCTGGCTACCGAGGCTATTATGAAAGCACTAGCCAGGAGGCTAAAGGAGAATGAAGACGAATGGGGGCTGGTGGGTCTGATGCATGACATTGATGTAGAACTGACTGAGCGCGAGCCGCGGGCTCATAGTAAGCTTGGGGCTGACCTGGCTAAGGAACTGGGGGCTTCAGAGGCGATGTACCACGCCATATTATGTCATAATGAAGCCCATGGTGTCCCATGCGATACCCTTCTCGACAAAGCCCTTTTCTGCGCTGACCCCCTCACTGGCTTGATCACTGCTGCTGCCCTAGTCCGCCCAGACAAAAGTTTAACGGGACTCACTACTGAATCTCTCATGAAGCGTTTTAAGGAAAAACGCTTTGCTACTGGAGCCAACAGGGAGAATATTGCCTTATGCCAGGATATTGGGATTGGACTGGAAGAATTCCTCAGCCTGGGACTGGCGGCTATGAAAGATATTGCCCCCGATCTAGGGCTGTAAGTCTTGAGGATCCCCTCGAAACATACAACTTTTGACAGAAGTCTGAATCCTGCCTGAGGCCCATGTTGCGCAAAGCATTCAAAGGATTATGGCGTGCCTAATACCAGAGGAACAGGGTATCTTGATCACCCTTTTGCGTAAAGTGGCGGTTTCCTTGAAAGAGTCTGAAGTGTAAGTTTCTGGCAAAGATGTTCCCGTGACAGAATACTCACTATATGCAATATGGCCAGCTACCTGAGGAAACCAGAAATGTAAGGATGTGGGCATATTGTCTTGGTGACAGAGACTTCCACTTGGAATAGGAGGAGATGATGATCAAAGTTGAGCGACTGGTAAAACAATTCAATTCCCTCACCGCAGTGAAGGGGGTATCTTTTGAGGTTGCAGAGGGGGAACTCTTTGGCTTTCTGGGACCTAATGGGGCTGGCAAGACGACCACCATCAAGATCCTCACCACCCTGCTCAAGCCTACCAGTGGTAGAGCGATGGTCTCCGGCTATGATGTGTTGAAGCAACCGAGCGAAGTGCGCAACGTCATCGGGTATGTTGCCCAAGACGTCAGTCTAGATGATAAGGGCACAGGACGGGAGAACTTGCTGCTTCAGGGTCGTCTGCATCATATGGATAGCAAGCTTCTGCGCCAGAGAGTGGATGAGCTACTAGACTT
>CAYWDP010000181.1:0-3181 GCA_964457045.1 uncultured Dehalococcoidia bacterium
GATTCGCTGGACTTGAGGTATACATCGTTCCGCGACATGTTCTTGATGTGGCTGAACCACAGGTCGAGGACCTTATCCTCAATCTCCGTCTTCCTCTTCTCCCAGTTCTCACAATTGCCATCCAGATCATAAGGGGCAGGGAACTGGAACTTGGACACATGTCTGCCCGGTATGTCAACGAGAGTGGGGTCGTAAAGGGTCTCACAGGTGGCATGACCTCCTATCAGGTCCAGTCTACCTCCTCGGACGCCCATGTAAAATTTCATCACGTCATCTTCGTTCTCAAAGCCCATTATGTTCATCAGGGACTCATTAATTCGAATGTCATCTACAACATCGTACTCCAGGGGCTTCGGGGTGGCGATGTGCAGAGTCCAAAGACTCCACTTGTCCCACTTCCAGGTCTTGCAGCGCTCAGCCAGACTGACAGGAATCTTGTCCTCCCCTACCAGCTTGATAAAGGTGGTATGCGGGTCAAGGCTGGAGGCCACCACCCTGGCCTTTATCTTTGTCCCGTCGAAGAGCTCCACCCCGCTTACCTTGCCGTTATCTACATTGATCTTAACCACCTCGCCATTCTCCAGGATCGTCCCATCATTGATCACGATCTCTTTACCCAGCATCCCGGCCAGCTTGTGAGAGCCGCCGTAGCACTGGTACTTATGCATGCTCCGCGTTATCATCAGGGGGAGGAGGAAGGCCAGTCCTGTCTCCGAGGGGTCCAAACCCCACATACAGGCGACGTAGAGAAATACCGCCCTCACCTTGGGATGCTTAAAGGTCTCGGTGACGATTTGGTAGGGGGTCTTCTCCATCATCTCCATGAGTTCCTGGCCCAGCTTGGTCCTCTGCATCTTCACTGCCAGTTCCACCGCCGGCAACGGTGGCACGTAGGTACCCGGGGCCAGCAGCTCGTCCATCATCTTGTTCAAACCCCTTATCCAACCAAAAAATCTAGTGGCATCTTCCTCAGACCACTTCGCTATGGAGTCATAAGTGTCTTCCGCCATGCGGTGTAGGAGTACCGAACTCTTGTCCTTGAAGATCATCCCTGTTTGGGCATTGGGGCCGACCCACAGGAGACCACGCTTGTCTAGGTCTAAGTCCTTAAACACCGGCATGTATTCCACCATCATATGGTAGGTGGCATGGGTATTGGCGTAGTGGCAGGGGTAGAGGACCTCCTCGGTTGCCAGCCCACCGCCTATTTCGCCTCTTCTCTCCAGGAGAATAACCTTCAAGCCTGCCTTTGCCAGATAGGCTGAGGTGATCAAACCATTGTGACCGCCGCCGATAACAGCTATATCATACTCCAGGTCCTTGGGCATCTCAGGAAAAGGAGGAACGCTCGGTTTAAAAACTTCCATCGGATTGCCTCCTTTTTTAATAATCTAACCCAGTTATGGATGCCACCGGTTACTTGCTTCCAGTATCCCGCCTTATCCTCAAGGCAAATACACCCTCTCCCTGCTGTGGTCAGAGACTCACATCCATCGAGTTGGTAGCCTCATACCACAGCTGCCTTGACCTCCCGCTCCGAGATAGAGTGCGGTGATGGATACCACCAGTCCCCCGGTTTCAGGTCCAGATCCTCAATCAGGATGTGCATCAGGCAGTAGGGTACTCCTATTAGTGCCAGGCCCCCGGGATGGGAAGTCTGGTTACATAGATACAGCTTGTGGATAGGCGTCCTATATCTCGAAAGCTCAGGCAGGGGTCTATTGACCCACCACCCATCCTCGCCTGCTCTTATTCCCTGAAAGTTTCCCCCCACCAGCCCCATGTTCCTGAAGGCGGAATCGTAAGGGCTGTTGACGAACGTGGCTACAATATTATCATCGCCCATATTGGTGCAATAATCCCGGTACATCTCTAGCCCGAGAGCCACTAGCTCTTCACTGGCCTTGTTCACCGCCTCCGGCCCATCCCTGTGGTATTCGGGAGGGGGGACCGCGAAAAAGTTGTAGAGTATCTGGTAACCCGGTGGACACAATGTTCGGTCAACAAGGCTAAGGCGCACAGTGCGGAGAATCGCCTCCTCCATCTTTATCGGATGTCTGCGCTCAACGCAGATCGCCCGCCTGGCATTCAGCAATTCCTCCATGCCATCAATGGGTAAAGCGTGCAGGAGGGGGGCAAACTTGTTTACCAGCTCCCCGCCCTTCCCCTTGAACTTGGGCAGTTCCTTGACGATGATGTTGAAGACGAAGAGGCTGCCCCCATTGAGGTTGATATCCTTCACCCGCTGGAGGAAGCCCTTGTCCAGGTGCTTCGGGGCGATGAGTTCCAGGAAGGTAGGCTTGACATGGGTGGCGCTGATCACTGCCTTATCAGCTAATATGACCTTGTCCCGGGAGGGCGCCTCATCAGCTAGTCTCACCCCCTTAGCCTCACCGTACTCTACTATGATCTCCTCCACCTTGGAGTTGGTGATGATGGTAGCCCCGTGGGCGAGGGCACAGCGCATCAGGGCATGCATATAGGAGTGCATCCCTCCCAGCGGCGCAGCCCCGGCGTACATCATCAAGAGGGTATCGGCAAAGCCAAAGATCCCCATACCTTTCAAAAGGAAATCAGGGCCATTGTCCCAGGAGCTTAAACAGATTCCCAACTTCTGAACGTCTTCCTTAAGCAGGAGATTGCAAAGGTCCAACACCGACATGTCGAGCCAGCTATCATCATACACCAGACCAAGCCACGGCAGCTTCTTTATCGTCTTCACCCAGGGCAGATCCTTTGGCTCGAGGGTGACCCCCTCTGGAGGTGGCGGCGTCCAGAAGATGGACCTGAGGAATTCCTTGCACTCCGGCGAATTCATTATCTCATACATGGCCACAGTTGTCGCTGCAGCCTCTTCCGAGAGCGTCAGCATGCCCTCCCTAGTCTCCTCGGGACACCATCTGCCCCCCACAGAACACCTCTGGTGGTCCCTAGTTGGTGCGGCACCAAAGACTTTAGCCCAGGCCATTCTCAAACCGTACTTATGAAGCTCCAGTTGCTCGAGCCCGGGGCCGGCTGCTGCGTAGTTCACAACGGCGTGGGGTTGGATTCTGAAGCCAGGGATGGGCTCAATACACTCACAGGCGCCGCCGACCTCAAGCCTCGCCTCGCAAAGACATACCTTGAGACCGCACTTAGCCAGATAGGCAGTTATCCCCAGCCCGTTGGGGCCACCACCAAT
>CAYWDP010000182.1:0-2982 GCA_964457045.1 uncultured Dehalococcoidia bacterium
AGGCTCTCAGAATCACCCAGGATGGTATTTTGAAAAGCCTAGATGGCTTGCCAGAAGACGATATTCATTGCTCTCTTCTAGCCGCAAACACACTGAAAGAGGCACTCAGGCATTATCTCTCCCTCCAGAAGGAACCTTGGAAAAGAGCCTATCGAAGAGTCGAATCTTTCTGGGCAAGTCGGTGAGCAGGCTGCCAGAAAGATGCCAAGATTAGGTCGCCTTCTCAGGGATGATCAATTGAAGGAGCCCGGCTATAATCTGCCTCAGGAGTTTTACCTTGTTTCCACCTCTTATTCTGGATGTCGTAAGCACTAGCTGGCTATGGGAGACTGGTAGCGGTCTGTCGGCATGGTACAACTCAGCAGTGCTTGATGAGAAGGGGAGGAAGAATCATTGTGAACAAGTATAAGGTGACCTTTTTGCCTGACCAAAAGGAGGTCGAGGTAGCTCGGGGTGTTACCCTGTTTGAGGCAGCCGAAAAGGCAGGGGTATACCTTAACACCCTCTGTGGAGGAGAAGGGGTTTGTGGTAAATGCCGGGTTCAAGTTACTAAAGGGAACGCCAAAGCAGACAAGTACTCTATTGCCTTTTTCTCCAGAGACGAGATACGAAAGGGCTATGTTCTTGCTTGCCAGACTCGGGTGATGGACAACCTGGAAGTAGTTATCCCGCCTGAGTCTCGCCTGGAAGAGGAGCAAATCCTGGCAGCCTCGCGCCTGGAGGAGCAAAGGGTCTGGAGGGAAACATCGCCCATCGCTTATAGCGAACCTGATTGGCTCTGCCTGCATAAAAGGCCTGAGGATCCCGCCTCTCTTTTCGAACCACTGGTCAGCAAAGTGTATCTGGAGCTTCCTGAACCAACCATAGATGATAATACCCCTGATACAAGCCGCATCGTCCGGGAACTCAAGAAAAAGCTCAAATATCCTTCCGTTGAGATACCTTTAGCCTGTCTGCGAGACCTATCTATGAAGCTCCGCCGCCATGGATGGAAAATCACCGCCACCGTAGCCAGGCATAACGATATAGGTCGAATACTGCAAATAGAGGTGGGCAATACTGCAGATAGAAACTATGGTATGGCCGTTGATGTAGGTACTACTACTGTGGTGGCTCAGCTAGTCCATCTTAAGACAGGCCAAGTTATGGGAGTGGAAGGCAGTCACAATCTACAAGCCCGCTATGGCGAGGACGTTCTCTCCAGAATTGCCTTTGTCTGCGGCAAGGGCCCTCTGGATGTTCTCCAGCAGGCAGTGGTTCAAAACATTAATACTTTGATCCAAAGTTTAGCTCAAAAGAAAGGCATTGATGTCAAAGATGTTACCTCTATTGTCGCCGCTGGAAATACCACCATGAGCCACCTTCTTTTAGGTTTGATGCCTTGTTCCATTAGAGACGACCCTTATGTGCCCACGGTTGACCTTTATCCTCCGATATCAGCAAAGGAGGTAGGCATTAATGTAAACGCCCAAGGAGTGCTGCAAGTAATGCCCAGTGTGGCTAGCTATGTTGGTGGCGATACTGTAGCCGGTGTTCTAGCCTGCGGTTTGGCGGATAAGACCGAGATAACATGTCTTATCGATGTAGGCACCAATGGGGAGATTGTCATTGGCAATAATGAATGGATGCTCTCTTGCTCAGCCTCTGCTGGTCCAGCCTTTGAAGGTGGGGATACAAAGTGCGGTATGCGGGCTACGCGAGGAGCGATACAGAAGGTGGAAATAAATAATGACAGAGTAATTTATGAGACCATTGGCAAAGCCAAACCAAGGGGAATTTGTGGTGCCGGCCTGGTTGATTTACTTTATGAATTGGTTAGGAACGGGGTAATAGATATAGACGGGAAATTTCTCCCTTCGGTTCAAGATAAGCGGATCATTGAAGAAAAGGGTGAGCTAGTGTATGTAGTGGCTTTTCCCGAAGAGACAGAAAAAGGTGAGGCGCTGGTCATAGCTCAATCAGATATAGAGAGCATAATTAGATCTAAAGGAGCAATATTTGCTGCCATTAAATCTCTGATTGACTACGCAGGGCTTACCTTCGGTCAGCTGGAGAAGATTTATGTTGCTGGTGGCTTTGGGAACTACCTCAATATTGACAAGGCTATTGGCATAGGGCTACTACCAGATATACCACGAGAAAGGATAGAGTTTGTGGGCAATAGCTCTCTTATGGGTGCCCGAATGGCTCTTATCTCCTCCCATGCCTTTGAGAAGGCTATAAGCATCTCGCAGGAGATAACCAATGTCGAACTCTCCCACTTTGCTCCCTTTGCTGATGAGTATATGGCGGCTCTCTACCTGCCTCACATAGATCGGGAGTCTCTTTTCCCTTCTGTAAATTATTGAGCCAAGTAGCTCGGAGTTTTTGTAGATTAAGTCTAGAGGAGTGCCTTTACCTTTGGACGAATCATTTGCTCAGGGAGGGCACCGAGGCTCTGATCAACCACCTGACCGTTCTTGAAAAAGAGCAGCAAAGGAATGCTCATAACCTGGTATTTTTTTGCCATCTGAGGGTTCTCGTCCACATTTAGCTTACAGAACTTCAACTTACCCTTATACTCTTCGGAGAGTTTCTCCGTTAGCGGGGCAATCACGCGACATGGACCGCACCAAGGAGCCCAAAAATCTACCACTACAGGCAAGTCCGATTTTAGTACTTCCTGCTCAAAGTCTTGGTCGCTGATCTCGATCACCATTATTTTCCCCCTCCGAAATAGCGATTGCTGCTCTTTCATAGGGCGGGTGCTCTGCCACCCACTCATTTCTGCAGGGGACAGAGCCCCTGCCCTATATTTGAAAAATTTAATCGCTGATTTAAGGTTTCCCCTTCTCCGTTACAAAACATAGGTTAAGGTAGTAAAATAACTTGATGTGGATTATGCGGCACTCATTATACCCTGTAGGGCAGGTTATATCAACTCAATAAGCGAAGCTTTTGGAGAGGAAGATAGCTCGTAAAGTTACTTTGACCATTGATGGT
>CAYWDP010000183.1:0-1239 GCA_964457045.1 uncultured Dehalococcoidia bacterium
AGGAAATGCTCAAATGACTGAACGGGTTGTTATCACTGGTATGGGGGCAATTAGCCCCTTGGGTTTAGATATCCCCTCGCTGTGGGAAGCCCTTATCAGCGGCAAGTCTGGTGTGGACCGCATTAGCTTGTTTGACCCTGAGCCCTTTGAGACCAGGATTGCTGCTGAAGTGAAGGGCTTCAACGCCGCTGATTACCTCGAACACAAGCAAGCGCGGCATATGGACCGCTACGCCCACTTTGCCGTGGTAGCCAGCCTCCAGGCAGTGGAACAAGCCAGACTTGACTTTAGCCATCCTGAGGATGTTGGGGTTCTCATTGGTAGCGGTATCGGTGGTCTGACTACTCTCTCAGCCCAATTTGCCGTGCTAGCAGAGAGGGGCCCGAGTAGAATAAGTCCCTTCCTTGTCCCCATGATGATCACTGACGGTGCCCCGGGACAGGTTTCTATAATGTTGGGGGCAAAAGGGGTAAATTTCTGCACCACCTCCTCTTGTTCCAGTGGCGCCGATGCTATAGGCGAAGCTTGCGAGATCATCAAGCGGGGTGACGCTCAGGTGATGCTGGCTGGTGGCAGTGAGGCAGCGATCACCCCCATAGGTATCGCTGGTTTCAACGCCGCCGGTGCCTTGTCCACTCGTAATGATGAGCCCCAGAAGGCTTCTCGCCCCTTCGATGCCCAGCGTGACGGCTTTGTCCTGGGGGAAGGAGGGGCGGTGCTAGTTCTAGAAAACCTCTCCCATGCTCTAGAGCGCGGGGCTAACATACTGGCTGAAGTTATTGGTTATGGGGCTACCTCCGATGCCTATCATATTACCCAGCCTGCGGAGATGGGGGAAGGCGGGGCTAAAGCCATGCAAATCGCCTTGAGGAAAGCCGAGATAGAACCTAAAGAAATCGACTATATTAATGCCCATGGCACCTCCACACCACTGAATGATAAATGCGAGACCATGGCCATAAAAACTGTATTTGGCGAGGATGCCTACCGTATCCCTATCAGCTCCACCAAATCAATGATGGGACATCTCATTGGAGCTGCTGGTGCCATTGAAGCCATAATATGTATCCTCGCCATTCAGCATGAGGTGATTCCACCCACCATAAACCTGGTCCATCCTGATCCAGAGTGTGACCTGGATTATGTGCCCAATGTAGCTCGCCAGAAAAAGGTGAGGACAGCGCTGTCCAACTCCTTCGGCTTTGGGGGACACAATTCGGTTCTGGTCTTTCGAGAGTA
>CAYWDP010000183.1:1339-2967 GCA_964457045.1 uncultured Dehalococcoidia bacterium
TTGAACCACCGCCGTTGGAAGGTCCTTCCCCCCACCAAATACCCGACAGAAACGGGGCTCCCTCCTCTAGCGACTCAACTCCTGTACAATCGTGGCATCACTGACCCTACCCAAGCTAAGGCTTTTCTCGATATAGAGGAAAGCCTCCAGGGCGATCCCTTTCTCCTTCCCGACATGGAAAAGGCAGTGGGCAGGGTCTACCACGCCTTGCTGGTTGGTGAGAGCATCGCTATCTACGGAGATTTTGACGCTGATGGCATCTGTGGCACTGCACTTCTTACTCAAGGTCTTTCCAGCCTTGGCGGCAGAACCACTCCCTACATCCCCCACCGCCTTAACGAAGGCTACGGGCTTAACCTAACCTCCCTGGAAAGCTTGCGTCAACAAGGCGTTACCTTAGTTATCACTGTTGATTGTGGCATTGGTGACATCCATGAGGTAGAGCATGCCCAAAGGAAAGGGCTGGATATAATCATCACTGACCACCACTCCATTTCTCACATGCTTCCCTCAGCCTTAGCCATAATCAACCCAAAACGAGAAAGCTCCGCCTATCCCTTCCCCCAGCTCGCTGGGGTAGGGGTTGCCTTCAAGCTCCTTCAGGCACTTTTTCAAACCTTAGGCAAAAAGGAGCAACTAGATGAGTTACTCGATATAGTGGCCCTGGGAACGGTGGCAGACGTGGTGCCCTTGGTGGGGGAGAACCGCTATTTGGTGAAGAGGGGGCTGGAAGCCCTGAGCAAGACCCAGCGTCTCGGCCTTCAGGAGATGGCGCATATTGCCGGGCTGCAATTAAGTAACCTGGATACCGAGCACATCTCCTGGATCCTTGCCCCCCGCCTCAATGCCCCAGGAAGATTAGACTATGCCCTCACTAGCTACAGGTTGCTGGTCACTGATTCACCTGAGGAGGCGCGGCAACTGGCTCAGGAGCTAGAGGAGACGAATACCCAACGCCAGAGGTTAACTGAGGAGCTTTTAGCCAAGGCGAGGGAGCAGCTATCCATTAGTGGGGTTGATTCCCCCTTGCTGATGGTGGGAGGCGAGGACTACCCCCCAGGGATAGCTGGGCTTATTGCCGGTAGGCTAGCGGAGGAATTTTACCGCCCGGTTATCGTTCTAAGGCAAGGTAAAGATATAATCGGAGGAAGTGCTCGCAGCATCCCTGAGTTTGATATTATAGCCGCTTTGAGGGAATGCCAAGATATCCTGCTGCGATTTGGTGGACACCCTATGGCGGCGGGATTTGCTCTGCCGACTGAGAATCTAACCCAGTTCCAGCAACACCTCCTCCGCATAGCGGCTGAGCGACTATCAGGCGTAGACCTCCACCCCTTCCTGACCATTGAGGCTGATATACCTCTTTCTGCTATCAATGGAGAGGTCTTTAAGCTGGTGGAAAGATTTGCTCCTTTCGGAAGTGGCAACCCTCTGCCAGTTTTTCTCTCACGGGGAGTGAAGGTGGTGGATTGTCATCCAGTGGGTAACGGCTCCCGGCATCTGAGGCTGAAGCTGCGACAGGGAGAGATTATGTGGCGAGGGATTGGCTTTGATTTGGGCAGTCTTCTGGCTGAGGTAACCCCGGAGATTGACATAGTATATAACCTAGCAGTAGACCAATGGGGTGG
>CAYWDP010000184.1:0-1495 GCA_964457045.1 uncultured Dehalococcoidia bacterium
GTCACCGACCTTCACGAAATGGCTAATGTCTGCGGGCTTAAGGGAGCAAAATATATACTCCGCTGCGCTGAGCGTTTACCTCTAGACCTATTTTTCATGGTGCCCTCCTGTGTGCCAGCTACCCAACTGGAGACTTCAGGGGCTCAAATCACCGCTGATGGCGTTCAGGCAGCTCTCCAGTGGAAGAACACCATCGGGCTAGGTGAGATGATGAATTTCCCCGGTGTACTAGGTGGTGACCCAGCGGTATTACTGAAAATAGCCCTCTCTAAAGGGAAGGTTATCGATGGACATGCCCCCGGCTTGAGAGGAAAAGAGCTAAATGCCTATCTAGCCACAGGCATTGGCTCTGACCACGAGTCTACCCTGCTGGAGGAAGCAAGAGAGAAACTAAGCCGTGGAATGTGGCTGATGATACGAGAAGGTTCCTCGGAGAAAAACCTAGCTACCCTCCTTCCCCTAGTGGGGGACAAAACCTATCACCGATGTTTCTTTGTGGTTGATGACCGCAGTTGCGTTGATCTCCTCAAGGACGGAGACATTGATGCGGTGGTGAGGAAAGCCATCCAGCTTGGCTTGGAGCCAATTCGGGCACTCCAAATGGCCACCATTAACCCGGCGCAATATTTCAGATTGGATGGATTAGGGGCAGTAGCCCCAGGATACCTGGCAGACCTTATAGTAATCGCCGACCTATCTACCCTTGATATTGAGATGGTCTTTCATCAGGGAGAATTAGTGGCTAAAGAAGGTGAAGCTCTTTTCCCAGTAGATGTCTCTGGAAATGAGGAGCTGAGACATACTATCAATATCAAGCCCTTCAGTCGGGAGGCGCTAAGGATACCGGCTGAAAAGCGGGCTCACCCTATTATTGAAATTGTGCCCGGGCAAATAGTTACCAGGAAAAGGAAGGAGGAGGTGAAAGTAAGGGAGGGGATTATCCTTCCTGATGTTGAGCGGGATATTCTTAAGCTAGTAGTGGTAGAAAGGCATAAGGCCACAGGAAATATTGGCTTGGGTCTGGTGAAAGGCTTTGGTCTAAAGAGGGGGGCAATAGCTTCCTCTATCGCTCACGACTCTCACAATATTGTTGCCGCAGGAACTAATGATGAGGATATATTCACGGCGATAAAGGAGATAGAGAGACTACAAGGAGGATTGGTCATCGCTGCTGAAGGGCAAATTTTATCTGTTTTGCCTCTGCCTATCGCTGGCTTGCTTTCCGATGAGCCTCTAGAGACAGTAGTTGACAGGCTAGAAAGTTTGGAAGCCATTGCCTCTGATTTAGGTTGCCCTCTCACCTCTCCCTTTAGCACCCTCTCCTTCTTGGCCTTGCCTGTAATCCCTGAGCTAAGATTAACCGACCTCGGTTTGGTGGATGTAGAAGCCTTTAAGTTGCTAAAGTAAGCCAGAAATCTTCTCAAACCAAGAATGTTGCGGTATTATAGGGGAAGACAGTTCAGTCTTTCACAAAGGGCAGGTATGAGGCTGTTTA
>CAYWDP010000184.1:1595-2956 GCA_964457045.1 uncultured Dehalococcoidia bacterium
AGGCAACTACAAGAATGTGGAGGTGACACCGTGCCGAAAGAGCAAGAAGGAGCGTTAAGCATATACCGTGTCCTGGATCTGGCTGATATTAAGGGAACATATTGTACCAAGCTACTGGCAGACCAGGGTGCTGAGGTTATCAAGATCGAGAGACCAAAAGGTGGGTGCCCCACTCGGAATATCCCACCTTTTGCCGGTGATGAGCCCCACATTGAGAGGAGTCTCTATTTCCTCTACCGCAACGCCAACAAGTACGGGATAACCCTAGATTTAGAGTTGCCCGATGGGAAGAACCTCTTCAAGAAATTGGTGAGAACGGCGGATGTTCTGGTGGAGACATATCCACCCGGCTACATGGAGAGTCTGGGGTTTCACTACGAAGTGCTCAAAGAGATAAACCCCAAACTTATCATGGCCAGCATCACTGAGTTTGGCCAGACTGGCCCCTACAGGGACTGGAAGGGGTCGAGCATTGTTCATTACGCCCTGAGCACCACTATGATCAGCAGTGGCTTTGCTGAGGGAGCACCTGTCAACTTGCCAAGCACGCCGTCTTACGACGCAGCTTCTATAATCGCCGCTATTTCCATAATGGCGGCACTTTATCAAAGGGCCACCACAGGCGTGGGACAGTACTGTGACGTTTCGGCGCATGAATGCTCGCGCCTCGGTCTCTACCCCTGGATGGTAACCATCTATTCTTATGCCCTCACTCCTGACGGTCCACCACCGGCGCCTGAGGGGCGACTGGGAGCCTCCATTTACCCTGTCTATCCCTGCAAAGACGGCTTCATTCGGGTAGTGGCTCTCACCCCCAGGCAATGGGAGGCCCTGGTTCAGGTACTTGGCGAGCCTAAAGTATTGCGCCTGCCCGAATGGCGAGAGTTCATCTACCGCATTGCTAATGCTGCTGACCTTTATGCTCTCATGCTGGAGTTCACTACCAAGTACACTATGGCTGAGCTTTTTGAAGCGGGGCATCGGGAGGGGGTTCCCATTGTTCCTATCTATGACATAGCTGATTTTGTCAACAGCCCCCATACCAAGGCCAGGGAATACTTCATTGAGCTAGACCATCCAGTAGTGGGCAAGTTTGACTATCCGGGGCCACCCTACAAGTGGACGGGGACACCTTGTAGAATACGACGCCCTGCACCATGTCTTGGCGAACACAATGAGAAAATCTATTGCCAGGAGCTGGGGTTATCGAAGGATGACTTGGCAGCCCTGAGACAGGCTGAGGTCATATGAGGCCGTCCGAAAAGTCCTACTACTTGCGGAGGAAGGAGACTCTGATATGTTTATGGCTTAACCCATATCAGAGACTCCGCCCTTTAGGGCGGAGAGCATCACCATTACCT
>CAYWDP010000185.1:0-2864 GCA_964457045.1 uncultured Dehalococcoidia bacterium
TCTTCACAATTATAGGTCTGTCTCTTCTTGCCCTCTATCTCTACGCTGATGAGCTCAGTCGGGGCAGGCAAACGGTGCAGAGAGGCATATTTGCCCCGGTGATTGAAGAAAGTCAGCACAGCAGCCGGATACTGGAGCGGAGGATAGAAACTACAGAGAAAGGGATGACAGGCACACAGCAAGCACTAAACAACTTCGCCTCAGCCATAGCCGAGTATGCCGAGCACCTAAAGAGTCATACCAGTGCCATCCAAGGCTTAGGCGAGGCGTCTCAGGAGCTTAAAAAGGGTGCCGCCGAGCAGAATAAGGTTCTAAGCCACCTGGTGGAGACTATGGAACAGAGAGCACCCAAGGCGGAAGAGGTGAAACCTGAGGTTGAGGAGATTAAGTTCCCACCGGGGTGCGTCAGAAGCCGCCGCCAGCCTACCGAGGAAGAGAAGATACTTAGAGCAGGCTAAACAAGCCTCTGAATATGCAGGGGTTCCACATCCTCAGAACCATACCTGGTTGCTTAGTTCACTCCCCTGAGTTATCATAGCTCTGACGCAATCCAGTTTAGTATAGGATAATATAAAAAGTTGTCTTTATTGATATTGGTTTTTACCTTGCTGGGTTTATTCGTGGGCAGCTTTCTGAATGTGTGCATAGACAGGTTGCCCCGGGGACAATCTATAATTCATCCTCGTTCTCATTGCGCTGCCTGCAATCGTAAACTGGGCAATCTTGATGTCATCCCCATATTTAGCTATCTGTGGCTGCGTGGTCGCTGCCGTTATTGCCGAGCTCACATACCCATCAGACTCCCCATAGTAGAAGGAATGACCGGTCTCCTGTTTGCTTTACTCTACTGGAAATTCGGGCTTGGGCTGGAGCTGGGTATATCTCTCATCTATGCCAGTTTGCTAACCGCCATCTTCGTTATTGACCTGGAAAACCAACTGGTCCTGGACAAGGTTATCTACCCCGGCATGGCTCTTGCCCTTGCCTTTTCTTTTTTCTGGCCAGGACTTGAGGGGATAAGTGCGCTGCCAGGAGAGGCCCTCGGCAGGGCAGTAAGTTCACTAATAGGGGGAGCTATTGGTCTGGCAGCTATGGCGCTGCCTTTTATCATCTATCGCCGTGGGATGGGGATGGGGGATGTCAAGCTAGGGGCGCTGGTAGGACTAATGAGCGGCTATCCCTTAGTAGCAGTAGCCTTGTTACTATCAGTGATAACCGGCGGTATGGTGGCTGCTATTCTACTTGCTTTCAAGATTAAGAAGCGTGGCGACCCTATACCCTTTGCCCCTTTCCTGGCTACCTCAGCTATGGTTACTCTGCTTTGGGGACAAGCAATTTGGCAGTGGTATCTGTAATACCTATAGAGGCCTTTTGCTCTACTTGACATATAGAGACAAGATGCTTTAGTTTAATAGTGGTGAAAAATGCAGACCAGATATGAAAAAGAGGCATACCAGTTTCTAGCCGTCTTCCGCTTTTTGTCTTATGCCCTGGCAGTGATGTTCACGCAGGTCGTGCCATCACTAAGCGCCCCGGCAATGCCTCCCTTTCAACTCTATATAATCCTGGCTACACTTGGCGTATATACTGCCTTGAGAGTCTTCTCTCCTCTTCACTGGCGGGAGAGAAGTCTGATGACCTATCTGATTGTGATAGGCGATTTTTTGCTTTGCATGCTGCTGGTTATCTACACCAACGGACTGAACAGCCCCTTCCTGCTCTATTCCCTTATCCCTATTATGACGGCAGCCCTTCTTTTCGAGGAAAGGGTGGCTATTTCCCTGGCAGCTACTGCCACCATCATCCTCTCTATTGCTCACCTGGCTCTGAGCCAGTTTACTGAGAGATTTACCTGGATTATGCAGGGATACAATCTCACCATGCTGATAATCTACACCCTTTTCTGCTTTGTCGCCGCCACTGTGCCTTACCGCATTAATCTGAATATCCGTCGGCGTATAGAAAGGGAGGCCATTATTGAGGAGCGCCGAAGAATTGCCCGGGAGATACACGATGGCGTGGCACAGTCACTCGGTTACCTTAATCTGAAAACAAAGCAGGTAAGCGATTCAGTTTCTTCCCAGAACACTGTGCAAGCGCTCACCGAGCTTGGCGACATTCGACAGATAGTGCAAGATACCTATGAGGATATCAGGGAATCCATTGACCAATTAACCACTGAGATAAGAAACCTCCCCATAATACCCGCCCTGGCCAACTATACCAGGGAATTCGGCGATAATAATGGTATCCGGGTTCAATTTGATGCTCCTCGAGCCTTTCCCCAGCTTTCCCCTGTCGCTGAGCTACAACTTCTGCGCATCACCCAAGAGGCACTGACCAATGTCAGAAGACACGCCCAGGCCACCGATGTAGAGGTAAAACTGGAGAAGACCAGCCAAGCAGTGGAGATGCTCATCAAGGACAACGGGCAGGGCTTTACCCTTTCCGACCTTGAAGAATCCCCTCCCGGCTACCACGGACTGAACATCATAAGAGAAAGGGCAGAGGGGCTTGGCGGCAGTTTGAATATCTCTACCGCCCCCGGGGAGGGGACAGAAGTAAGGGTCAGCCTCCCCATTGAGAAAGTGAGGTTATGAAATGGACACTGTTAAAGTGCTGGTGGTGGACGACCATACCCTGTTTCGCCGTGGCATCGCCGCTGTATTGGCTAACCAGGAGAACCTGGAGGTAGTGGGGGAAGCATTAGACGGGCTGGAGGCAATAGAAAAGGCTAAGGAAATCGCCCCCGATGTGATTCTGATGGACCTCAATATGCCGCGCTGCAGCGGATTAGAAGCTACTCAGGCCCTCCAGACAGAGATGCCCCAGGTTAATATCCTCGTGTTGACCGTCTCTGACAA
>CAYWDP010000186.1:0-2854 GCA_964457045.1 uncultured Dehalococcoidia bacterium
TAGTAAGGTGCCCGTTTAATAGCTTCACTGCGCTTCAAGTAGGTGGTATAATCGATATAGTCTTTCCGCTCTAGATATTTCTCCAAAGGAACGACCCGATTCCTCTTTTTGTCTATCTGGTTTTGCACCATGATACTCATCGCGTTGCTGGCACCAGAGCCATAAGAAGCCAGCAATATCCTTTCCCCAGTTTTTGCCTTATCCAAAACACTAGCTAGGCTAACAAAGGCTGAGCATGAACCCAGATCACCCAGTGCTGAGGCAATCTCTGGGGCCAGTTGCTCTGGCTTGACTTTCAAATCCCGGGCAGCTAGGCCTGGCAACCTGGCATCCGGTTGTGGCAAAACTACATAGGTGAAATCCTCACTTTTTCTTCCCAGCTTCCCCATAAGGCCTTTGCTTGCTTCCACAACGTGTTTCTGATATCCATATTCTCGATCAAATCTGTAGTCGAAGTAATCAGTCACAAAGCTGTCTTTTACAGCTCTCCATCTATCGGTGAACAGGGTGGAGTAAGTATGCACGCCCTCGATCTCGGCGATGGTTGCCCCAGTCCCGATGACGAAGGCTACTGCCGCAGCACCAAAACTAGCTTCACCAGCCGAGCCAGCCGTGGTAGCTCTATTCTCAGTGCCGATAACAATCCCACACTTGATCCTTTTGGCTTCAATGGCATCCAGACATCCTAGAAGTGCCATGGCAACTGAATTAAGAGAGCCACAATAGTCTATCATGGTTGTTTCAGAACCCAGTTCCAGTGTTTCAGCCAAGATAGGTGCAATGTATTGCTCAATATATGGTGAAGAAGTAGTGCCAATATGCATGGCACCAACCTTCGCCGGGTCAACACCAGCATGCTTCATCGCCTTCTCGCTGGCTTCAGCAGCCATGCTGATAATATCCTCATCTATCCCACAAACTGACTTCTCCCCGGTGGCAAAGCTACCCCAGGGGATGGCAGCATCTTGTTGCTTCAGCCTGTATCGAGGAACATAGACTCCATATCCGATAATACCAGCCATATTTGCCTCCTTTAACTAGATTACATGGAACGAGACAAGATGTTAATACAGGAAACACCAAACCCGGTACCGCCTACATTGTGTTGCAGCGCGATGCCCTTCTTAAGCTTTACCTGCCTCTCCCCTGCTTCCTCCCGCAGTTGCCAGAAGCACTCGAAGATCTGCCCCAGGCCAGTGGCGGCTATTGGATGGCCATGCGCCTTCAAGCCACCACTGGGATTTATGGGCAGCCTGCCATCTCGATTGAATACGCCCTCCTTAAGCAATCTGGCAGCCTCACCCTTGCGACAGAACCCGATGTCCTCGACATTCATCAGTTCAGTATTGGTGAAGCAATCGTGGACTTCAGCCAGGTCCACGTCTTTTGGCTTCACCCCGGCCATCTCAAAGGCCCCTCTGGCTGCCCTAACTGTAGAAAGCATCTCGATAAAGTTGTGCTTGTCCCACAAATTGGAATGATCTATACCAAGATTGCTCCCCAGGACGTAAATCGGCTTATCGGTATATTTTTTGGCTAGGTCGGCACGGCAGACTATGGCACAAGCAGCCCCATCAGTCTGGGGGCAGCAATCGAACAAGCGTAGTGGCCAGCAAACGACAGGGCTACTGGCCACACGCTCCACAGTGACTTCAAATCGATAGTGGGCATAGGGACAAAGAGTCCCATTATGGTGATTTTTGATGGCCACCCTGGCATAGTCCTCCATGGTATACCCCAGCTCATACATCTGCCTGGTGGCGTAAAGTGCCTGTATTACCGGCCCCCCCATTCCCAACATCCAAGAGGGGTGCAGGCCTAATATTGCCCCTCCACCACCCCCGGCAGCAATGAGAGACTCCACTCCAGGCTTGTCCCTCATCTTCTCCACACCCAGTGCTAGAACTACATCATAGACGCCGGAAGCAACCCCAAGGCAGGCGTTCCTAAAGGTATCGCTCCCGGTAGGGCAACCATTTTCAACCCTGGTTATGGGGATCTCCATATTCCCTATCATGGTCGCCAGCGCTGTTCCAGCCAGAGCGCCTTGACCAATCATGCCACCCCCACTCCACTGCCCAAACCAGGCTGCCTTAATCTCCTTGGGCTCGATCCCTTTGTCAACGCTTTCCAGGCAGTTTATATATGCCTCCTGAGCCATGTCCTCCAGGCTCTTTTCAAAAAGCTCCCCAAAGGGGATCATCCCCACCCCTATAACAGCAACCTTACCTCTCATCTTAGCTCTCCTCCACTAATCGAAATTTATAGCCGTAGACATTTAACCCTCTATCAGTTATTGCTTTCCTGAGCACCATTTCAACCTTGGCACCTATCTTGACCTCTTCGGGATTAGAAACTTCAGTAAGTACCCCTTGATATCTCCCACCCCCTTCTAAGTCCACGATTACATTGGCGATCGGTGGCTCCAAATTCGGCGGTGGTGTCCAGTTAATGCAATAAGTATGCACCGTCCCTTTCCTGCTGAACTTGTATTTCTCCACGCCAGTACTTCCACATTGAGGACAGATCTTTCTGCGTGGATAGGTAATATGGCCACAATCCTTACATCTCATGCCAATTAGCCGATATACCTCGGGGTTAAGCCTCCAGAACAGTGGCGATGCTGGAGCCGGCTGTACCATTTAGAGCACCTCCTTTCTTGATTTCGAGATTAAGTCTACTTTACGGTTTGGCTGACTGTCAAATTGTTCTCTTTGTAGGCTGTTCAATGTTTTCATATCGTCTGAGCACCAGGCCATGCATTTGACAATTATATGGTAGAAGTTGCAGCGATCGGTGTTATTCGTCGCCTCAGGAGAGGCGACGCTACAACTATCAAAGCTGTAGCGTCGTG
>CAYWDP010000187.1:0-1193 GCA_964457045.1 uncultured Dehalococcoidia bacterium
TGTTATCGGCATGGCTGTATTAGAAAGGTAGAGCGTGATGGTAAAGATAGTCACTGATAGCACTTCAGACATCCCCTCTCAGGTAGCTCAGGCTTTGGGGATCACTATTGTACCTGCCTATATTCACTTTGGCGATAAGACCTACCGAGATAGAGTAGATATTAGCGAGGATGAATTGTATCAAAAACTGGTAGATGGGCCGGTGCATCCTACTACCTCCGCACCCTCGCCCGGGGACTTCGCTGAAGCTTATAGCAGGCTGGCTCAGGAGAGTGATGAAATTGTCTCTATTGTGGTTACCTCTAAGCAGAGCGCGGTCTACGACTCAGCACTGTTGGGTAAGGAATCAGCAAGGGGGAAATGCCGCATTGAAGTGATTGACTCTTGCTCGGTGACTATGGGCTTGGGGCTTATAGCTATAGCGGCTGCCGAGGTAGCTCAAGCTGGTGGAGGTATTGAAGAAGTAGTTGAAGTAGTGCGCCAAGCTATCCCCAGGACGTATGGCCTCGCTGTTTTCGATACCCTGAAGTATGCGTTAAGAGGGGGACGCTTGAGCCGGGCGGGCGCATTGCTGGGAGCAATGGTGATGGTAAAGCCTATGCTTACTATAAGAGAGGGCGTGGTTGGACCGGCGGGCGTGGCCCGAACCCGTGGCAAAGGTATAGAGCGACTATGTGAATTTGTTAGAAAGTACCTTCCGGTTGAGGATTTGGCCGTGGTACACGCCACTTCTCAGCAGGAAGCAGAGAACCTGGCCGAGCGGATAAAGTCTCTCATCCCTGAAAGGCAACCCCTCATAGCTAGACTAGGTGCTGCACTGGGGGTGCATGGTGGTCCGGGTGCCTTGGCGGTAGTTCTCCGGGCGGGTAAAAGTGAGGAAGAGAAGGCAGCCGAGAAGGAGGGAAAAGGTAGAAGATTCTCGTTACCTTCTTTGCGGCTTCCTCGTTCTTAGAGATTCCAGTTATTGGCACAGGCAATAAATGAAAATAGCTTGCAAAGGGCTCAGTGTTGAACCTGGGTGTCAAATCACTGCAAAAAATCCTCCAATTAGAACAAGCTAAGGGCTACAGTAATCTAGCGGTAATTGGAGGACTGGATCGCTATCTTCATGGCTGCCTGGAAAAAACTGACGCTACTGAGCAGTTGTTGTTCCTCAAAGAGGTTTGCTCTGCTGGCTTTAGCTACGCTGCCCT
>CAYWDP010000187.1:1293-2773 GCA_964457045.1 uncultured Dehalococcoidia bacterium
GGTAACCCTTTCCAGATTGATGACCCTTTGCTGGAGAGGTTTCTCAACAGCCTGCCCTTCACTCTCACCCCGGCACAGCAGAAGGTGCTGGGGGAGATTCTATCCGACCTGGAGAAGTCACAGCCAATGTGTCGGCTTCTCCAAGGGGAGGTAGGCAGTGGGAAGACGGTGGTAGCCACGGCAGTATTGCTAATAGCAGTGGCAAATGGCTACCAGGGAGCCCTTATGGCTCCTACCGAAGTTCTTGCTGAGCAACACTTCCATAACATCTCCACCCTTCTATCCAAGGTTGGGCAACCAGAGGGAGAAAAGGGACCTTTACTTAGCTACCCTTCCCTCCCCTCCTACCCCTTAACCATAGCTCTACTGACCGGCAGCCTTAGTCAAGGTGAGAAGCAGAAGATACAACAACTCATTAGACAGGGGGAGGTAGACCTGGTCATTGGCACTCATGCCCTGATTCAAAAAGAGGTGGAGTTCAACAGGTTAGGGCTGGTGGTGGTAGATGAACAGCACCGCTTTGGGGTATTGCAGCGCTCCGCACTGCGGCAGAAGGGGTTTAATCCCCATGTCTTGGTGATGAGTGCTACGCCTATCCCTCGCACTCTAGCCTTAACCCTCTATGGCGACCTCGATCTCTCAGTCATTGATCAACTTCCCCCGGGAAGAGTAGCCATCGAGACCAAGTGGCTTAACCCTGGGCAAAGGGAGGCAGCCTATGCCTTCCTTCGGCGAAAAATAGCCGAAGGACGACAAGCTTTTATTATTTGCCCTCTGATTGAGGAATCTGAAAGTATTGAAACAAAGGCTGCTGTGGCTGAATACCAGCGTCTCTCTGAGGATGTGTTTCCTGACCTTCGCCTGGGGCTGCTGCATGGGCGTCTGCCAACGTCAGAGAAAGAAGAGGTGATGAGAAATTTCAGAGACGGAGAACTCGATATATTGGTCTCTACACCCGTAGTGGAGGTAGGCATCGACATACCCAATGCTGTGGTGATGCTAATAGAAGGGGCTGACCGCTTCGGTTTGTCACAGCTTCATCAGTTTCGGGGAAGAGTAGGAAGAGGAGAGCACAAAAGTCACTGCCTTTTGTTAGCAGAAACACCCTCATTAGAGGGTAGGGAACGCTTGAAGATCATTGAGAGGACGCGGGATGGATTCTTGCTAGCTGAGGAAGATCTAAAGATACGAGGTCCAGGTGAGTTCTTTGGCACTCGGCAGAGTGGTCTTCCTGACCTCCGCATGGCTAGGCTTTCTGACGTGGCTCTTTTGGAGCTTGCCCGGGAGGAAGCCTTTCGCCTGCTTCGAGATGACCCAGGTTTAAAGCAGTCAGAGCATCTTCTCCTGGCTAAGGAGGTAGCTCAGCTATGGGAGAAGGGCGGAGAAGCTAGTTGAGGCTGTCCGAAAAGTCCTACTACTTACGGAGAGGAAGGAGACTCTGATATGTTTATAGCTTAACCCATATCAGAGACTCCGCCCT
>CAYWDP010000188.1:0-2768 GCA_964457045.1 uncultured Dehalococcoidia bacterium
GGCACCCACCAGTGTTCTCCAGCCACGCTTACCAAAATCCAGAGTATGGCTTGCCACTATCTCGCTACAGACCCGGATGCAGCGGCCACAAAGAATACAGCGGTTATGGTCTATCACCAGGTAATCACTTAATGAATCCACAGGTAAAGAGGGAAAGGTATAAGGGTAACGCACATTATCCATCTGGTATCGGTAGGCTAGTTTCTGTAGCTCACAGTCTCCGCTCTGCTCGCAGAACATACAGAAATGATTGCGCTCGGTAAAGATAAGCTCCAACACCTGGCGGCGATATTTCTCCAGCCGCTCGGTATCGGTTTTCACCACCAGCCCGTCTCTAGCTGGATAGGTGCAGGCAGGAACCGGTCTTCTCTCCCTCTCTATTTCCACCACGCACATTCGGCACGCACCAACATCGCTTAATCCTTCAAGGTGACAGAGAGTAGGCACATCAATGCCATTAGCTTGACAAATTTCAAGAACAGTGTCCCCTTCCTTCCCTTTAACTTGCTTATCATTGATTGTCAAGGTTATATCACTCATTATCTACCCTCCAACCTCAAGGTCACATCTCAGGCACCTAGAGGCCTCTTCTCTGGCTTGCTCTGGGCTGTAAGGCAAAACTATTTCCTTAAGGGAGGTTCTTCTATCGCTCATAGGGATTGCGACAGTCTCAACCCTAGCCCTCTCCCGTGTCTCCTCCTCACTTGGTGGCAGCGAAGGGATAGCAATTGGTCTATAACCATCACGCTCCACTAAGGGCGAAAGCTCCTTTCCCTGGAGGTATCTCTTTATAGAAGAGGCTGCTCTCTGCCCGGCAGCGATGGCTTCAATTACCGTCTGAGGACCGGTTACTGCATCTCCTCCAGCAAAAACCCCCTTCCTCCCGGTAGCCAATGTTCGGCGGTCTACAGTCACTATCCCACCTCTTTCCATTTTGATTCCGTTATTCTTGATAAAAGAGGTATCAGGTCTTTGACCTATGGCCTCAATAACCATGTCAATATCTGCCTTGTATTCGGAACCCTCAATAGGATAAGGGGTCCTCCTTCCACTTCGGTCAAACTCCTTTAGCTCCATACGAATACACTCAAGCCCGGCAACCCTTTCATTATGACCCAAAATCTTGGTAGGGACTGTCAGGAAATGAAGACGGACTCCCTCTTCTTCGGCAGCCTCCACCTCTTCAGCTATAGCTGGCATATCCCTCCTTTCGCGCCTATATAATATATGTACTTCCTCAGCCCCTTTCCTTAAAGCTACCCTAGCTGAGTCGATGGCTGAGTTGCCGCCGCCAATAACTGCTACCTTCTTGCCTACCTGTATTTCTTTTCCTAAATTAGCTTCCTTTAGAAACTCAATAGAGTCATAGACTTCTCCCAGGTCTTCACCAGGAATCTCCATCTCGGCTCCTTTATGAGCACCTACAGCGATGAACACTGCTTGATAGCCATCTTTCAATAAGGAATCAACATCATTAATAGGTGTGTTTAACCTTATAGCTACCCCAAGCTTTTCAATCTCTTGGATTTCTTTTCTGAGGATTTCCTTGGGGAGACGATACTCAGGAATGCCTACGGCAAGCATCCCACCAGCCACAGGAAGGGCATCAAACACAGTAACCTGATATCCTTCCATGCCAAGGTCCCAGGCTGCTGACAACCCTGCTGGACCAGCACCGATGATAGCTACCCTTTCCTCTTTCCTTTCCTTCACCTGGGGAACATATTCAACCCCGAGCTCAAAGGCGTAGTCAGCAACAAACCTCTTGAGCTGCCTGATGGCTACCGGCTCATCAAGCTGAGCTCGACGACACTTAAACTCGCAAGGGTGGTGGCATACTCGACCACAGATGGAGGGGAAAGGATTGCGCTGTTTGATTAAGCAGTAAGCTTCAACAAACTTGCCCTCCTTAATCAAACTGATGTAGCCAGGGATGTCTAGTTCTACAGGACAGGTATGTTGACAGGGAGCTTTAAATAGAGCCTGGCAAACAGCAGCCGGGCACTTCTTATCTATAATATGAGCCTCATACTCCTCACGGAAGTGTCGCAGTGTGGTTAAGACCGGATTTGGGCTTGTTTGCCCTAAACCGCATAGGGATGCCGAGGCAACCATCTCAGCCAATTCTGATAAGATATCCAGGTCTTCTATTGTTCCTTCGCCTCGGCTAATCTTGTTTAGAATCTCCAACATCTTGGGTATCCCGGCTCGACACGGGGTGCATTTACCACAGGACTCATCCTTGGTGAAGCCAAGGAAGAATTTAGCCACATCCACCATACAGCTATCCTCATCCATCACCACGAGCCCACCGGAGCCCATAATTGCCCCTAGAGCGGTAACAGCTTCATAATCAATAGGGGTATTGAGATGCTCAATGGGAATAACCCCCCCGGAAGGTCCACCTATCTGAACTGCCTTAAATTTCTTCCCCTCTGGTATTCCCCCGCCGAGGTCGAACACAATTTTCCCCAGCGGTGTTCCCAGGGGAACTTCCACTAACCCGGTATCATTCACCTTTCCCACCAAACACAGGGTCTTTGTGCCCTTGCTTTGCTCGGTGCCAACGCTTGAGAACCAATCAGCCCCCTTAAAAAGAATCTGAGGGATATTTGACCAGCTCTCCACATTATTGATGGTGGTAGGCTTGCCAAAAAGCCCTCCCCCTACATTTGCCGGGAAGGGGGGTCTTTGACGGGGATTGCCTCTTTCGCCTTCAATAGAATGTAAAAGACCAGTTTCTTCGCCACAGACGAAGGCACCGGCGC
>CAYWDP010000189.1:0-2762 GCA_964457045.1 uncultured Dehalococcoidia bacterium
TACTAAAGAGAAACTTTTGACGCGAAATTGAGGCTGGGGTTTTCAGACAAGCTCTACGAAAAGGCGACCCTGAAGGGTAGCGCCACATCCTAAGAATACTCCGAAAGCGAGGGTTTTTTTTGCCATTTAGCGACTAATCTATTAGGATAAGGCGAAAATGCCCCGATACCTTGACCAGTTGTAGTAGCCTAATAGTGAGGGGGTCGAGTATCGGGACATGGTGGATTTGATTTCAGGCAGCCGTAGCTGCCGCAGAACGCTCTAATACTGGTCTAAGCAAATGCCAACTGTTTTTGTGGTCTTAAACATGGCTGACGCATACTTCACACAACTTGTATTAGCACACGGAGGAATCGAACTTAACCCCTTGGCTGGGGCGTTCGGCACCAATATACCGGCCAGGGGTCTGCTGGCAGCAGCAGCGGCGGCGGCCATCTTGCTTGCTGGCAAGAGGGATTGGCTAGGCCATCTCAACACCATTGTCTTATGGGTAGTTATGTGGAACCTTTGGCAATACGTTATCGCCCACATTAATTTGGTCGCTTGAGAAAAAGCATCTGCAGGGCGACTGCAGCGTGGCGGAACCCATCACCCCTCAACGATCAAAACACTAGCGATCTACTCTCG
Organism: uncultured Dehalococcoidia bacterium; assembly: GCA_964457045.1. GTDB lineage: Bacteria > Chloroflexota > Dehalococcoidia > UBA2247 > RBG-13-53-26 > CAYWDP01. The sequence goes on from CAYWDP010000189.1 coordinate 628, forward strand.
GTACTTTAGGAGCGGTGCTTTAAAGAGGCTAGCACTGCTTCCAGCGGCAGGGTGTTCAGTATATGCTGCGCCTCACACCAGCCGCGGCGAGCTATACCCACACCAAACCTGATATAGCTCAAGTGGTGGGTACTATGAGCATCAGTGCCTATCTCCAGCTTCGCCCCTAATTCCCTTGCCCGAAAGATGTGGATATCCTTCAGGTCAAGCCTGTCTGGCATAGCATTAATTTCCAGCACAGTGCCAGTTTGAGCCGCAGCATGAAAGATCGCCTCCAGATCCAGGGCCACCGGCTCCCTCTCCCCCAAAAGCCGGCAGGTAGGGTGGGCTATTATGTCCACATGGGGATTCTGCATTGCCTGGAGAACCCTCTGGGTCATCTTCTCCTGCTCCTGTCCCATAGCCGAGTGCACCCCGGCAATCACCACATCCAGCTCCGTCAAAAGCTCCTCTGGAAGGTCAAGGCTTCCATCAGCCCGGATGTCCACCTCAATACCACTGAGGACACGGATGCCCTCCAGCCTTCCATTAAGCCTGCTGATCTCTGCCCTTTGTTCTCTCACCCGCTCCTCGGTCAAGCCATGGGCAATCCCCCGGCCCCCAGAATGGTCAGTGATGGCTATGTATTGATAGCCCATCTCACGGGCTGCCATAGCCATGGCTTCAATGGAGTCATGCCCATCGCTCCAGTCAGTATGGACATGGAGGTCTCCCTTTATGTCTGAAAGCCTCACCAGATCAGGGATGGTGCCCTGCTCTGCCCTTTCCACCTCCTGTTGCCCTTCTCGCAGCTCCGGAGGAACAAGCTGCAGCCCCAGGCGAGAGTAGAAGTCCTCCTCATTGGCAAACTTCTCCAGCTTCCCGCTCCGCAGGTCAGTGATACCATATTCACTCAGCTTAAATCCCTGGCGGTGTCCCCTTTCCCTGAGGACAATGTTATGCTGCTTGCTCCCGGTAAAATACTGCAGCAGGGAGCCAAAGGCATCGTGCTCCACCACCCGAAGGTCTACTTGGAGGTCATGATGGCTGATGATACTCGCCTTAGTCCCCCCCTTGACCAGCACCTCCTTCACCTGAGGCAGCCTGGTAAAAGTATCGATGACCGCCTCACCATCCTCAGCCGTGCCCATAAGGTCAATATCTCCAATAGTCTCCCTGAAGCGGCGCAAGCTCCCTGCCGGGGTGAGATTGCGCAGGGCGGAGCGTTGCCGAAGGGAGGACATAATGTCTTCTACCAGCGGCAAGGCTACCCCAATAGGAGTGCGCTGCTCCTTGGTGCGCATGGACTGAAGGTGGCGCAGGATGCTCTCCGCCGTCTTGTCACCCAGGCGGAATAGGCTGGCCACCTTCCCCTCGACAATGGCCGTCTCCAGCTCCTCCACCGATCTTACTCCCAGCTCGGTGGAAAGCCGCATGGCAGTCTTGGGACCGATGCCAGGTATATCGAGGAGGGTGCTAATCCCCTGCGGGAACTCAGCCCGAAGCTTCTCATAGTATTCCAGGCGACCGGTGGTCAAAAGCTCGGTGATTTTCTTGGCTATCGCCTCGCCTACCCCGGGGACCTCCTTCAGCCTGCCCTCCTTCATCAACTGCTCCAGTTCCACCGGCAGGTGCTCGATGGAGCGAACCGCTTTCTGATAAGCCCTGATCTTGAAGGGGATCTCCCCCTTCAGCTCCAGGAAATCAGCGATATCCTCAAATACCTTGGCCACCTCACTGTTCTTCATCAGCATCCAAACCCACCGGGTAGGTTGACCGACGTCGGTCAACCTACCCCATTCAATCAATGTAGGGACAGGTTTTTAAACCTGTCCATGTATCTAGCGGACAGACCTGAAGGTCTGTCCCTACAGCCTGCTCTTTGTCGGCGGAGCGAGTTGTCCCAACTTCATAGGAAATCACCAGCCTTTAGCCTCTCCTCTACTTCTTCTAAAGAGTTCGCAGCTTCACCCTTCCTCTCTGCCAGGAGTCGTAAATCCTCCAGGTCATCGAGTATTTCCTGATAGAGGTCAATATCCAAAATAACCGCCTTTCTCTTACCTTGACTACCTGTTATGCATTCCTCCTTTTTCAGCACTTTCCTATCGAGCCTAGAAAGGCTCTCCCACAAACAAGGTGGTGGGAGACCCCTTCCG
>CAYWDP010000190.1:0-2707 GCA_964457045.1 uncultured Dehalococcoidia bacterium
CTCCGGTAGAGAAAGTTGCCAAAGAAGAAATCAAGAGGGGTCTCTTTGCATCTCTCTTTAGTCATGTCGAAGCCTCCTTATTTGCTTTCCTTGATTGTAAATCTTCTCAGGCTATTTGGTTATAGCTATGCCACTGGGTTTTATGCGAAGTTGATAAACAATCTCTTTGGTGGTTTTTAGCTCTCAATGGAATGTTATGCTATAATTATATAAGAAGCGTCTGAAGGAGGTGTGGCTGTGGATACGGCAGTTCAAGAGTTAAAGCAGAAAGTATGTATTAAGGCGGTTAAGGGCCTTTATAGGGGTAGTCAGAGGGTCGATATGGGTGCTGGCTTCAGATCAGAGGTGAAGATCTGCCTGGAGCGAGCTCGCCTGGTAACCCAGTCCTATAAGGAAACTGAGTGGGAGCCTATGGTTATCAGAAGGGCGAAAGCCCTGAAGAAGGTCCTGGAGAACATGACTATCTATATCCAGGACAAAGAGCGGATAGTGGGCAATATGGCCAGCGACCCCTATTCCGTACCCACTTATCCCGAACTTTATTGGAGATGGCTGGAGAAGGCTGTAGAGAATGAGTATCGACATCTGCTGGATGATGAGGGCAGGGAAGAGCTAAAAGAGATTCATAATTACTGGAAAGGGAAATCTGTTCATGGCATGGAGCGAGACCTGGTGTCTGAAAGCATGAAGCCTCACCTATGGTACAACGGGGTAACCAGTTTCAGCTACCAGTGGGACATGGTCCTGCCGAACTATGAGAAGATACTCCGGGTAGGTTTGAGAGGTATAATAAAAGAGGCTGAAGAGCGACTAGGGGAGATAGAGGCAGATCTCGATATCGATACCAGGGAATATCTGGAGCAGAGAAACTTCCTTCAAGCGGCGATAATCTCTCTAGAGGCAGCCATCACCTTTGCCAAGAGATATGCTGAGCTAGCCAGAGAAAAGTCCAGAGCTGAAAAAGATCCGAAGAGGAAGAGAGAGCTGGAGGAGATTGCTGAGATATGCGATTGGGTACCGGAAAACCCAGCGAGGACTCTGCACGAAGCCCTTCAGTGTTTCTTTTTCGTCCATCTGATTATCGATTTTATCGAGCTTCCCACTTTAGGTCAGGGAGTGAGACTGGATCAGATTACGTACCCCTTTTACAAAAAGGATATAGAGGAAAAGCGGATCACCAAGGAAGAGGCTCTGAACCTGGTAGAGTTCCTGTGGATCAAGTTTGAGGAGATGGGCTTCATCCACCCGCCGAGGTTATTCGGCGCCGGCGGCGGAGGGCTGGCATGGCAAAACGTAACCCTAGGAGGGGTTGACCAAGAGGGTAACGATGCTACCAATGAGATGTCTCACATCATCCTCGATGCCACCAGGGAATTGCACTCTGTACAGCCGCCTCTTTGCTTTAGATACCATGACAAGATGCCCAGGGATCTGGTTCTGCGGGCTATAGATACCCAGGGGACCGGGGTAGCCCAGCCTGCCTTCTTCAATGATAAGATGATGATCCCTTACTTGCTGAGCAAGGGAATACCTTTGGAAGATGCTCGAAATTACGCCATTAACAATTGCATGTCCTGGATAATTCCCGGAAAGAGTATGGTTTACCGGCAGGGTATGGGGATGTTCTCCTTTACCAAGTGCCTGGAGCTCGCTTTAAATAGGGGTATGGATATGTTTAGCGGCCAGCAGATAGGTTATCCTACCCCCGACCCGCTTACCTTCAAGTCCATCGATGACATCATCGAAGCCATCTTCCAGCAGTACCTCTTTTTCTTTGAAAAGCAGGTTTACCTCACCAAGATCTCTGACGCTCTTTATGAGGAATACCTGCCACGACCCTTTGCCTCAGCCTTGCTGGATGAGTGCATCCAAATAGGGAAGGATTGCCGAAGGTGGTATTACCACCACAGAAGCTATGTCATGCCCAGCGGGGTTAACAATGTAGCGGATTCCTTGGCAGCCATGAAGAAGCTTGTTTTTGAGGAGAGAAAGCTCACCATGGCTGAGCTTCTCGATGCCCTGAAGAATAATTTCGAGGGCAAAGAGGATCTGCGCCAGATGCTGCTCAGCGCCCCCAAATTCGGCAACGATGATGACTATGTTGACCGTCTAGCCCAGGTGCTTCACTTCAGGATAACCAAGGAGACAGAGGAATTCACCGACTATTATGGGTTTCCCTTTGATGTTGATGGCACCAACGCCACCATGGGGTATTTCCTTGGCTTCGATGTGGCGGCTACCCCTGATGGCAGGAAAGCCAGGGAGCCCCTCCACGATGGAAGTGTCTCCCCGGCGCAAGGTCGAGATGTGAAGGGTCCAAGCGCAGTCCTCAACTCCGTTTCCAAGGTTGATCCTCTATTGTCCTGTAATCACCTCTTCAACCAGAGGTTTGCGCCTGAGTTTTTGGAAGGGGAGAACAGGGGGGTTTTTGCTGATTATCTCAAAACCTGGTCTGACCTGGGGATTCACCATATCCAGTTCAATGTGATAGACCCTGAGACATTACGGGACGCTCAAGTGCATCCCGAGAAGCACACTGACCTGATAGTGAGGGTTGCTGGCTATGCAGCTTATTTTGTGGATTTGACCAAATCCCTTCAGGATGACATTATTGCTAGAACCGAGCAGCACTTCGCATAGAGGAACACCCCAGTTCAGGGTGAAGTGAGCCTAAGATTATAGTCTTCTATATAATATCATATAAAAT
>CAYWDP010000191.1:0-2595 GCA_964457045.1 uncultured Dehalococcoidia bacterium
GCGTCAAAAGTTTCTCTTTAGTAGGGTAGGCAAAGAGACCCCAGCCTTCAGGCTGGGGAGCTTCACTAGCTCTAGCCTCCAAAGGTGACCTTCAGGTCGCTTGTCTTATGGCGGTGTAAACACCGCCGTTGGAGGCAATGGTGATGCTCTCCGCCCTAAAGGGCGGAGTCTCTGATACGGGTTAAGCTATAAACATATCAGAGTCTCCTTCCTCCGCAAGTAGTAGGACTTTTCGGACAGGCTCGCTACATTCTTAAACAGTCTCTTTTCTCCTTATTCCACTTTCTCCTCAAAGAAGTTTATATTTATTGGGTTCAGTGTCAAGTTGGTGGACCGATCTGGTTGTCATTTGACATCTAGTTTGCCCTACCCATATTATTTAGAGGCAACCCAAAATGAGCGATTAAATTTTCCAAATATAGGGCAGGGGCTCTCCGAACAAAGTATCGGAGTCCGCAAGGCGGATTGTTCCCTGCGTAAATGAGCGGGTGGCAGAGCACCCGCCCTATGAAAGGGCAGCAATCGCTATTTTCGGGAGGCAACCAGTCCGGGTGCAGTGCGCTGGTGAGATACAAGCGATGTTGACTCAGAGGCTCAGGCGCAACACTTATGAGCCTGAGTGTGGAATTTCAGCTTTTTTAGTGAATGAGTTCATGCTGTTTATGACTGCTCAAGAGAAGGAGGGTTGAGGATGAAAGCGTTGAAGAAGTTATTCAGCCCAATTAACATCGGAAGCATGGAAGTGAAGAACCGCATCGTCATGGCTCCTATGACGACAAACTGGGCGCCTGAGGACGGTACCATTCCGCAGAAGATGATTGACTATTGGGAGGCGCGTGCTAAAGGTGGCGTAGGGCTGATTATCTTCGAGGTTGTCACCGTCGATGGCGCATTCCCATACATACTGCAGACGGTAGGTTTGTGGGATGACAAGCTCATTCCGAGCTTTAAGAAGTTTGTTGACGCCATGCACGCCCACGGGGCCAAGGTGGCTCCACAGATCAGTCATCCTGGACCGGAGTCCTTCTCTTGGCTGAAAGGGGTTCAGCCTGTGGGACCGTCTCCAGTGGTGTGCAAGACGCACGGGCAAGTATGTCGTGAACTTGCTTTGGAGGAGATCAAGCCGATAGTAGAGCAGTATGGTGAGGCGGCGAGGAGAGCCAGGGAGGCGGGGTGCGATGCAGTTGAACTTCACGCAGCTCACAGCTACATGTTAGCCGGTTCGTTTCTGTCGCCTTTACGCAACAAGCGAACTGATGCCTATGGCGGCACAATTGACGGGCGGCTCAGATTCCTTCTAGAGGTTATAGAGAGTATCCGAGCTAAGGCGGGTCGTGACTTCCCCGTAATCCTGCGAATCTCCGGTGATGAGCATCTACCGGGTGGGAGAGACATACGGGATACACAGTACATAGCACCCAAGCTGGTGGAAGCGGGGGTGGATGCCTTCCACATCTCGGGAGGAGTGGTTCCCGACCTCTTTTGGAGGATACTGCCCTGTATGGGTGCTCCATCGGGATTGAATGTTCCTGCTGCTGCGGCGGTAAAGCAGGTGGTGGATGTGCCGGTAATGGTGGTGGGCAAAATCACCGACCCGCGATTAGCCGAAGACATATTGGATAAAGGCCAGGCGGATATGGTAGTCATGGGGCGAGCTCTGCTGGCTGATCCGGAGTTACCCAACAAGGCGGCTGAGGGAAGGTTTGAAGATATTGCTCCCTGTACCAGTTGCGGCATGGGATGCCTTCGTACGCAGCTAACCTATGAGCCGATGACCTGTGTCATTAACCCTACCGTGGGCAGGGAGAAGGAGATGGCTATTACTCCGGCGGCGAAGCCGAAAAGGGTGCTGGTAGTTGGTGGGGGTCCAGGGGGACTGGAAGCAGCGCGTGTAGCTGCTTTGAGGGGGCATCAGGTGACCCTTTATGAGAAGGAGGCAAGGCTGGGAGGACAGATGAACTTGGCTGTTGTCCCTCCTATGAAACAGGAGCTAAGCAAGTGGATCATATATCTCTCTGTGCAGGTGGAAAAGGCTGGGGTTAGAGTCGAGCTGAATAAGGAGGTTACACCAGAGCTGATCGAGGAGATGAAACCGGATGTTGTTGTTGTGGCTACCGGGGGCGAGTGCCTTATCCCGCCTATACCAGGTGTGGATGGGCCTAAGGTAGTTGCTGGCACTGCCGTGTTGAAAGGGAAGGTTGCCATATCTCGTGGGAAGGTGCTCATTATTGGCGGAGGCATGGTGGGGTGCGAATTAGCCGATATGCTGGCTGACCCGGGTTACAATCAGACTACAGGTCATACCGCTGTCACCATTGTGGAGATGTTGGCAGATATAGGCCTCGACATAATACCACAGACCAGGATTCTGCTTCTGCCGAGGCTACAGGAGAAGGGGGTTAAGGCTATCACCTCAGCTACGGTGAAGGAAGTTCTTGAGGACGGGGTGGTGATCACCAGGGATGGACAGGAAGAGACTATTCGTGGCATGGACTATATTGTCCTGGCTTGTGGTACGAGACCGGTTGATGAGTTGAGCCAGAAGATCAAGGATGAGGTGGCCGAGGTATATGTCATTGGAGATGCCAAAGAGCC
>CAYWDP010000192.1:0-2594 GCA_964457045.1 uncultured Dehalococcoidia bacterium
TCTGTCCACATTATGGCTGGTGGTTGGGTTACCCCATGTTTTTCCAGATAAGGAAACAGGGAGTTCTCTTCTCTGACCTTATGCTTCTCATATTCCTTGAGATGCCTCAAAAGTTCTCCCAGTTTTGACATCTCGTTTTCAATTCCTTTAAAAGCCTTAGCCTGCTCAACCCTGGGAAGAAGGTGGGAGATTTGCTCCACAAATCCTTTCACCAGTTCATGCTCTTTCAAGAGTATACGTATCGGATGCCCGGGTGGGACTTCAATTTTTGGTTTCTCAAGCGACTCTCTGAAGACAGCCAGGTGAACATCACAAAGCCTGCGGACTTCTTCTGCCGGCATACCCTCTTCAATAAGCTCTTGCTCTACTTTAGCGATCTCCAGCGGACCTATATCCTCCAGGACTTCTTTGAACCTTTCTTTCATTTCCTCTGGGTTCGCTCCGGCATGCAATGCTTTAATCAGCTCTTTTAACCTAGCCTTTTTGCTCTCAAACAATTCACTCATGGGTTGACCTCTTTGATTAGCTTTGAAAGTTTGTTCTTTATTCTACTTCCTACCTGGGACATAACTCAACCCTAAATCGGCGATTAAATTTTTCAAATATAGTGCAGGGGCTCTGTCCCCTGCGAAAATGAGCGGGTGGCAGAGCACCCGCCCTATGAAAGGGCAGCAATCGCTATTTTCGGGGCTCAATGCCTTCGGCTGACCCTAGCTCAGCCTTAATGCTCCGTCTCTTTGGTACAGTCTCTTCAGGTGCTTGCCAAAAGCCCATAGGGCACGGTCAGCTGCCTTGGTCTCGGAGCACGAGCCCTCCTTCACTAACTGGAAAAAGAGGTCTCGGTAAGGATGGTAGACAGTGCGAAACCTGGGATAGCTGCGGCAGGGAGAGCTGGTTTGTTTCGGATTCAGATAGACATATCCCTCCCTAAGACAGAGAAAGGCTCGCATCACGTGTTGATCCAAGATAGGGTAATCCTCAGGTCGGGCTATATGGAATATGAATACCTGCCAGGTAATGCTTGACGCCGACACTGTACTTGCCTTTTGCCAAAAGCTTTGCTCTGCTTCTTCCGTTATGGTTGGCAGTCTTCTGAAGGCGTTGATCTCTGGCAAAATCCTATTTGTAGGGGCAATCTTCGGGATGCCATACCGTTCATTCTTCCATCGCCATAGGATGTCAATGTTGGACTCCGTTAACTCACCACCTATATTTAGGTTAGCTTGATAAACCTGATCGGGAATCTTACTATAGTAAAACTGCTCCCAATAGGCAATGAACTCCTCGACATGGCATTCTTTGAAGGGTTTATAGTAAGTGCTCATAGTTTAGTCCTAGCCCTCTAATTTATTATAATTAAAGAAGGGAGAAAAAGGGGGATTTATGGAGAAAAGGATTAAGAACGCTATTATACAGCTAGTTCAGGGAGATATCACTGAACTTGAGGCTGATGCTATTGTTAATGCTGCCAACGCTGCCTTAAAACTGGGGGGAGGGGTTGCCGGTGCCATCGCCAGGAAGGGAGGACCTAGGATTCAGGAGGAGTGTGATAGGATTGGGGGCACCTTCGTTGGAGGTGCGGTGCTCACCACCGCTGGCAATCTTAAGGCGAAACACGTAATCCATGCTGTGGGACCTCGCTATGGGGAGGGGAACGAGGACGAGAAATTGAGGAAGGCTACCCTAAATAGCCTCAAGCTAGCAGACGAGCACAAGCTGAAGAACATCGCCTTCCCTGCCATAAGCACCGGTATCTTTGGCTTTCCTCTGGATAGATGCTCTAGGATCATGATTTCCACCACCAAAAGCTATCTTGAAGGTGAAACTGGGATTGGAAGAGTGATTTTTTGCCTCTTTGATGCCAGGTCCTATCAAGCCTTCGAAAAAGAACTGGGTGCTTAGCGTATGTCCAGTATCTCCTGCTTATATTCCTCAAGTAGCTTTTGGTATTGAGAATCCAGTTGAGCTAAAATCCTGCGCCACTCCTCCTGAAACTGAGGCTGGCGCTCCACATCTATTTTAACCCCCGCCGGTACGCCAGTCTGCTGCTGGATTGCCTGCTGTATCTTCGACTGGAAATCCTGTTTCAGCATCTCATAGGTTTGCCTTCTTTGCTGCTCCCCTTCTTGCTCATAGTGGCTGAAGATACGCCTCATTTTGCTGTAAACATTCTCCACACTGGCCTTATCTCTTTTTAGAGCCTTAATAGCCTCCATTGCCCTTCTGTTGTTTTTCTTAGCCAACTCATTTTTGGGGAGACCTATACTTCTCAGCAGCACCTCTTCAGCCCCCTGGGCGACGAAGCGTTTTTCCTCCTCTTTATACTTACCCAGCTCAGCGGTCAGGTTACATTCCTCTTTAAGATAACCAGCAGCCAGCCTCTGCCCTTCGGGGGTATACTTCCACTTCATAAGCTCTTCTTCTGAAGCCTCTCCAATCTTTTCCACCCTTTCCATGGCTTTCTCGAAGGCACTCTTAATCTCCCCCATTCTGATCCTCCTCGATTAGCTAGGGTATTTTTGGCCTGTGAAAGTTTTTCCTGCCTCATATTATATCAATTTCTCAAAAGGGGGGTGTTTAGTGTCATTGCGAGG
>CAYWDP010000193.1:0-2525 GCA_964457045.1 uncultured Dehalococcoidia bacterium
AATAGAGACAAATTTCAATATCTCCTTTTCATCATTGCTGTCTACGCCGATAATATCGGTCACCTCTGGTTTCCCTTTGGTTAAAGTCCCGGTCTTGTCAAACACGACGGCGTTAACTTTGTAAGCCGTTTCCAGGGCTCGACCACTCTTGACTAAGACTCCATGCTCGGCGCCCTTACCCATGCCAACCATCACTGCGGTCGGTGTAGCAATTCCTAAAGCACAAGGGCAAGCAACTACCAACATAGCTACAAAAACTGTTAGTGCAAAAAGAAAGGTGGCATCGAGCCAGAAATACCAGATGGAAAAAGCGAGCAGAGCTGAGATTAAAACCCCGGGGACAAAGTAGGAAACCACTCTGTCGGCAATTCTTTGAATCGGTGCCTTTGCCCCCTGAGCCTCCTCAACCAACCTGATTATCTGGGACAGCGCGGTATCACTGCCAACCCTCTTTGCTTCGAACTTTAGCATGCCTGTTCTATTTATGGTAGCTCCGATAACTTCATCGCCTGCGCCTTTCTCCACCCATATAGATTCGCCAGTAATCATTGATTCATCGGCGGCAGAATAACCTTCAGTAACTACCCCGTCTGCCGGTATCCTTTCCCCTGGTCTAACTACAACAATATCCCCGACAAGGACATGCCCCACAGGGATGTCTTGTTCCTCTCCTTGCCTTATCACTCTGGCTGTTTTGGGCACCAATCCCATCAGCTTCCTGACTGCCTCGCCTGCCCTGTTACAGGATATATCTTCCAATAGCATGCCCAGGGTTATGGTGGTTATGATCGCTGCCGAAGCTTCATAAAATGTAGACCCAGCGATGAAAAAGGTGACGGCAAGGCTATAGAAGTAGGCGGCAGAGGTGCTCAAAACAACCAGCGTATCTACAGTTGCTGTCCTGCTCCTTAAGGCACCGTAAGCTCTCCTGTAAAAGGGCAGCCCTACCACAAATTGAACCGGTGTAGCCAGGAGGAAAAGGAGAAGCGTTTCCCCAGAGAAATCGAAAAGGAACTCTATCAGGATTATGGGGATAGTAAGAGCAACGCCGAGGACGAAAAGATACCACCCCTTTCGTATCTTTCTTTCCTCTCCACTTTTTAGCCCCCTTTCGAATTCCCTAGCCTTATATCCTGCCCTTTCCACCACTTTTATGATTTCACTTATGTCTATCTCATTCGGATTGTATTCCAAGCTTGCTCTTCCAGTGACGAAGTTAACGGCTGGATTCGAGACCCCCCTTGCTTGAGACAAGCTTTTCTCAATTGTGATAGCACAGCTAGGGCAATCCATCCCTTCTACCTGCAAAACAGCTTCTTTGTTTTTCATCCCTTCCCCCGGCTATCTTCAGACAAGTGCTTCTATACTTAGGTTCTACTTTTTAAGAGCGGTGATATAGACCGTAGCCTAGTCACGATCCGGGGTAACACCTCCAGGACCCGACCTACCTCCTCCTCAGTAGTCCCCCTCCCTAAGCTAAATCGCAAGGAGCCACGAGCAAGCTCACCGGGTAACCCTAATGCCAATAACACGTGAGACGGCTCTAAAGCATCTGAACTACAGGCTGAACCACTAGAGGCAACGATACCCTCTAAGTCCAAACTAATAAGTAGGGATTCTCCTTCCACAAATTCTATGCTTACATTGACATTATTAGGTAGTCTCTGCCAAGGATGACCATTGAGGTGAATTTGGGCAATTCGCTCAAAGAGACCCTGAATGAATTTATCCCGTAGAGGAATCAAGCTTTCTACTTCTTTGTCGATCTCCCTTTGGGCGATCTCTGCTGCCGTGCCGAATCCAACAATTGCTGGAACATTTTCGGTGCTGGCCCGGCGTCCTCTCTCTTGCCCTCCACCATGCATAAAGGGGGTGATTCTTGTCCCCTGGCGAACATAAAGTGCCCCAATCCCCTTCGGTCCGTAGAGTTTATGAGCTGACATAGCTAGCAAATCCACCCCAAGCTCATCTACATTTACCGGGATATGTCCCACTGTCTGCACTGCATCCGTGTGGAAATAAATCTCCTTTTCTTTAGCGATTTTACCTATTTCGACTATTGGCTCTATAGTGCCTACCTCATTATTGGCGTGCATTACTGAAATCAAAATGGTCTTATTAGTGATTGCTTTTTTGATCTCCTCAGGATCGACCAGACCACTCTTATCTACAGGAAGATAGGTCACCTTAAACCCTTGTCTCTCCAGAAACTTGCAGGGTTCGAGCACCGCATGATGCTCAATGGAGGTGGTAATGATGTGATTGCCCTTATGCTGACTAGCATAAGCTACCCCTTTTATGGCAAAGTTATCTGCTTCTGTTCCTCCACTGGTAAAGATAATCTCTTCACTTTGAGCACCAATAAGGTGGGCAATTTTATCTCTTGCTTCCTCTACAGCCGCCTTCGCCTCTTGTCCCAGGGAATAGGGGCTGGAGGGATTGCCAAAGGCCTCAGTAAAATAGGGCAACATAGCTTCCACTACCTCAGGATGTGTAGGTGTAGTAGCTGCATGGTCAAGGTATAT
>CAYWDP010000194.1:0-2502 GCA_964457045.1 uncultured Dehalococcoidia bacterium
GCACTACGGAAGTTTGGGGGTGAAGAGCTTCCAAAATGCCTAAATTGAAGCTAGAATCAAAATTAAACAGCCTCAACAATAGAAAGGGCTCAAAGAAAGGAGCAAGATGGAGGTAATATCAGCCATTCAAGCAAGAAGAAGCATTCGCCGCTACAAAGCAGACCCAGTGAAAGAAGAGGATCTCAAGGTTGTTCTGGAGGCTGCTCGTTGGGCTCCCTCTTGGCGAAACACCCAATGCTGGAGGTTTATAGTGGTGCGAGACGCTGTGGTTAAGGCTGAGCTGGCGGAGGCCCTTAGCCCCGGCAATGCAGCCATCTCAGCTATTAGAGAAGCACCAGTAGTTATAGCAGCCTGTGCTGAGTTGGGAAAATCAGGTTACAAGCGAGGCGAGGTCTGTACCGATAAAGGCGACTGGTTCATGTTCGATGTAGCTTTAGCGATGCAAAATCTGGTTCTGGCAGCTTGCTCTTTGGGCCTGGGCACAGTCCATGTGGGATGGGTAGATGCTAAGAAGGCAGCCGAGATACTCCAACTGCCACAGGACATTGTATTTGTAGAAATGACCCCACTAGGTTACTCTGATGAGGAGCCGGAGGCAAGACCAAGAAAGGAACTCTCCGAGATTGTGTTCTACGATAGGTATGGTAAAAGTTGAGCCCTCTGATTTTTTCTATTTTGCCTTTTCCTCAGGTGGTGCCGGGTTGACATAACCAACAAGCAATATCTTGGGCACGAGGTCAGCCAGTTCGTCCACCGTCCAGGGACCTTCTTTCCTGTAGTCTTTGTGAATGATTTTTACTATTGATGGTTCTGAGTATACACCCACTGTGCCACCGGCACTGCGAACAACTAGACCATTTACGTTGGCTGCTGCATCTGTAGCTAGATAAACTACGGCTGGAGCCACAAACTCAGGTCCAGGCATATTTACCAGCTCTTCATACCGCTCTTTAGTAATAGCTCCTGAATCTAGCTGCGTCTTAAATTTTGCCTTTACATCCTCATCCAGAGTCATCCTAGTGGCTGCCATAGGGACGATACAGTTGCAGGTTACGCCATATCTTCCCAATTCTAAGGCAATGCTGCGGGTAAAGCTTACTATCCCTCCTTTGGCAGCACTATAGTTGGATTGTCCTGTGCTGCCCAGCCAGGCAGCCGAGGCAACATTTATTATTCGCCCGTATCTCTGCTCCCTCATCAATCGAGAGGCTTGACGACACATGTTAAAAGTGCCCTTGAGGTGGACACTGAGTACTATGTCCCACTCCTCCTCCGACATATTGAAGATCATGCGATCCCGAAGAATGCCAGCACAGTTGACCAGGATGTCTATCCGACCGAAGTTATCGAGGCAACTCTTGACAATCCCCTCGGCAGCGGCGAAATCAGTCACCGAATCATAGTTGGCCATAGCTGTCCCACCGTGCTTTCTGATTTCGGTGACTACCTCGTCCGCAGGTGCAGCATCACTCCCTGTTCCCACCCGGCTCACACCGGGATCATTAACCAATACCTTGGCTCCCTCTGAGGCTAGCGCCAGGGCTATTTCCCTGCCAATCCCCCGCCCCGCACCGGTGACCACTCCACTCCTACCTTGGAGCTTTGCTCCCATATGCTTACCTCCTTCGCATTAATTTGCCCTTTATTGCTGCTCTCCCTTCTTCCTCAGTTCCCTATCCAGCTGATTTATTGCCTCCAATGAGCCATAGTAGACCTTTCTGCCCAGTCTCCGCTTGCCAATCAGGTGCTTCTTCTCCAAAGCCCAGAAACACCAGCTAGCATTGCTCTTGTTCATCCCTAAGGTTTGAGCTATTTCTTTCACTTCCTTAATTGCGAAGACCTCATAGGGATGCAGTTTAAGGAATTCCAAAATCTTTTCCTGGGAGGGCGGCAGGTTGGTCTCTCCAACCAAGGTAAATATTTTAGTCACTTCAGCTCTGTAAAATTTCAAAAACCTGGCAATTATCTATCAATGATTTATCAATGATTGGCACATTCACTGCAAACCGCTGCTTCTTCAGCTCCGACATATTATTGAAGCAGGAAAAGGGGGGCGCCCCCGACCTCTTCAGAAAATCTTCAAAATTGCCAGCACAGCTAAGACGCTGCCCGTCATGCCAAGAGCAATGGCAAAGGCTATAGCCAAAGTGTTCTGGAAGATCTCCTTCCTCTGCAAATCCACAATATGGTCCAGCCGCTCCTCAACCCTCACCAGTCGCCTATCAAACCTCTGCCACTCGGCGGTGTCCTTTGCTTGGTCCTCAAGTTTGTCCACTCGCTCATTTAACATGTGCCAGTCGACAATGTCTTTTACCTCTTCCTCAACTCTGGTGACTGGCTCATGTGACGTGCGCGCCTCTGCGGAGCTTTTGAGTTGTTCCTGAAGTCTCACCATTCGCTCACGTAAGTCTGATTCGTCACGTAACTCTGCCATGCTTCACCTCCGTCTCAATTATCGCTGCCAACATATTGATACATTCCTGAAATCTTGTCAAGATGCAT
>CAYWDP010000195.1:0-2461 GCA_964457045.1 uncultured Dehalococcoidia bacterium
AGGTCTGATTGTTTCTGAAGATGGCACCATCGGTACAGAGATGCTGGTCGATCCTAGCCCCATATTCCCAGAATTCAGGGAAATCCCGCCAGAGTGGCAAATAGTAGAAGGGCAACTGCAGTGTGGCGTGGGTATTGGTACGAAACCCTGGGGCTGCCGTCTCCTCAGTAGCCAGGCAACCGCCAACCTCGTGCCTCCGCTCAAATACGCCGACGCTCATCTCAGCATACTTGGTGAGGTACATGGCAAGGAATAGGGCCTTATTCCCTCCCCCAACGATCACTGCATCGAATGTTTCATCCGGCATGATAACCTCCTGTGAAAAGATTTCTATCCTAGAAGGCTAGTGCTAAAACCGGATTATGGTGCGTACTACCTCTCCCCTCTCCAGTGCCTCGTAGGCTTCATTGATTTCTTCCAAGTTGCAGCTCTTGGTGATCAGCTTGTCAATGGGGAGTCTGCCATCCATGAATAAATCAACATATCTTGGTATGTCAACAAACGCTCTTATGTCGCCCTGGGTAGTCCCGGTAATAGTCTTCCCCAGGAGAAGTTCATAGGGAGCGATATTGAGATTGACACCGATGGGTGGCAATCCGACTACGACGCACTTGCCTCCCATACGAAGAGAGCCATAGGCCTGCATAATAGCATCCGCGTTACCTACGCACGGAACAGCGTAGTGTACCCCCGTGCCAGTTAGCTCAAGGGCCTTCTGCTGGGGGTTCTCCTGGGATGCATTGATAACGTAATGAGCGCCAAGTTCCTTAGCCATTTCCAGTTTCGTATCCAACATATCAACGGCTATAATCTTCCCCGCTCCAGCCAGCTTGGCTGCCATAACTGCACTCAATCCCACGCCACCACAGCCATAGATAACTATGCTTTCGCCAGCCTTGACCCCTGCTGTATTGAGAACAGCACCTATGCCAGCGCTGGTGCCACAGCCCAAGAGGCACACCACCTCAAGGGGGGCATCCTCTCGGATTTTCACTGCTGAACGCTCATGCACTACAGCATATTCAGCAAAGCAGGCCAGGCCAAAGAGGTGGTGCAGGTCTTGATCGCCTTTGTGTAAGCGTATTCCTCCCCCGGGAAGGGTGCCCATGATCTGAATAGGCAGGTTCTCTACGCAAAGGGTGGGCCGACCCTCAGCACAGTAAGAGCATTTCCCGCAGGAGAATGCCACCATGAGCACCACGTGGTCACCGGGCTGGAGTGTGCTTACACCAGGCCCCACCTTTTGCACAATTCCAGCTCCCTCATGCCCCATTACAACAGGCATGGCGACGGGGATGTCGCCCTTGAGAAAGTGGAGGTCGCTGTGACAGGTCCCAGCAGCCACAAGTTTTATTAGGACTTCATGGTCTTGTGGCTCATCAAGAGTAACCTCCTCTACTCGCATCGGAGTATTGATCTGGTATGATACAGCTGCCTTCATGGTTTATGCCCTCCGTTCCATCATTAAGAAGTATCCTATTTCATTCTCAACTTTGTCAACTATGAACCTTTCTGTCGACTTATCCAACACAAATGAGCCTGCCTCTCTTCACTCTGTCACAACAGGCAGCCAGTCACTATCTAAAGATAGTGATTGATGCGATATTCGGAATAAGAAATTTTGACAATGTGTTATAATTTTGTTGGAATGGTTCAAATGGGGGTATACCGTCCCGACTAAAGAGAGGGAGGTAGAGGGCAATGTCACAGATACTGAAGGTAAGAACAGAGATACCGAAGCCAGGTAGTATTTCCTTCGAGGACATTGTAACTAAGAGTGTGCCCCATGAGTGGGGTTATGGCTCCACACCCCGCACCGCCAGGCTTAGGGACGCCTTATACTGGAAAGCGGCGGTAACCAAGGAGTGGGTCAACGTGGCTGCCGGGATAGGTAAGACTACCTTCCGCGAAGGGCAGGGGATCAAAGTTGATCTGGACAGGGCGAGGCTGGTGACCAGGGCCTATAGGGAGACGGAGGGGCAGCCGTGGGCCATCCGCAGGGCGAAGGCGGTGGAGAAGCTGTGTGAGGAGATGCCCATCTTCATCAAGCCTGGTGAGCTTATTGTGGGTGACGCCAACGGGGCGCCGGACGAGATAAGATGGTACCCCGAGGCCAGCGCGTGGTGGATGCCTGAGGGGGTTACCACTGGCGGTTTCTCCGACATGGTAACCGAGGAGGAGAGGAAGGAGATTGTCGAAGACATCTGCGCGTACTGGGAGGGAAGGTGCGTGCGGGATCGGATATGGGAGGAGATGCCCAGTTTCTTGAGGCCAATAGTAGGAAAGGACCCTACCGCCGCCAGCGTCTACCCCCAGACCTGGGAAGAGAGCCGCGCCCTACCCGGGTACGACTATGAGTCGCTCTACAAGGGAGGGCTCCAGGCGAGGATTGACAAGATCGAGGCCAAGCTGAAGGAGTTGGAAGATAGAATAGGGGAGATGGACCCTGCGGAATATCTGG
>CAYWDP010000196.1:0-2454 GCA_964457045.1 uncultured Dehalococcoidia bacterium
TCAGATTCTTCACTTCGCTCAGAATCTATCATGCCAATTATTGGCACCACGGACAATGAAAATAGATGTGCCGGACGCCGTTCGTGGTGAGCTTGTCGAACCATGAACGGCCCTTCGACAGGCTCAGGGCGAACGGGAAAAACCCTATTTTCGTAACAATGACAGAAAGCAAAGGGCTCAGAATGACAATTAGGATTGTTAAACACTCTCTACCAACCTCTGGTTGACAGCAATTCCTCTTCAGGCATTGTCTTTATATCCAGTCCGGGCATAGCGGCTCGCAAGCCCTTAGACACTTCAGCAATAATCTTGGCATCCCGATAATGGGTGGTAGCTTTGACAATGGCCTTTGCCCTGGCCTCGGGGTCACTTGATTTAAAAATACCTGAGCCAACGAAGACCCCCTCAGCCCCCAACTGCATCATCAAGGCTGCATCTGCTGGAGTGGCTACTCCACCGGCAGCAAAGTTGACCACCGGGAGTTTGCCGGTTTTATGAACCTCCAGGACCAACTCCAAAGGTGCCCCTAAAGCCTTGGCCTCGGCCACCAGTTCCTCCTCAGGTAAGTTTACCAGCTTCCGAATACCATCCATAACTGCCCGCATGTGCCTTACCGCTTCCACAATGTTCCCCGTGCCTGCCTCACCTTTGGTTCGAATCATGGCAGCACCCTCAGCAATACGGCGTAAGGCTTCACCCAGGTCGCGACAGCCACAGACAAAAGGAACCTTGAAATCGTGCTTCCAGATATGATGGGCCTCATCGGCAGGGGTGAGCACTTCAGACTCATCTATGAAATCTACACCTAAGGCTTGCAGCACCTGCGCCTCCACGAAGTGCCCAATACGGCACTTAGCCATTACAGGGATAGTTACCGCCTCCATGATAGCCAAGATTACCCCAGGATCAGCCATACGAGCCACCCCGCCAGCAGCACGGATGTCTGCTGGAACCCGCTCCAGCGCCATTACAGCACAGGCTCCAGCCTCCTCAGCTATTTTCGCCTGCTCTGGGGTGACCACATCCATAATCACCCCGCCCTTCAGCATCTGGGCCAACCCAGTCTTCACCTTCCGGGTTCCCCTTTCCATCCTAACCTCCTGCCCCCCAAAAGGGTTAAAATGAGACTAACTTATGTTATATTTTATCTGAGAATACATCAATTTACAACAAAAAAGGGTGTTTAGTGTCACCCTGAGCGCTAGCGAAGGGTCTCTAGATTCTTCCCCCGACAAAAATCGGGGTCAGAATGACAGAAGGGGTTACCAAACGCTCTCAACAAAAACCTTATATAATACTATTATTCCTCGAAAGACCGAGATTCAGTGTCTGCCGGAGGAGAGAGCTGTACGATACACTTATAGTCGGGGCTGGCCCCACCGGGAGCTACATCGCTAATAAATTAGCCACCTGGGGGCACAAGGTAATCGTCCTTGAGCAGCGTGAAAGGGTAGGTGAGGCAGCTTGTTGCACCGGCATTTTGGGGAAGGAATGCCTTGATGCCTTCCCTTTTGGTAAAGAAGCTATTTTGAGAGAGGCAAGGTCTGCCAGGTTCTTCGCCCCTTCAGGAGAATCCCTCAGAGTGCAAAAGGAGGAGGTGCAAGCCTACATAGTGGACCGCTCAGTTTTCGATTCTGTCATAGCCAGAAGAGCACAAGCACAAGGGGCAGATTATCTTTTGGATAGCCCAGTGAGAGATATCGCCACAACAGAGAACCTTGTTCGTGTAGAGGCTGAGAATGGGGAGCAAAAAGCAAATTTTGAAGGGAAAACAGTGGTTATTGCCTCTGGATTTGGCTCCCAGCTGCCACAATCCCTGGGATTGGGCAAAAGCGGCGACTTTGTTATGGGTGCCCAAGCAGAGGTGGAAGCAAAGGGAATTGACGAGGTGGAGGTGTATTTCGGTAACCACATAGCCCCGGGGTTTTTTGCCTGGCTGGTGCCTACCTTTCAGGGAAAGGCCTTAGCTGGACTTCTCTCTCGCCACCATACTGGCTCATATTTGAAGGGTTTTCTTAATAATCTGGCAAGCCAGGGTAAGGTAGCCTCCTCAGAGGCAAAGATAAGCTACGGGGCCATCCCTCTTAAACCCTTGCCTAAAACCTCAAGGGAGAGGGTGATCGTGGTAGGGGATGCAGCGGGACAGGTTAAGCCAACTACCGGCGGGGGGATATATTATAGCCTCCTTTGTGCCCAAATAGCAGCCGATACCTTGCATCAAGCGCTTGGCAGCAATGATTTTTCAGCCAAGGTATTTGGCAGCTATGAAAAGAAGTGGAGAGGAATACTCTCTAAAGAGCTAAGGATCGATTATTGGGCACGCTGGCTTTTCGAGAGACTTAATGACCCACAAATCGAACGCCTTTTCCACATGATTCAATCAAAGCGTATCCCAGACTCATTACTAAACTCCACTGACTTCTCTTTTGATTGGCACAGCAGGTTGATCTTAAA
>CAYWDP010000197.1:0-2421 GCA_964457045.1 uncultured Dehalococcoidia bacterium
TACCCGATATGAGGTTTTTAGACAGCCTGAACTACATTTTTAAACAGCCTCGGTCTTATGACTTTCTGAGCCTTCACAACGACTCGGTTGAGGATGGAAACATGCTATCTGTGATTTTCAAGCTCTTAGTTTCCCCCCTGTCCCAAATTTCCTCGAAGATGCGCTCATAGCCGGTATGTTTTATCTTCCATTCCCCGTTCACCTTGACATATTCATCGTGGTAGAAGGCTGCTCCCCTCAGGGATATATTTGCCTGCGTAACGATGACATAGTCTTGTAAAGCCCATACACCCCTGGCTGTGGTATCACTGGTTAGCTCAATCTCGGGGTGATGGCACTGATGCATGCTGATCATCGTAGGGTTTAGGCCTTCCTTGAGGAATTTCATAATGGCATCTTTACCCTGGAAGCTGTACTTTCCACCAGAATAAGCCGTCGTTGCATCCTCGGTAAAGCACTCCGCTAGCTCATCCCACAGCTTGCTGTCAAGGGTACGGAAGTATTTGTATTTCAGCCTCTTGATGGCCTCAATGTCCTCAAACCGTTTCATTCTTGCCTCGAGTTCCGCTAGATCAGCCATGATAGCAACCTCCTTCCTGTGGGGGGCAAACCGGGATATCTACCTCCCTTTTGGACGGTTTTGGAAACCTGTCCTTACTTCTGTTTTCCGCCTTTGGCCATGTGCCGGGCGGCAATATAGCCGAAGACCATGCTCTTGCCTTGGGCAGCGCCGCTGTCGTAGTGGTGGCCTATGGGTAGCATGGCCTGCGTGTTGCTGGTGCAGTACAGGCCCGGTATGACTTCTCCTCGGACATCTATTACCTCGGCATTGGCATTGGTCACCAGTCCTCCCAGGTTGCCGGCCGTGGTTAAACCGAGCTTCACCCCATAGAAGGGTGGCTTCTCTAAGGGACCCAAGACCGGACTGGGCTTGCGGCCGGGGAACACGAATTCACCCCACTGACGGTCATAGGTACTCTCTCCACGGTGGAAGTCGGGGTCCTTCCCCTCTTTGGCAAACCTACTGAACCGCTCTACCGTCTCCACCAGGTTATCTCCCGGAATGCCCAATGCCTCAGCCAGCTCAGGCAGGGTATCACCCCGTTTCATCCACTCCTTCAACTCGGTGCCTGGCTTAATGTTAATCACTTGAAATATATCTCTGAAGGCTTGATCGCATATCCAGAATATAGGCACATTGGTGAATTCTCCGTTCATTCGATCGTAGGCAAGGAATGCCCTACCCATGTCTGGATAGAAGGTTTCATTACAGCAGCGCTTACCATGACGGTTTACCATGATCATATATGGGTAGCCATAGATAAAGGGCCGGTAGAAGGGCTTGCCCCCCTCTACGATTTCGCCGGGAAGGTTAACGCCGGGTTGGAATATGCTGTGGTCCATGAGCGCCACGGCAGCACCCACCTCCATTCCCATTATATGACCGTCTCCCTCATTGGAAGGCGCCGTGTAGGCATGTAAAGGAGGAGAGTATATAAACCTCCTGTTCATCTCCTCGTTCCACTCGAAGCCTCCGGTAGCCAGCAAAGCCCCTCTCTTGCCTCTTACAAAGAAGTCCTTGCCCTCACGCTCAGCTCGCAGGCCTATTACCCTACCATTCTGCACTATCAACTCCCTGCCGCGGGTATTGGTGAGCAGGTTGATACCCCGGTCGATGCAGGCCAGGACCAGCGGGCCGATGATGGCTCGCCCCTGGACCCACGGCGGACGCGGGCCTATAAGATACCTAACCGGGTCCCGGCGCACCTTGCTCAGCAAAGGGTGCGCCTTCTCCGCCTTCTCCAGGATCGGCGGCATGACTTCAGGGTCCGGCCATAGCTTCCGGCCCATGGGCTTACCGCCTGGCGCGTCTGCACAGTATTCCGTGCGGCTGCTGTCGTTCTCACATGACATCTTTAAGGCGGTGTGTTCCTCCAGGTAGCGGACCATCTCCGGGCCCGTATCTACGTAGGCGGCTAGAAGCTCTTCGTCATGGTGCCCCATGCTCACACCGCGTATGTACGTCAGTGTGTCCTCACGGGAATCCTGGATTCCCATCTCCAGCATATGGTGGTTGAACGGTATCCAGATGGCACCTCCCGACAAAGCA
This sequence comes from uncultured Dehalococcoidia bacterium, assembly GCA_964457045.1. GTDB lineage: Bacteria > Chloroflexota > Dehalococcoidia > UBA2247 > RBG-13-53-26 > CAYWDP01. Next base: position 2,111 of record CAYWDP010000197.1, read on the forward strand.
GTACCCCCACCGAAAGTATCCGCCTTCTCCAGGACTACAGTGCTCAGGCCCAGATCATGGCCCAATATGGCTGCGGTGAGTCCGCCGCCGCTTGAGCCGACAGATACCAGGTCAACCTCCACGTCCCATCGGTCGGGGATCTTAACCTGCTTAACCATGAGTCACACCTCCATAGACATGTTCATCTCTGAACTGAATGCGGGGTTCGCTATGTTGAACCTTCGCTGGGACGGTGAAGCTGTCCCGACTGACCATTTATATGGTCTGCAGGTTTCTTGTACTGTATTTCCTTCCATTTGTCAAACCTCTGT
>CAYWDP010000198.1:0-2384 GCA_964457045.1 uncultured Dehalococcoidia bacterium
AAGGAGAAGTGGACACTAAGACTTTTATCAACCTCTACATATGAGTTGCCTTATTAAGGGAGTGCAATCTGTCTGTCATTCTTTGACAGGGTGGCTTATACTGACTAAAATAAGGGTGATACTATTAACCTACCTATGATAAGCAAACTGAGGTATTATAGGTAAGTAAGAAGGAGGTGATGCGCCTACTGTGGGCAAGGTTCGATTAAAGTTTCCAGCTTCGTTTGCCAGCATGTTGAATGCACAAGGCTCTGATTTGGTCATCCTTGAGAAGGAGATAGGAGAAGAGGCTACAATCGGCGATATATTAACAGATCTTGCCTTCAGTTACACTGACTTTCGTAAAGTGGTTTTTAATCCCGATACAGGAAAAGTCAGTGAGCAGGTCAATGTTGTTCTCAACAATAACCTCTTGCAATTCCCAGAGGTGACAGAAGCCAAACTCAATGACGGGGACAGCATTATTATTCTTCCCGTGTATTCCGGGGGCTAGAAATAAAAAAGGGGGTCATTATGAGCAAACTTTATGGTTATGCCGGGAAGCTATTAAGGGTAGACCTTACCAGTGAACAAATTACGGAAGAGACGCTTGATGAGGAAACAGTAAGGAAGTATGTAGGTGGAACCGGCATAGGGGCAAAGTATCTTTATGAGGAGGTCCCTGCCGGGGTAGAGTGGTCTGACGAGGCTAATCGCATGATTATGGCCACTGGTCCGCTGGGGGGGACTACGGTGGGAGGTTCAGGCACCATCTCAGTGGTTACCAAAGGCGCTCTCACCAATGGAGCTGTCGCTACTCAATCCAACGGATTCTTTGGCGCCTATCTTAAGTTTTCTGGTTATGATGGCATTATCTTGCAGGGTAGAGCCAAAAGGCGGGTCTATCTCTATATTGACAACGGCAGGGCTGAGTTGAGAGATGCCTCTCAGTTGGTGGGCAAGGACACTTGGGAGACAAGTGACCTTGTTAAGAGTGAGTTTGGGCAGGACGAGCGAGGAATGAGTGTAGCTAGCATTGGGCCAGCCGGTGAGAACCTGGTAAAGTTCGCTAGTATATTCTTCGACAAAGGGCACACCGCTTCGCATGATGGAGTGGGGGCGGTGATGGGTTCCAAGAAGCTAAAGGCTATCGCCGTGGCCAGGAGCAGAGCACGCCCCACCTTGAAGGATAAAGAGGGCGTCTCTACCGTCGCTAATCAACTCCACGATAATATAGCGAATGACCCAGTAGCTAGAGAAGGTGTATATTCATGGGGAACGCTCAATGGTGTTACGCGGAACACAATAGGAAACACTGGTATTCTGCCAATAAAAAACTATACTACTAGTATCTATGAAATTGAGCCGGAAAAGCTGGAGAAGTTCGGAGGCCCCTATATCCGCAGCCATTTTCAGCCAAAACCCAGTCCATGCTGGGCCTGCCGAATGCATCACTGCCATATGATTACCCTTACCGAGGGACCGTTCAAAGGCTATGTCGGTGAGGAGCCCGAGTATGAATGCTTTGCTGCTTTCGGACCGGTTATTGGTGTTACTGATGCGACAGCAGCAATCTTTCTCTCTAACGAAGCAGACCGCTTGGGTATCGATTGCAATGAAACAGGATGGACGCTTGGTTTGGCAATAGAGTGCTATGAGAAAGGTCTGCTAACCCGTGAAGATACGGATGGAATTGAACTCACCTGGGGAAACTATGAGGCAGCTAATCAGATGATCCACAGGATTGCCACCCGCCAGGGGTTTGGGGATGTATTAGCTGAAGGGGCAATGAGGGCAGCGCAGCGTATTGGCGGGGAGGCTCCCACCTTTGCCATTCATACCATGAAAGGTAACATCCCTCGTGGTCATGACCATCGGAGTAGATGGCCGATGCTCTTTGATACCTGTGTCTCCCAGATGAGTACTGATGAAGGCTTTTCTATGCTGCGGCCAGCAGACCTAGGGCTTTCTATTAATCCGTCTTTGGGCACAAATAACTCCCCAGAAGATACTGTAGCCTGGAATGCCCCGTGCAAGGGTGCTGCGCAGTTTGAGGACTGCTTGGGAATATGTCGATTTACCACTAGAACTGACGTAAAACTGCTTGCCCAGGCAGTAGGTGCTGTCACTGGCTGGGACTTTTCTACAGAAGAAGCGATGGAAGTGGGCAGGCGCATCGTCAATCTACTGCGGGTGTTCAACATTAGGCATGGCCATACCGCTGAGATGGATGCCCCCTCACCTAGATATGGCTCAGCACCAGTAGATGGACCGTCACAAGGTAAGAGTATCATGGTTTACTGGAATGAACTGCGCAGCAAGTATTATGAGCAAATGGGTTGGGATAGAGAGACAGGCAAACCTCTCCCTGATACCTTGAGACATTTTGGTTTAGAGCATACCAT
>CAYWDP010000199.1:0-2355 GCA_964457045.1 uncultured Dehalococcoidia bacterium
ATGGACGGGTCTAAGGTTAATCTACTACGGTAATTTCGTCCCTAATTTTTTCCAGGGTCTTAGGACCGATGCCGGGCACATTTATTAGTTCCTCAACCGTATGAAAGAACCCGTTTTCGTTGCGATAATCTATGATAGCTTGGGCCTTTACTGGCCCAATGCCATATAGTGTCTGAAGTTCCTCAGCAGAGGCGGTGTTGATGTTGATTTTGGTTTCCTGAGGTTGTTCGAAGGGGCTCTCATCGGCATAGAGGACACGTATCTTGAGTCTGGGAGTTTCTACTTCTTCGGCCATCCCGCCAGCTCGTTGCAGCGCATCGTCAAGGCTGATATCCCCGGTAAGGGTGTAAATGCCCTCGTCAGCTATGGCACCACTAAAGTAAACCTCTAGGGTTGGCGCTGGAGTGGAGGGAAGGGTTATCTCGATGGCCTTGCCTCCGCCCCATTGCCTGGAGATGAACACTGCTCCACCAGCGATGATGGCTATAGTTAGGGCCGCGAAGATAAATATCCACCATCTTTGCCTCATTTGATCGCCTCTTCCTCAAGCACTATCCTGGCGTCGACAGCTATGGCGCCATCCCGGTAGGCAAATATGGGGTTGAGGTCGAGTTCCTTTATCTCGGGATTTTGCTCGGCAAAATCGGACACCTTTAGAAGCATCTCCTCAAGGAAGGGGACGTTGGCTGGCTCCTGCCCTCGATAGCCCTCAAGCACAGGATACCCTTTTATATCTCTGATCATTTCCCTGGCGTCCCTTCGGGCTAAAGGGACAATCCTGAAAGAGACGTCTTTGAGGATTTCCACCAATATTCCACCCAGACCAAACATAAGCACCGGTCCGAACTGAGGGTCTTTGGACATGCCAATGATTACCTCCACCCCTGGCTTTGCCATGGGCTGGACCGATACCCCATCAATAGTAGCCTTGGGGTGCTTTTGCTTAACGGAGGTCATAATCTCCTTATAGGCTCTGCTCACTTGGGTAGCGTTTTGTAACCCTACCTTAACCCCGCCTGCATCGCTCTTATGGATAACATCAGGAGAGGCTATCTTAAGCACTACTGGAAAACCAATCTCTTTGCTTAGGGCAACAGCCTCCTTCATGGAGGTAGCCAGTTTCGTTTTGATGACGCTTATCCTCGCTTTCTCCAGGAGCTGTTTAGATTCAACTTCCGTGAGCAGGGTTCTCTTTCCCTTTTTTGCCTTCTTCAGGACAGCCTTTTTGTCCATTGAGTTCTCCTCCTATTTCGATGACTTTTTTCTAGGTTTCAGCTATCTCCCTTGAAACCTTGGTTCCCTCTTTTCGCGCCAAGCTGCGACGCCTTCTCGGTGGTCTTGAGAGTAGTGACACATTGTCTGGTAAGCTGCGGCAATATCCAGGTGGGGCTCCAGATCCCTGTGAAGTTCGTAATACAGCAATTGCTTGGTCAGCTTAATAGCGATAGGAGGACCCTTGGCAATCTGCTGACCTAATGCCATGGTCTCTCTCTCCAGCTCAGTCGCGGGCACAACCTTATTGAGTATGCCTATTCGCTCTGCCTCCTCAGCTTCAACAGGGCGACCGGTGAAGGCAATCTCGGCTGCCTTGCTGTATCCCAGGATACGTGGCAACAGCCAGGTAAGTCCAAGAGGGGGAACCAGCCCTACTCGGTCGCTAGCCAATACAAACCTGGCCTTCTCTGAGCCTATTCTCATATCACAGCTTAGCGCTAGGCCGAATCCAGCACCAGCGGCAACCCCATTCACCATGGCGATGGTTGGCTTGCTCAGCTTTCGGAGACAGACGCATAGATTGAGTATGAGATTCAGGCCGCGTTGGACTTCCTCAGGGCTTGCCTCCCAGGAAAGAATTGGCTGCCCACCTCCACCTGGCATTGTCCTAACATCAGCACCAGCACAAAATCCACGACCTGCCCCAGTAAGCACCATCACCCTCACTTCATCGTCTTGCTCTATCTCCTTCATTGCCGCTACTAGCTCATCGACGAGTTGATTGTTTATAGCATTCAATACCTCTGGCCGGTTCATAGTGATGGTGGCAATATGGTTTTCTTTTTTCAGAAGGATCGTCTCAAAATCCATTGATTTCAAATCTCCCTTGAGCCTTCTATTTTCGCTCTAAATGTGCCGCAAGTCAAACAGCTATCTTGCAATTACTCACTTTTGCGCAAAATCAATCATCCGTCGTGACGGAACTCACGACGCTACAGCTTTGATAGTCCTAGCATCGCCTCTCCTGAGGCGATGACTTACTGACAGACGACATGATCCGGCTAAGCATCACGTCTGTCCTGCTTGTTGCGTGTGTTGCGGCCCTGGCCTGGCCCCGTCGAAAGGATTCCCAGGAGACCC
>CAYWDP010000200.1:0-2339 GCA_964457045.1 uncultured Dehalococcoidia bacterium
GAATTTGTTTAGAGTTTAGAAATTAGTATTTGGAATTTGCTTGTATTCCTTGCTATTACGCAAGTATCTATGTGGTTAGATTTAGCTATCCTATCCTTCTCAGCGGTGCCAGGCTTAATAGCAGCTTCTTCACCCCCGCCCCTTCAAAAGCTACCACGATTTCTTGATCACCTCTAGCAGGGGTGCAGCTTATGACTACTCCTTCACCAAACTTAGCATGGTGCACATGGTCGCCAGCTTCCAGAGTCAAAAGGGTAAAGTAGGGGAGGGGCTTGTCCCCTCCCGATTTGCGGGAGTCCACAAGGGGCTCCCCTACAGATTCAAACAGACCTACAGAGTCAATAAGATATGGTGGGATATCCTGAAGGAAGCGGGAGGGAGGATGGGCATTGCTTCCTCCCATTAGGCTACGACGTAAGGCGCGGACTAAATAGAGCCGTTTCTTAGCGCGAGTCATCCCTACATAGCATAGGCGGCGCTCCTCTTCCATCTGTGCCGGGTCATCAAAGGATTTGAAGTGGGGAAAGACCCCCTCTTCCATCCCCACAATAAAAACCACCGGGAACTCCAAGCCCTTAGCTTGATGCAGAGTGATAAGGGTCACCACGTCCTTCTTCTCATCCAATTCATCAGCTTCAGAGACCAGGGTCACTCCCTCTAGAAAAGAGGCTAAGCTCTCCTTGGGCTTAAGGCCCTGATATTCCTTGGCTACCCCGCGTAGCTCCAGAATATTATCCCAGCGCTCCTCTCCATCCTCCAACTCTAGAACGTAGTTCCTATATCCCGATAACTGGAGAAATGAATCTAAAAGGTCAACTACATTGAGTTCTTCGCTTTTCCTAATTAGCTCCTGGAGCAGGTTGAAGAAATTCTTTAGCGCTCGGGTAGCACGGGTGTCAAAAGGAGGGGAAGATTCTTCCTGAGCCACCCTCTCTAGCCCGGTGTACAGTGGAATGCCAAGGGCCTTGGTCCATTGCGATAGCTCATCCAGAGTCCGCTGACCGATGCCCCGACCAGGGGTATTGATTATTCTAGTCAAACTAATACTGTCATAAGGGTTATATATCAGCTTAAGATAGGCGATGATGTCCTTGATCTCACGTCGCTCATAGAAGCGAACAGCACCTACTAGCTGGTAAGGTACTCCATAGCGAACAAAGGCTTCCTCAATTGCCCTTGATTGGGCATTGACGCGGTACATCGCCACACAATCGATTGGCTTAGCCTCGCCTTGACTCACCAAGCGCTCCATCTCGCTCACCACAAATTGTGCCTCCTCCTGCTCATTGTAAGTTTCTACCATCCTGAGAGGCAGACCAATCTCGTTCTCAGTCCATAGCTTCTTCTCCTTGCGCTCCTTGTTAACTGAGATAACCTTGTGGGCTGCCTCAAGGATGGTTTTGGTAGAGCGGTAGCTTTGCTCTAAACACACTACCTTTGCCTCAGGGTAGTCCTTCTCAAAGTTGAGAATGTTACGTAGGTCTGCATATCTCCAGGAGTATATAGACTGGTCGGGGTCACCAACTACGCAGATATTGCGATACTTCCCTGCTAGTTGTCTTGCCAGGGCATATTGAGCAATGTTGGTATCCTGAAACTCATCGATAAGCAGATGGAGATAGCGCGACTGATATCTTCCCAGAACCTGAGCATGGCTGTCAAAGAGCTGGTATGTTCTCATGATGAGGTCATCGAAGTCTAATGCCTTGCTCTGAGTGAGGAGCATCTGGTAGTGCTCATAGACTCTTTGCACCACTTCTTCAAAATAGCTGCGACTGCGCTGGGCATAGTCCTCTGGCGTCAGAAGCTGGCTTTTGGCTGAGGTTATAACTGACTGGAAGGCTTTGGGGGCATATCTCTTTGGGTCGATACCTAGCTCCTGAAGACTGCGTTTTATCAAGCTGAGCTGATCTTCATCATCATAAATAACGAACCTGGGATCTAGCCCTATCCCTCTCCCTTCTCGGCGCAAAATACGAGCGCAAAGGGCATGGAAGGTGCCCAGGGCTAGCTCCTCCACCGATCTCCCCAGAAGGCGATAAAGCCTTTCCCTCATCTCCCGAGCTGCTTTGTTAGTGAAGGTAACCGCCATAATACGGCGTGGGCTAATATGGCAGACCTTGATTAGATAGGCAACCCGATGGGCAATTACCTTGGTCTTGCCACTTCCAGGACCGGCTAGAATAAGCAGAGGACCCTCAATAGTCTCTACCGCTTCCCTCTGGGCAGGGTTAAGCCCCTCCAACACATCCACCTTAGGCTCCAAAGCCCATTATAGCATTAACCGCCTCCCCAAAAGTAGAGCAGACCGATACCCACCTCATCACCCTCACTGAGCT
>CAYWDP010000201.1:0-2282 GCA_964457045.1 uncultured Dehalococcoidia bacterium
CGGAGCCTGCCCTGACGAAGGAAGGGTTCAGGGTCAGGGTGACAGTTAAACAGTCGAGGGTGGTAGAGAAGAGTTTATGATTCGTGCCTTTCTTTCTGCTCCAATTCAAAGCTCCGTCACATGCTTAAGGAGAAATGCAAAGAACAATCATAGATGACCTAGACGCTTTATTGGGTATCTTGCCTCCCTTCATCTCTGAACCATTGCAAAAGCGGGAGGACCGTAGTGAACTCTTAGAGGTGGTGATGGATTTAGGGCGTCCTCCAGAGGCGAGATTCCTCACCTACGAGACAGTCCTCAGCCCTAAAGAAATCGTCCAGCAAGACATTGAATATGTAGCCTCTCGGGTTGGCGCCTTTGGCGGTGATAACCGTGCTGGGATTGAACGTACTCTCCATCGTATCTCTGCCATTCTTAATCGCCAGGGACGCATTGTAGGTCTAACCTGTCGTGTGGGTCGAGCCGTCTTTGGCACAATGAAATTAATTGAGGACCTGGTTCAATTAGGTAGAAATATCTTACTTTTGGGACGTCCTGGTATAGGTAAGACGACCATGCTGAGGGAGGTAGCTCGTGTCCTTGCTGACGAGTTGGGGAAAAGGGTTATTGTTGTAGATACCTCTAATGAGATTGCTGGTGATGGAGACATACCTCACCCTGCCATAGGGCATGCTCGAAGGATGCAGGTGCCTACTCCTACAATGCAGCACGCAGTAATGATCGAGGCGGTAGAGAATCATATGCCAGAGGCGATTATCATTGATGAGATCGGCACTGAACTGGAGGCGGCAGCAGCGCGCACTATTGCTGAGCGTGGTGTTCAACTGGTGGGCACGGCTCATGGAAACACTTTAGAGAATCTGATACTTAACCCCACCCTTTCTGACCTTATTGGTGGTATTCAAACAGTCACCCTGAGTGATGAGGAAGCGCGGCGAAGGAGGACCCAGAAGTCCATATTGGAGCGGAAGGCTCCGCCTACCTTTGATGTCGTAGTGGAGATCCAGGATTTCAATAGGGTAGCTGTCCATCCTGATGTGGCGGAAGTAGTTGATGCCAGCCTCAGAGGTCGGCTGGTAGTAACAGAGGTCCGCTGGCTGAATGAGAAAGGAGAGGTACAAAGAAAGGAAGAAAGGGTATTCCCCTTCTCCCCCGCTGAAATAGCAGCAAAAAGCAAGGCTAAAGAAGCAGTCTTTGGAAAGGATAAATTGCCAAGTATTTATCTTTTTGGCATTAATCGGGCAAAGTTAGAGCAGGCTGCTAAGGAAATGCAACTCAAGGTGAGCATTACCCCTAGGTTAAGGGAAGCCAGCCTTTTGTTGACCTCCAAAGCTTATTACCGTAGAAAGCCACAGAAGGTGAGGGATGCCGAGTTGGCTGGCCTACCTATTTATGTCCTCAAAAGTAGTGCCCTAGGCGAAATAAGGCAGCTCCTGGAGTCCCTGTCTGGCAATAAGAGGAGAGCGTCCCCTATTGAGTTCGCCCTGAAGGAAGCAGAGGAAGCCATCACGCAAGTCATCAATGGGAGAGATTCAGTACAGCTCAGCCCGCGAAGTGCCTATATCCGTCGGTTGCAGCATCTGATGGCAGAGCGCTCCCATCTTAACTCACGTAGTTGGGGAAAAGAACCGCAAAGAAGGGTGGAGATATTTAGAAGCTCTTGAGGTGAGCCCTTGGCTCTATTTGTTACCTTTGAGGGAGGGGAGGGGTGTGGGAAGAGCACCCAGGCTAGAGCTCTCCATAAGCGAGTATCAGAGTCAGGCATCCCGGTCCTATTAAGCCATGAGCCCGGTGGTACGTCTTTAGGTAAAGAGGCTCGCCGTTACCTGAAGCAAACTGGAAAGTCAGAGATTTCACCACTGGCTGAGCTATTTCTTTTTGCTGCCTCTCGTGCCCAATTAGTAGCAGAGGTGATTCGCCCCAGCTTGGCAAGGGGTGTAATGGTTATCTGTGACCGCTATGCTGACTCTACTGTAGCTTATCAAGGGTATGGACGAGGGCTTGATTTAGATGTTATTCAGGCTGTTAATACTATGGTCACTCAGGGCTTGCTCCCTGACCTGGTTATTCTGCTGGACCTTCCTGTTGAAATAGGACTAGCCCGCAAGAGGTCAGCCAGACAAGACCGCTTTGAAAGGGAGGAAGCGGCCTTCCATCATCGAGTGCGAGAGGGATACCTTAAGATGGCTGCCGCTGACCCGCAGCGCTGGCTGGTAGTGGATGCTACGCTACCCAAGAAAAAGGTGGAACAAATAATCTGGGAAAGGGTTAAAGGGCTGCTT
>CAYWDP010000202.1:0-2243 GCA_964457045.1 uncultured Dehalococcoidia bacterium
CCCTTGCCCAGTGTCCTGATGGTGCGCAAGCCAGGAAAGAAAACTCCACTCTGAGAGATGAGACCTAAAGGCAGCCGTTCCATTCGACAAGGCATAAAAGCCGTATTTAGACCGATGAACGCATTGGCTACACCAAGGGAGTTTGGTCCCAGTATTCTAGCCCCTCCCTCTCTAGCCATTCTCAGTATCCTGTCCTGAAGCTCCTTTCCCTTCCTATCGCCATCGGCGAACCCTTGGGTCACCACTATGATGGCTTTTATTCCTGCCTCGATGCATTCCTTCACCAGCTTCGGGACTGCAGAACGCTCCCAAATCGGTATAAGGGCAAGGTCAACCTTTTCTGGCACATCGCTTATACTGGGGTAGGCCCTTATACCAAGGATATGGTCTGCTTTAGGATTCACCGGGTAGATTTTGCCCTTAAATCCATGATTAACTAACTGCTCCGCTATATTAAAGGAAAATACCCCGGTCTTCGTCGTGGCCCCAACGATAGCGATAGAGCGAGGTTCCATAAAGAGCTTCATTTGAGTCACCACATCCATAGTGTTTACCTCCAGGGTAGGCATACATCGCTAGATTATAATAGTTAAGCCAGCTTTTTAAAAGGCTGGCCAGGCTGACCAAGCCAGATATGGTATGATAAGATGCTGAGAGCACCTTTTAAGCAAAGCCTATGTAGGAGTGTTTGTCCCCGACCCTTGTGGTCTCCCGCAAATCGGGAGGGGACAAGCCCCGGGGATATCCACTCCTACAAGGCAACTTTTGGATAACCTGATAAGAAATAGTTGGCTCGAATCTTAAAATGGGTGGCTAAATGGAGCGACAACAAGCCGCTGACTCGCTACTGGAAGGATATCGAGGTCTAGACCTGACTGATGAGAAAGGTCTTCTTTGCGGTCGGATTCTGGCTGACCTCGGTGCCCAAGTAATAAAGGTCGAGCCACCTCAAGGCGACCCAGCCAGAAGGCTGGGTCCCTTCTATCAAGATATCCCCCACCCACAACATAGCCTTTATTGGTTTGCCTACAACATCAACAAAAAGGGGATAACCCTCGACATCGAGACAAGAGATGGGCAAGAACTATTTAGGCAATTGGTCAAGACTGCTGACTTCGTTCTGGAGTCCTTCTCACCCGGGTATCTGGAAAGGCTCGGTTTAGGCTACTCTAAGCTAAGTGAGGTTAACCCGCACCTGGTGGTCACCTCCATTACCCCCTTTGGGCATACTGGACCCTATCGGAATCATAAAGCTTCGGACATTACCCTGATGGCTATGGGAGGGTTCATGTATATGATCGGTGAGCCAGAGCGAGCTCCCCTGCGTATCAGTTTTGATCAGGCCTATCTGCACGCTGCTAGCGAGGCTGCGGTAGCCACCCTAGTCGCCCTCTACTATAAAGGAATAAGTGGAGAGGGGCAGCATATAGACGTTTCAGCCCAAGCCAGTCTGGTAACCAGCACGGTCAATGCTATCCCCTTCTGGGAGCTAAATCAGGTTGTCCTGGGACGAGCCGGCTGTTACCGTGTTGGGCTTACAGCGACAAGACAGCGGCAGCTATGGGAATGTAAGGATGGCTATGTAATCTTCTACATTGCCGGGGGAGCTTTTGGTGCTAAGAGTAATGCCGCTCTGGCGGATTGGCTGGATAGCGAAGGCTTGGCTGATGACTTCGTTAAAGGGATAGACTGGGATAGCTTCGATATGGCTACTGTAACTCAAGAAGTACAAGACCACCTGGAAAAGCTGGCAAGCTCACTATTTAAACGGTATACCACCACAGAGCTATATGAGCAGGCAATAAAGCGAGGGCTAGCGCTCTGCCCGGTGTCAACCCCCAAAGAGATAGTTGAAAATCCACAACTGAAGGCTAGAGACTATTGGGTAAAGGTCAGGCATGAGGAGCTAGGCCAGAGCTTTAGCTATCCCGGCCCTTTTGTCAAGTATTTGACGGTGCCCCGCCACTGCCGTCCCCCCCTTATAGGCGAGCATAATAAAGAGATTTATCAGGGTGAACTAGGGCTTTCTGAGAAACAATTAGTAACGCTAAAACAAGCCGGAGTGATTTGATGTCAAATTATGCACCACAAATCTGTGGCGTGATCCTTCAATGTCATTGCCAAATTAGTTTGACAACGGATACCCCTCAGATACATCGGAGGGGAGTCTTACCTGTCTCAACATCCAAAGGCGGGCTTCAGCCCGCTTTAGGGGTGGCATGAATGCTACCTTTGGATGCTGC
>CAYWDP010000203.1:0-2233 GCA_964457045.1 uncultured Dehalococcoidia bacterium
TTTTGCTCAGCATGTCCTCTTCCCTGGTGAAGCGGAGCATCACCGGCCTGCCTGTTTTCCTGGCCATTATTGCTGCCAGAATGGCGTATCTTCCTTGGTATTTACTGCCGAAGGAACCGCCAAGATAAGGCGAGACAACTTTGACTCTGGTCTGGGGTATGCCGAGCACACGAGCTATAGTTTGGCGGTAGGCGAATGGCTGCTGGGTGCTGACCCAGACCAATAGCTTTCCGTCATCCCATTTAGCGAGGCAGGCTCGAGGCTCTATCGGTAAATGCTGCACGAAGCTGGTGTGGTAATTATCCTCGACTATAAGATCGGCTTGGCCAAAGCCCTTTTCCGCATCTCCCCGCTCCACAACCAGCGTTCTTGAGGCCGCTTGGGAAAGGTTGGTCGCCGAGACCTCGGGTGGTGGGATCACGGGGGCTTCGGGCTTCAGAGCCTCCTCCGTGGTGAGGACTAGAGGTAGCTCCTCATATTGCACCTCTATTAACTCCAACGCCTGTTCGGCGCTCTCCTCGCTCTCAGCGGCCACCGCCAAAACCTCGTCACCCACGAAGCGCACCTTGTCGGGAAGAACGTAGGCATCTTCGAGGCCGGATTCCCCGATGAGAGCTCGGGGTACATCTTTATAGGTGAGTATCGCTTTCACCTCCTCCATCTTCTCCGCCTTGCTTGTATCTATGCTCACGATTCTGGCATGGGCATAGGGGCTTCTAAGTACCTTCCCATATAACATTCCATATAGCCACATGTCACCCGTGAACTTGGCGGCTCCAGTAGCCTTCTCACAGGCATCTAATCGAGGTGCGCTCTTGCCTACAACCCTTAGCTCTTCAGCCATAGCTCACCCCCTCATTTCCTCTGCCGCTGCCAGCACCGCTTCAACTACCTGGACATAGCCGGTGCATCGGCACAGATTGCCCCTGAGGTATTGCTTAACCTCCTCTTCCGTTGGCTTGGCGTTCTCATCCAGCAATGCCTTGGCACAAAGGACCATGCCAGGGGTGCAAAAGCCGCACTGTATGGCGCCGTGTTCGATAAAGGCTTCTTGCAGCGGATGGAGCTTGCCATCTTCCGACAGTCCTTCAATAGTGGTGATCTCCTTGCCATCGGCAGCAACCGCCAGGGTGAGACAGGACAGCTTAGGTTCGCCGTCAACAAGGACTGTGCAGGCACCACACTCCCCCGTCCCGCAGCCATATTTGACACCGGTTAGCTTGAGTTCGTTTCTCAAAACCTCCGCCAGGGATCTGTGCAGATCCACCTCGAGCTTGTGGCTTTTCCCGTTCACGGTTAATCTGATGTCTCGTTTCAAGATGTCACCTCCCGGTCGCGCCCTGAGCCCTTTGCTGAGACAGCCTTATTGCTCGCCTGACCAAGACCTTGCTCAATTCCTTCCTGTACTCAGCGCTCGAGCGCACATCGTCTATTGGTCGAATTTCAGTAGCTGCCATCTCCGCAGCCTCCTGTACTACGCCGTCGCCAAGCTTCTCGCCCTTAAGCACCTCTTCTGCCTTCCTGGCCCTGATTGGAGTCGGGGCAACGCCGCCAAGGGCTATTCTGGCATCCTCGCAGGCCCCATTCTTGACTGTAACCGCTGCGGCTACGTTCACTTTGGCCAGGTCCGCAGCTACCCTGGTCGCCCTTAAGAATGCCATGCCTGTGCCTGCGGGAAGTCCGGGCACTATAATCTCGGTGACCATCTCGTAGTACTCGAGCACAGTCTGCCCCGGCCCTATAAAGAAACCCTCCAGAGGTACGATTCTGGTTTCAATAGGGCCTGCTATCCTTACTTCGGCTTCTAAGACAAGCAATGGAGGAGCTGTATCTGCTGCTGGCGAAGCCCGGCAAAGGTTACCCACCACGGTGCCCATATTTTTCACCTGAGTGCTGCCCATTTGCTGCACAGCTTCATAGAGAACAAGATACTTATCCTTAACCACCTTTGATAGTTCCACAGCCCTGAGGGTAGCAAGGGCACCTATCCTTAAGCCATCTTCATCTTGGTAACTGATGTAGTCGAGTCCTGGGACCTTGGTGATATCGATTATGCACTCAGGCCTCAGGGCGCGACTACGCATTAGAACCAGTAAATCTGTGCCTCCAGCAAGTATCTTAGCCTCTTCACCATAACTGACAAGAAGAGAAACAGCGTCGCTGACAGTTTTGGGCTGGAAGTAATATTCCAGGGCCGGAAGAGTGGCGTAGTATATTATACCCATGCATTACC
>CAYWDP010000204.1:0-2224 GCA_964457045.1 uncultured Dehalococcoidia bacterium
GCACATCTATTTTCATTGTCCGTGGTGCCAATAATTGGCATGATAGATTGCGAGGCACCAAGTGCCGAAGCAATCTCTGAAAGCAATAGTGAGATTGCTTCGCTTCGCTCGCAATGACAGGTAGGGTTATTGAACGACCTCCTCCAAGAGAGCGTTGAAAAAACGTAGGGGGGTCTTTAGACTCGTCCGCGCGCTAGACAGACCTAAAGGTCTGTCCTTACAGGATGATCCGTTTTTCAACAGTTACTCTGTAGACAGATGTGATAGGTTGTCAAAGTAGCACAAAGGGATGAATTTGCCACAGCAAAACTTGGTGAAAATCAGAGAGGCACCCCTTCAGGAACCCCCGATTCTTAATTTAGTGAGCCGTGCGGAATTCGCCCCCACGACATCCTGATGAAAAGTCAGTGAGGGGGTCCGGCGTACCTGAGGGGAAGGAAAACCTTGATTTGGAAACCCTGACTAGGGGCTATTCCCCCAGGCTAGGTCGTCCATATTGCCATGCAAAAACTCTTCCCTCTCGCACTAGAATTTGTGCTAGAATACATCAGGGATGACATAGCTATGCTACCGTCGTGTATCGGCATTATCGCCATAGGTTACCTCATTGGCAGTATTCCCACTGCCAACATAATGATGCAGCTTTTTAGGAAGCAGGATCTGCGTGAACTGGGTACCGGCAATGTGACGTCGACGGCCGTCATACTCCACGGAGGGAGACTGCCTGGCGCCCTGTCACTCACGGGCGAGATAGCGAAGACTTTCGTCTGCATCTTTGTGGCTCACTTTCTGGTGGGTGAGCTGTGGGCCTACCTGGTGATACTAGTGGCGGCTTCACTGGGGCAGATGTGGAGCGTCTGGTTAGGAGGAGCTGGGGGTATGGGCCAGACCATTTTCGCCACCGGTTTTCTGATCCTCTGCCCTGTCCCATTCTTGTTGTCAGTTCTCTGTTTCACTCTACTTCTTTTCACTACGAAGCGTTTCTACCTCAGCAATCAGATCTGGCATCTCATTGCGCCGATAATGTTGATGTTAGGTAAGCTGTTCAATCCCACGGTGCCCACGTTTCTGGACCTTGGCGAACATTCCTGGGGTTATGCAGTGGCCGGTGCGCTCCTTTGTCTAATGTTCCTTGTTAAGAACCGCAGGGAAGCAGATGACATCCTACAAATGCAGGCTTGGGGAGAGTATAGCCGTTAAGGCTAAGGACAGAGCGAGACACCTTTTGTACTCAGGTGGTTGGTGAAGCTACTTGGGATCGAACCACACCGCACTGGATGGTATAATCTGATATACATATGCACTTCAGAGGTTGCCCTGTTGGAGGTTAGAAAAGAGCGATACCAATCCAAACCAGAGGCAAGATAGGCTATGCGCTTGGTGGGGGTGGGGCACGAGGGGCAGCGCACATCGGCGTCCTCAAGGTTCTGGAGGAACACGGCGTCTTCCCGGACATCATCGCCGGAACCAGCATCGGCGCACTAGTCGGAGCTCTCTATTCCGCCGGACTCAAAGCTGTCGAAATAGAGCAGCTTGCCTTACAAATGAACTGGAGACGGCTGGCGCGGCTGGCTGACCTCACTCTGCCTATCAGCGGCCTTGTTCAGGGCAAGCGGATTACGTCGCTCCTGAAGTCTATCCTAGGGGATCTGACTTTCTGGGACCTGAAAATTCGCTTCGCCTGTATAGCTACAGACATTATCAATGGCGAGGAGGTAATACTTTCCAGTGGCTCAGTCATTAGAGCTGTGCGGGCAAGTATCTCCGTTCCTGGCATCTTTACGCCAGTCAGAGTGGGCGGACGATACCTCGTCGATGGAGGTCTGGTTAATGAGGTTCCGGTAACTACCTGCCGCTACATGGGCGCTGAGTATGTTGTTGGCGTCAATGTCATCCCTGACCCAGCGGGCATGCTCCAGGAGCTAGAGAAGGAAGTGCGCCAAGGCAAGGGCAAGAAGGGGCGTGCAACTGCGAAACCATCAGACTGGCAAACAGACAAGGCGAAGCGGTCCCGGGCGAGACGTCCAAGCCTGGTCAAGGTGTTAAGTCAATCCCTGCTTATCCCAGGCTACCGAGTGGCAATGCAGAATCTAAGAGATGCAGATTTGGCCATCAGTCCGGCTGTGGGGAGGATTGGCTTCTTTCAATTCGACCGAGCGGCTGAGGCTATTGCAGCCGGTGAGGAGGCAGCCCGTCATGCTTTGGAACTTCACCCCAAAATTTC
>CAYWDP010000205.1:0-2211 GCA_964457045.1 uncultured Dehalococcoidia bacterium
TCATAGGAATAGCAGCCTTTGATGAAGCAGCATAAGCTTGAGAAATACCGTCTGCAATATCTGTGGGCCAGCGGGCTGAACCACAAATGTAGATGCCATCGGTGGCAAACTCAACAGGCCGAAGCTTAAGATGTGCCTCGAGGAAGAACCCTTGCTCACTCAAAGGGACTTTAAGCATCTTAGAAATCTCCTCATTGTCCGCTCTAGGAACTAGTGGAGTGGTGAGCACCACCATATCCGCAGGAAGCTCTACCTCCCTGCCCATCAAGTGGTGCCGTACCTTTACCTTCTCAGCCCTTCCATTCCCTATAACTTCGGGGAGCTTTTCCAAACCATATCTTATAAATCTGACACCTTTCTCCATGGCTTTTCGATAGTAGTTTTCAAATTCTACCCCGTAAGCTACCAAATCCCGATGCAGGACCCACACCCTTGCCTTAGGGTTACTTTCCTTAATTAAGGTGGCATTTTTGACCGCGGTCATGCAACAGAATCGGCTACAATAGGTTCGCTCCGGAACCCTTGCCCCCACACAGTTGATCACCACCACATTTTGCCCATCGAGTTCCCCTCTTTTCATTCTCTGCTCCAGCTCAAGCTGAGTCATGACATTGGGAAGCTTGCCGTAACCATATTGACCTGCTGGCTTTAGTTCCTCAGCACCAATGGCGACAATAATGGTGCCAACCTTGATGTTGCTCTCCCTCCCGTTCTGGTCTAAAGTAGCATCGAAGTTCCCGATAAACCCGCTCACATCCTTTACTTTGGTAGAGAGGTAGGTCTTGATCTTGCTATGATTATTCACCTTTTGAACAAGTGGTCCGATTAGTCTACTTGCCTCTTCATCGGTGGTGAAGAGCTTATGGACATCTAAAAGAATGCCACCAAGCTGTTTTTCCTTTTCCACTAGCTGAACCTCGAAGCCCTGCTCAGCTAGATTTAAAGCAGCATTCATGCCAACTACACCACCACCGATGACCAAGGCTGACGGGGTTACCTGGATCTCAACCTCCTCTAATGGCTCTAGAAGGCTTGCCTTGGCTATCCCCATCCTGATAAGGTCCTTAGCCTTTTCAGTCGCTTTTTCTGGCTCACGCATATGCACCCAAGAGCATTGCTCTCTTATGTTGACAAACTCGAAGAGATATTTATTCAAGCCTGCTTCCTCACAAGCAGCCCTGAAGAGCGGCTCATGGGTTGTGGGCGTGCAAGAAGCTACTACAACACGATTCAAGTTATACTCTGTGATTGCTTTCTTTATTGTCGAGACCCCCTCCTCAGAGCAGGTAAACAGATTGCGCTCGGCGTGCACCACATTGGGGAGCTCTTTAACATATTCCACTACCTGGAGCACATCCACATATGCCCCAATATTTGTGCCGCAGTGGCACACAAAAACTCCAACGCGAGTTTCTCCCATCTAGCTGCCTCCTGCCAGAGCCCCGGCTGCTCTAGCTGCTGCCCCCGACCCCTGCACTACGCAGTCCGGGATATCCTTCGGGCTATGAACATAACCACAGGCAAAAATTCCAGGCCTTGTGGTATCTAGTGGGTGTGATAGCTTATCTGGAACCTCCACAAAACCATATTCATTCAACTCCAGGCCTAGTATCTCTGCCAGTTCCTTAGTGCCTCGGGAAGGACTCATCGCCTGACAAAGAACCACTAACTGTACTTCTAGGTTTTTTGTTTCTGTAGTAGCAGTATCCTCATACCACACAATTGGATTTTGGTTTTCAGGATTGACCTCTATCTTGCCCGGGCGACCTCTGATATATGTCACATTGTAGTCCTCTTTCGCCCTTGTAATATATTCCTGAAACCTTTTGCCCACAGCCCTTAAATCGGTGTAGAAGATTGTGGACTTTGTCCCTGGATGATGCTCGTAGGCTAGAATTGCCTCCTTAGAGGCGTGCATGCAGCAAACGCTGGAGCAATAGGCTTTATGCCTAAGGTCACGGGACCCAACGCATTGAATGAAGGCTATGTTGTGAGGGGGTTTTCCATCCGAAGGGCGCTTGAGTTCCCCAAAGGTAGGTCCAGATGCCGCAGTCAGCCTTTCAAATTCTATAGCAGTGATTACATTCTTTATCTTTCCATAGCCATATTCTGTTAACGGCGAGACATCGTATAAATCAAGACCTGTAGCCAGTGCTATCGCTCCTACGTTGACTTCGATGTGTTCATCTTGCATCGTGTAAGCTATTGCAT
>CAYWDP010000206.1:0-2145 GCA_964457045.1 uncultured Dehalococcoidia bacterium
AAAGTACAGGGCTCGCATCCCAGGCTGCGGTATCTCCGCCCATTCTTGGCAAAGTACATAGGGTTGATGGGAATGCCTTCCGCCTTGACGTATTCCCAGACATCCAGCTCCCGCCAGTGCAGGATGGGATGTATTCTCATATGAGAACCTTCTCCTACCAGTCCCTGAAACTGGTCCCACATCTCCAGTGGCTGGTCTTTGTAGTCCCATTTGAAGTTTTCATCACGAGGAGAGAAATATCGCTCCTTGGCTCGAATTCCGTGCTCATCCCTCCTTATAGCCAAGATTAGGGCATCGAAACCATGCTCTTCCAGGCACTTTCTCAAAGCCTCTGTCTTCAACCTAGTGCAGCACTCAAATTTCCCATCTTTAGGACCGACCCTCTCTTTGAGCGCCTCCTCGTTCCTGGCTATCACCAGATCCAGACCCCATTGCTTGGCAATTCCGTCCCTGAACTTATACATCTGCTTGAATTTGTAGCCCGTATCTATGTGGATTACCGGGAAGGGTATTTTGCCGAAGAAGGCCTTACGACAGAGCCAGAGCATGGTGGTGCTATCCTTACCAGTGCTCCAGAGGACCGCCGGCCTCCTAAACTCTGCGTATGTCTCTCTCACTATGTAAATGGTCCGATTCTCCAGGTCCTTTAGGTCCAGCATAAGCCTCCTCACCTCAGATAAATGTTTTCGCCAAGGTATAAGCACCTAGTATGATGGTAGCTAGCCCTATGACATATTTCAGTCTTTCAGAGCTCACCTTTCTGACGGTCAGGGCAGCAAATGGTCCCGCTACGACTGAACCTATGCTTGTAGCCGCAGCAAGTTTCCAGAAAATGCCCCCCTTGACCAGCACGTAACCTAAGAAACCAACTATACACACAAAAACTTCTGCCACCGTGGTACTTCCTATCGAGCTCTTTGCCTCTCTACCGCTTATTAGTTGCCCCCCTGTTACCAGCGGGCCATACCCTCCTCCGCTTATCCCCTTATTAAAAGAACTCACCAGCCCCACGCCTACCAGCCCTCTCCAAGAAAGCGTGTTTTGACGACTGGCCCGGACAAGAATGATCACCCCTATCCCCAAGACCATCGCTCCAATGTAAGCTTGCAGAGCAGTCTTTGGAATATTTAGCGCAGTGAATACGCCGACCAATGCCCCTGCAATTCCACAGATAGCCAGAACAAGGATAACCTTTGCATCAGTAGACCTTGGCAGATACCCCAGCCCGCGCAGCCTCTCCTTAATCAGCTTCTCGTCCCGCCTGAAGTCCAAAGTTATATTGCCCAACCGCTGATGGGCCAGACCACCAACTAGTCCGCCGACAAGCTGACCTAACAGCACAGCAGGGACAACCTCCAGTGGCAAAAATCCTACAGCGATTAAAAGCGGGGTCAGGGTGGTGCCATAGCCCATTCCAATAGAGGCATCCATGTACTCGCACAGGAGAGACACAATGGCAACTGCTGCAAAGGAAACTGCCGTTATCTCCATATCATTGCCGCCAGATAAGCATTCTCAGTCCAGGTAACCTAAAGCCTTGAGCCTCTTCTTAACCTCTTCCTCCTCTTCCTTGCTGAAAGCTCTCTGTTCTTCCTCTCCCTCTTCCTTGAGGACTTCCTCCAGGACGAAGGTGACGTATTCGTCTACTGAGCCAAAACCTGTCTCCTTCACCCTCTGCTCTATTCTGTCGTAAAGCTCAACAGACAAGAATACGGCTTTATTTTGCTGTTCCCTGCTCATTCTTCCTCCTTCAAGTAACCAAGTTTTCTTAACCTCTCCCTTATTGCCCTTACCTCCTCTGCAGTCAGCCTGTCCTCGTCTTTGATTCCCCCGCCGGAAGCTACCGTCCGCATCACAAAGACAATGAACTCATTGACACTGGAAAATCCCGTGCCAGCTATCATCTGGCTGAGCCTTTTGTAAAGCTCCCTGGGTATCTTGATGGTGACCCTCTTTTCCATTGCACTCCAATTGTAGTAAGATTATACTACACATTTTGGATTTATGCAAGAGGCAAATTTAGAGAAGCGAAGCTGGTCAATATCTCTATAACCCTATCTGTTGCTTTGCCATCGCCGATTAGATTCGAATTCAGATTAAGATTCAGATTTAGATACAGATCGAGGTTTAGGCTATAAATGCCCC
>CAYWDP010000207.1:0-2103 GCA_964457045.1 uncultured Dehalococcoidia bacterium
AGGGTGAGGGTGAAATTCCCCCCTGTTTGCTCTCCACACCTTCTGGCTGTAAGATGAAATTGACCTTGCCCAAGAGGTAACACAGTGATGACCAAACTCATCGAGGGCAGATTCAATCAATGGACACAGGGGAAGAGTACCATAGAGGCCAAGGTAAGCATCTATGAAAGGATCCGGGACATACCTTATGCTATAATCCCCGAACTTATTGATTCTGAGAGATATATAGAAATACTCAGGATGAAAAAGGGCTCATGCACGCCAAAACATTTCCTCCTCTGTGCTATGTACCAAAGGCTGGGAATGGCGGTATTATATGCGGTCTACCCCTTCAGATGGGATGAGCTTGAAGTCGATTATCCACCAAGGCTGAGGACACTGGCCGAGGCTGTGCCCACCAGCTATCACCTCACCTGCAGGGTAGATATAGATGGGAGGCTCGTTTTGGTTGATGCTACCCTGGACCCGGCATTGAAAAGGTTAGGCCTTCCTGTAAACGAGAGGTGGGATGGGAAGAGCAATACCTTGCTTCCCATGAGACCCTGTGGCGAAGAACAGCTATACCACCCTTGCGAGGCACACCTGCGGGCCCAACCTGATGAAAAATCGCTCGCCTTTTACAAGGAGCTTAACCTGTGGTTGGAGAAAATCAGAAGGCTTTGATGGCGATTTGAGACATTGCCCTTCTCAGTCGAAGCCATGCCAGGTCACCAGGGTTTCCAGTGGCTCCCGATCGCTGCGGAATTTCATCGCCGGACTGGAAAAGTCAGGATAACCCAGGGCCAATCCCACAATAATACGTTTCGACTGCGGTATGTTGAGCAGGCTGCGGAGAACATCGGGGTACCACACTGCGGCGGCCAGGGCACAGGTGCCCACACCATAGTGCCACGCCGCCAGCATCAGGTTCTCCAGAGCTAAACCTACGTCCAACAGTGACCACTGCCCCAAGGAGGCATCCATATACACTATTATCCCGTTGGGGGCATGGAAAAACTGAGGCATGGACAGCCACCAATTTGTCCTGGCCTGCCTGTCCTCTTTGGTTATTCCCAATTCCTGGAAAAGACGTCTTCCGTCCTTCTTCGCCCGCTCGAGGTACGGACCCGCCAACTTGGGCCAGGGCAGGTCAGGATTTGTCTTCTCCCCAGAACCGACCTTCTCCATAATGGCTGCCCTCACCTTATCCATCACCTCTCCGCCGAGCACAGCGAACTCCCACGGCTGAGTGTTCTCCCATGAAGGGGCCCTCAGTGCAGCCTCCAGGATAGCCCGGAGGACCTCCTTGGGCACGGGATCAGCTTTGAAGGAGCGCACACTCTTCCGGCTGTTAATAGCTTCGATGACATCCATAAGGCCCCTCCTTCTGCCTATTTATCTTAATATGTTCAGGATAAGTGGGCAGGATGATAAGCTGCCGGGGAAATGCTGGGGTGGCATCACCTGTCCAGCTTGTACTCCCACTGGCAGCAGACATCGCTATAGCTCGTCCTGGGAGGCACCTTGAGGCCAATGACCTTGATGTCGGGGTTGAAGTAGTGGGCTATGAGAGCCATGATCCTCGGTTCCAGCTCCCGGCATATCCGCTTCTCGCGCCCCGTCCCCTCTTTTTCTAAGGCAAACAGAGTGGGGCAGGTGTAGAAGGTGACTATAGCGTGGTCATTGCTCTTGAGGTCTACCTCGTATTGGTAAATCCACATCCAGGGGCAGACTTGGATGTACTTCATTACCGTGGCTACGTCCTCGCCGTGGATGTTTAACAGGCTGCTTATCAGTTGTACCTCGTAGAGCTGAGCCTTTTCCCAGACGCTAGCGTCGCAATCGAAGGCTTCGTCATTGCCCCACTTGTCCATAACGGTGAGGTACCAGAAACCGTCTATGCGGAGCATGTACTCGCAGTACGCCTTAAGAAGCTTGAGCAGCGTCTCCCGGGCGAAGTTGTCATAGCTGAATTTGGGATCGAATTTTCCGCTGTAGTCTACTAACTCCATGGTGTTGCCTCCCGTTATCTGTCTTCCAAAGGGTGGCCTAATTATACTGGATTACGGCTGAAATCAAAAGGGCTTCATAGCAGGGCAGCCTCCCTCTCCCTCGAAGGACATA
>CAYWDP010000208.1:0-2053 GCA_964457045.1 uncultured Dehalococcoidia bacterium
TTTTGCTCTTTTTTAACCTTTGAATTTTGATATTGTTTAAGATTTAGTGCTTCGGATTTAGAATTTAATCTCTGTAGGCTTGTGCGCCACTACTTAATGCGCTTTATATAGCTTATGTCTTCCCTTTTCTACATAAAGAGTCAACCTTCGAGGTAGGATCACCCGCTTGCCCCGGGGCAAGGTCAAAGCAGCCCTCATTTTCTCAATGTGCTTCCACTCAATGTCCTCCAGGCTGCCCAGTGATCTTCTGAGCACCTCTCGGAGCAAATAGCGCTGCAGGGCAGGATGGAGAGAGCTGACCTCTTTTGCCTTCAGAACCAGCGCTCCCTCCTCTTCGCTGACCACTTTATCCCATATCCGGGAGATCTGCTGCTCAAAGAAAGCTAATTCACCAGCTAAGGTATCTGCAGTACGAAGCAGAGCCTCGTTGATCTTCGGGTTGTAGCTTTGGAGCAGAGGCATTAGCTCATAGCGAATGCGGTTCCTCAAGTAAGAAGGGGAGAGATTGGAGGAATCTTCCCTGGGGGCAAGGGCATGTTGCTGACAATAGGCCTCGACCTCCCTTCTGCTCACCTTCAGCAGCGGTCGGATTACCATCAGCCGCATATCAGCCAGTGATTCCCACTCAGTCAAAGGTTGCATGCCCTGTAATCCATAAGCTCCAGCGCCGCGCACCAGATGCATCAGGATGGTTTCTGCCTGGTCATCTGCAGTATGCCCTACTGCTACTCGATTTGCCCCCACCTTCTCCGCTACTTTGGCGAAAAATTGATACCTTACCTGGCGGGCTGCCTCTTCCAGCGATAAGCCATGCCCCGCTTGATAGCTCTTTACCTCCCTTTGCTCCAGGGTGGCAGCCACCCCAAGATGGTGTGCCAGTTGAGAGACATATTCAGCATCAGCCTCCGATTCAATACCACGGAGCATATGATTCAGATGAGCCACATGGAGCCTGACACCCAGCCTGTCTTTCAATCTCACCAGGAGGTGCAGCAGACAGACTGAATCAGGCCCCCCCGAAACCCCTACTACCAAGGTCTCCTGTGCTGAGACGAGACTGTGCTGACGGATAAAGGCAAAGACTCGCTCAATAAGCTGCTCTTTTTGGCTCTTCCCAGGCATCCCCTTTAGGATAACATAACTTATACTCCTCCGCCCAATTTCTAACAAAGAGGCTGTTTGATTTTGTTCTTAGCCTCAGTTTCAGGTATTTTGAGCACCCCAGGCGACTTCAGTCCAGAATTTCGTAGTGCAGACCTTCAGGTCTGCTTGAGGCGGGTCTAAAGACCCGCACTACATTTCTAAACATCAGCCTCCAGAATTGAGTATAATAATATGATGGCTCCCAGACTTGAGGCTATCCAAGAGCTAAAGATCAGCTACGAGGTCCCCTATCTTACTGACAGAGGTGAAATAATCGATAACATCATTGTCCGGATTAATGAGCAAAGACAGGGAGTGGACATTAGTTATGCGCTATTAGAACCTACGGAGCAGAACCTGGATAACCTATTCCCCTCAAAAGGCATTGATTCACTAGTGCAGATGACCAAGCGAATTCTCCGAGATTTAGGGATGGACCCGACGAGGATCATCCTGCAACTGTGGGAGTACAGTCCCACTACCAGGCTATACTCAGTGGAAGGAAGAGCGCCAGTGAATAAGCAGAGGGACACGGTGCTCATTATCCTCACCAAACCCCCCTTTATTTATAAGTTCGGCTATGAGCTGGTGCTGTGGCATCAAGCAATGCACGCCAAGGATAGATGGGAGCATAGATTTCCCTCCACTCATCCGCTGGTGGAAGCTGGTGAATGGCTAGATGTTTTGTGGCACTTCTCTATTGATGGCAGGTTGCAAAACTGGGGAAAGCCCCACTACTCAAGAGCCGAACGACTGGAAGAAGCCATCAGGGTCTTGGAGGGGCTTTCCCCAGTCAAGGAGCCTCAGGTTCAGGCGAGGGAGCTATGCGATGAACTTTGGGGCAAGGAGGTAACCTTTGCCCAGCTAGAGGGGATTGGCAGGGGATTAGGGGTAGAGCCTATTCCGGGGC
>CAYWDP010000209.1:0-2013 GCA_964457045.1 uncultured Dehalococcoidia bacterium
AAGGTTAGACGAACCATGGGCCAAGTTCGCGAGGAGATAATCAAGACCGCCAGGAGAGGCAAGGAGGAGGAAAAGATCCAGCTAGCCGATATGCTTGACTACATGGTTTTAGAAGCCCTTAATGAAATGGACAGCTTCGCCCTACTGGCCATGGGACGCACCGAGACGCTAGGCTGCTTTTGCCCGGTCAATGATCTTCTCCGAGGAGCGATAGAAACCCTCTCCAAGAGCTTTGACACTATCCTTATTGATGGCGAAGCAGGCCTGGAACAAATAAACAGGCAAGTCATCCGCCGTGTAGATACTCTGATTATTGTTAGCGACGCTACATCTAGAGGTATGCAAACTGCAGCCCTGATAAAGAGGATGGTACAAAACGACAGGGTGATCCAGTGTGAAAAGATGGGTTTGGTCTTTAATAGGGTGCAAGGTAACGAGGAACTATTGAAACAACTGGCCCGGGAGATGGGCATAGAGGTTTTTGGCTACATCCCCCAGGATGAGAAGATAGCCTACTACGATTTGATTGGTAGACCTATAATTGAGCTCCCCACCTCACCTGGGCTTGACGCAGTTCGCAATATCGTGGAGAGGTGCATTTTTAAGGAACGCTTCAGCGAGCGTCTTGGCAACTAGCTCTGCAGACCTGCGCCGTTAGGAGAGGACTTCCAGTAGCGAGATATAGGCTTCGCTTGCACAAGCAAATAGGTAGCTCTTTAACTAATTTCCTCTCCTCAAAGCCTTATCTATACACGTCACCTGGCAGAAGGCAAAGCCGCAAAGGTTGAGAGCGTTTAATAATGCAGGGACAGGTCCTTAGACCTGTCCGACCAACGGACAGACCTGAAGGTCTGTCCCTACAGAATGATCCGTTTTTCAACACCCTCAAGGTTGACACGGTAAATAGCAACTCGTAAAATGAGCTCACTACAACAAAGTGCTTTGAAGGGCGTAAGATAAGATAAAGGAAGGAGGCGACTGTGCAATTTAGCAACATCATCTTGGAAAAGAAAAACGGGATAGCCAAGATTACCTTGAATCGGCCTCAGGCATTGAATGCCATAGACAAGGATACCCACATGGAACTGCAGTCAGCACTCAGGGATATCGAACAGGATCCAGAAATGCGGGTAGTGGTCATCACGGGCACTGGTAGAGCCTTTTGTGCCGGTGCAGACCTAAAATATATAAATGAGCTCCTTGGTAACCCCCAGAAGATGGCTGCCTTCGGTCAGCTTTTTTATGACACATACGGTATGATTGAAAACCTGAGCAAGCCAGTAATAGCAGCCATAAACGGTATGGCTCTCGCCGGAGGAATCGAATTACTTGAGGCATGCGATATAGTCATCGCCTCTGAGGAGGCTCGCATTGGGGACCAGCATGCCAACTTTGGGCTTGTCCCCGGTGGAGGTGGTACACAGAGGCTACCACGACAAATAGGACTGCGAAAAGCAAAGGAGCTTTTGCTCACCGGGGACTGGATAACAGCCAAAGAAGCAGAGGCACTGGGGCTGATAAACAAAGCGGTCCCGGCGGACAAGCTTGAGGAAGCAACAATGGAAATGGCGCAGAAACTGGCAGAGCGAAGCCCCATGGCCTCAAAAACCATCAAGTTCCTGGTAAACCGTGGCATGCAAGTCGACTTGTACACGGGTCTGGAACTCGAGAGAGGAGCTTTGGCAATTCACTCCGCAACTGAAGATATGAAAGAAGGCGTTAATGCTTTCCTGGAGAAGAGGAGGCCCAACTTCCCGGGAAAATAGCTTTGAATAAGACATTGCAAGTCCATGAGTTTGATCCATAAGTCCCTTTCCCTAACACGGGAGGGGGACTTATGATATTAGGCAACGAGGGCTTTATGTTTAAGCAAGTAAACAGCAAGGCGAATTTCCCTGAAGTAGAAGAACACATTTTACACCTCTGGAGGGAAAGAAACATCTTTGAAAGGAGCGTTCAGCTTCGTAGGGATGCCCCACAATTTACCCTCTATGAAGGACCCCCCACTGTCAA
>CAYWDP010000210.1:0-1990 GCA_964457045.1 uncultured Dehalococcoidia bacterium
GCACTACATTATCTAAAATCTAAACAGCCTCTAATTGATATGGTCTCGCCTATATCCTTCGTCCGATATGATAAGCATCAGCCATAGCCTCTAGTATGTCCCGAGGCTCAACACAGTCTCCGATGAGGTGAATTTCGGGTATCTTACCCTCCATGGCTTGCAAAAGAACCTTGTTTGGTTTGGCCCCAGCAGCAAGAACTACGGTATCGACTTCAATGAGCTGCTTCCTCCCTTCCTTGGTAGTGATAGCTAGACCCCTATCTGTTAATTCCTCGTCTTTCACGCCGGTCAATATGGTGACCCCTCTGGCAGCCAATCTGCTTAGAAGGAGTGCCCTAAGCGCAGCTATGACTCGAGTGGCCACATCTGCCAAGATTTCCACGATGGTTACTTTCCTACCTTTTTCTGCCAGGAACTCTGCGGTTTCACATCCGACCATCTCACCCCCTATAATAACGACCCTCTCCCCTACCTCTTCACCTTCCAAAACCTGTCGAGCAGTAACCACGTTGAGCCTATGAATTCCTGGAATTTGTGGGATAAGTGGGGTTACCCCTGTAGCCAGAAGGACTACATCTGGCCTAGCCTCCTTTATCAGTTCTGGCGTAGCCTCAATACCCAGATTAACCTTGACACCCTGCCTCGCCATTTGGTTTGCCAGGTAATCAATCAAGCCCACCAGGTTGGTCTTGTGGGGCGGCACAACTGCCTGGAGTAATTGCCCACCCAGCTTGGATTGTTTCTCATAGAGTGTTACCCGATGTCCCCTCAAGGCAGCTACCCTTGCCGCCTCCATGCCGGCGGGGCCACCACCAACTACCAAGACCTCCTTGCTTTTCTCAGCCGGTCTGAGCTCATATTCTCGCTCCTTGCCTGCAGCGGCATTTACTGTGCACTGCACCACCCCATCTTTATGCAGGATGTTGTCAATGCAGCGTAAACAGCCTATACATGGCCTGATCTCATCTATTCTTCCAGAGGCGACCTTCTTGGGAAGCTCAGGGTCGGTGATTAGACCTTTGCCTATGGCAATAAAGTCTGCCTTCCCCTCCTGTAAAACTTTTTCTCCAAGTTCAGGGTCGATTCTCCCCACTGCTATTACCGGAATAGTGACAACTTTCTTAATCGCCTCAGCAAAGGGCACCATATTACCTGGAGGTTCTGCCGTTGGGGGACGGGCACGCGGGCTGACACCCCACGCCATAACGGTGACGTGAATAGCATCGGCACCTGCTTCTTGAACCCTTCGAGCCACTTCCTGACCCTCCTCAAGAGTAATGCCTCCTTCTATGCCGAATTCCCTAACGGTAAGCCTGCACCAGGTGGGGTAGTTTTGCCCCGCTGCCTCCTTGATAGCCTTAATGGTTTCGAGTAGAAATCTAGCCCTGTTCTTTAGCTCCCCACCATACTCGTCCTGGCGCCTATTTGAGGCAGAGGATAAGAATTGAGCCACCAGGTACAGACCCAGGGCGTGAATCTCTACGCCGTCAAATCCAGCCCTCTTGGCTCGCTGCGCTGCTTTGCCAAACTTGCCAACCAGGTCTTTGATCTCATCAACGGTTAATTCTTTAGGCATTTCGCCTTCATAACCTGCCCCAAGTGCAAAGGGCATAGGGATTGCCGAAGGGGCTACCGGTTGCCTATGGGTGATTTTTGACTTCGCTGCTCTTCCGGCATGCATTAATTGTAGGGCTACCTTGGCACCGTGCCTGTGAATGACTCCCGCCAGCTCGCTCAAGCCAGGAATGAATTTGTCGTCATCAGCAAGTAATTGGCAAGGTATAGTTTTGCCTGCCGGAGGATCAATGCACGTCACCTCCACAATGACTAAACCAACACCATCCTTAGCTCGTTCCTCATAGTAGTCCTTCATTTGCTCAGTGACGTAGCCATCCCGGGTAGCCAGGTTCGTCCCCATAGCCGGCATCACCATCCGGTTCTTGAGCTCCATTCCACCAATTCGACCTGGCTCAAATAGCTTTTGGAAAGA
>CAYWDP010000211.1:0-1968 GCA_964457045.1 uncultured Dehalococcoidia bacterium
GATGCGAGGGTAGTGCGCAATATAGCTTAACACCAGGGCATGACTGGTAAGAAAGGCCCATTCAGCCATATGCTGCCTCCTTCTTGTCCAGATTACACGGTTAGAAAAAGCGAAATTGAGCGAGGTCGCAAATACCTGTGACACCAGCCGCCTGTCGAGGTCGCCCGTTAAACGTCTTGACAATGGAGGGCAACGGGTGTAGCAGGTCGTGACTGGGAGATGTACGCCCCAATAAGGTGTTCTGGTGCCACCATGTCCGGGTGATGAAGAACCTGAAGGAGCTCGCTGCTCTGTGGGAGATGTCAGAGGAAACACTCCACCACCATGCGGGTGAGGGCAGGATAGATTTCAGCAACTGAGTTAGGGATGTTATCTGGTTGTCCGTCGTCAAAGGATTAGACTTCATTTCTTCGTGCTTCCTTCAACTTTACCTACTCCCCTGGTGCGAACATTGCCGCCTCGGTTCTCTGCCAATTAGCACCGAATACCTGGAGAATCGGGCTACTCTCTGTGCTACGCTGCCCAACAGGAAGGACTGAATTCCGGTCAGCCCCTTCGCCCCTACGGCTATCAAATCGGGATTGAGCGTTCTCGATACCATTATTATCTCCTCAGCAGGATCTCCCCGCAGGATCAAAGACTCAGTGTCATATCCCTTTTCCTCAAACTGTTCCCTGAGCTTGTACGTCACCCTCCGCGCTGCCCGCTCTTCTGCCTCCTTGAGTTCTGCCAGGATCCTTCGGTTGGTCTCAAAGTCCACAGTTGGCATCTTGAGTAGTGCGGTCGTATGGGACTGTAGAGCAGTTACCAAAATGACTTGGCTTCTGCATGGCAAGGGTAACTGTAGGAGAAAGTGCGCCACGGCGTCCGAGTGTCTAGACCCGTCGGTGGCAAGGAGTACCCTCCTTATCTCAGCAGTTGCCTCTCTGGCTAAGAGAACGCTGGCGTCTGCATATTTCATCACCTTCTGTGCTATGCTCCCCAGGGGAAACCTAGGGAGATCAGCTACACCCTTGGCACCAATCACCACCAGGTCGGCAGACATCTGATGAGCTTGCCTTAGGATTTCCTCAGCGGGTTTTCCCCAGCGGACTAGACTTTCAATCTTGACGCCACCTGCCCGAAGAGTCTCGAGCGGCTGCTGTAACAGTTGGGCAGCCTTTTGCTCCTGAGCTTGGCGCGCTTGCTCTCTGGCTGCAGCGTCACCCCTCAGCATATGCAGGGTAATCCCTCCTAAAAAATGTGTTCGGGCACCACTGTCATCACAGTGACCTCTGTTTGAGGAGGAGGTTCCAGTGCCTTCAGCGTTTTGGTGGCCATCTCGGAATGAGGTGAGCCATCCACATCAAGTAATATCTTCACGGAAAGGCCTCCTTTCTTCTTGAAGCAGGCGTATAATCGCGCCCCTTTTCCGACCCAGCGTTGACGGTCTCCGGTGTGTCGGCCTTCTGCGGGTGCTGTTTTCGACTACTGCCACCCTCCTTCTGGCTGCCTAATTGCTTTCCCGAAGTCTACTCACCTCAGCCCTGTAGGGACATGCACAGCCGCTCTCAGTTCCTGCTGCCGTTAGCACACCCTCTGCAGCCTGCCGAGCCACTGCGGCCACATCACCGCCCACTTCGCTCGCACCCCTAATTGCTGCCCGAATAGTATCGCTGAGAATACCCTGCATCACTGTAGTAACCTCGCCTACTCCGCGTATCACACCAATCACAGCACCTTTGGTTGCAGAGCCTACTTCACTGCCAGCCTGGTTGGCAGCATGAATGGCACCCACCACAGCATCTCCCGCCAAACCTGAGGCCTCTCTTGCCACATCTCTCGTTGCCCGCAGACCATCCACAAGATTGTTGCGAGTAACCTCCATAGTGCTGCTTACCACGTCTCTCGTGCCCTTGATCGTCTTGGCCAAAGAATCACTAATTCGCCTGCCCATATCGCCTAAAGCCATAAGACATCTCCTTACTC
>CAYWDP010000212.1:0-1962 GCA_964457045.1 uncultured Dehalococcoidia bacterium
TAGCCGAAGTGGCGGAATAGGCAGACGCGACAGTCTCAAAAACTGTTGGGGGGCGACCCCCATGTCGGTTCGAGCCCGACCTTCGGCACTTAAATGGGTTCCCATAAAAATGAAATTTTTATGGGTGAAATTGCCGAGTTGTGTAGTGGTAGCACAGGGGACTTTGGATCCCCTAGCCCTGGTTCGAATCCAGGCTCGGCAGCCAATAAAATCGTTAAGCAAACTGTTAAGCAATTCCCTCTCTTCGCGTAGACAGGGGCTATCGAAGGAAACACCCGGGTTCTATTGGAGGTATCTTAGCAGAGCTGCTAGTGTAGTAGGTCTGACTGTCCAAAGTCAGGATATAGCCAAATTCCCAGAGTGCCTAAGCTACAGCAATGATGGAAGGCACGCTTACTTCAGAGCACTGAGGGCTTTCTACAACTGGCTATACTCTCCCAAATCTGGATATAGTCTTAATCTCCCTGTTCATGACAGAGGTGCCTTGTAGAACTTGAGGGCATCATTGAATGTTATAGAGCGAGTGTATCTTTGCACCATCTCCAAGAATTCCCACCTGCCTAGAACGCAAACCCCTAATCTGCATCCAGGCTGAGGAGAAGTTCACCGTTGCCGATGTTTCGCTATCATGGCCGGAAGTCTTGTTGGTGCCACATCCATACAGGCTATCAGCCTATCCATCAGGTCCTGGCATTCCTCCAGAAACGAGCAATTAAGGCAGTTATTATATCTATCACTACATGCCTCGGCCCAACGCTGAATTATCATGTCGTCAAGTTTATTCCGATACCACTTAGACCACCTAGCCTGCCTTTGTATCTCCTGTCTTCCTTTGGTTGACTCCACTATTAGTTGACCATCCTGCCTATTTTGCGTTTGAGGGGCTAGGTCTCTGATTTTGCCTCTCACTCTAGAACTCACTGAGAAGGGCTACCCAGATACCATCCTCATCCCTCTTCTACCGCGATAAGACTCGCCATCATCTGGTTCGCGAGAACTAACAGCCCGTTAAACAGGCCTGCCAGCTGTTCCACAACAACATCGCCACAGGGCGTCATAGTGCCCGTCACGTTCCCATGCAGCGAACAGTTGTCGATAAGTCATACAGTGCTCCAGGGCCTGTGGCATCCTTTACTACCCAAGAGTGCACACGGAGCTCGACCAACTCATCTAGCAGTCGCTCAGCCACCATGTATAACTTAGCTACAAGTGAGCTTAAGCTTGGGACATACAAATTCGCTATCCTTTCGGTCTTTGCCAGTACTCAACAATAGCGATATGACCAGCGAGAATTCGCTCAGACGCCCGTTATGGCCAATTGCTTTTACTAAAATCGTGCGCTCCTAACTTGACGTTTTGACCTTCTCAGTCTGGTGCCATGGGCAGTGTTGGGCGGTATAATCCGAAGGACTTTCTCGTCTCCGTCTATAATCACTTTTATGCCATCCTGCTTGAGCTTCATCAGAGTTCCCACAGTAAGTTTCCTAAGAGGAATCTTTCTCACTTTTATCAGACACCACCTCTCGTTCATCTACTTCCTGGGGAGGTCTATCTAGCTTTGCACCATTCGCTACAGCCACTTTGCCACGTTATTCTTGTTTTGGGAAGAGATTATGTTCTATAACATTGTTCCAGCATCGCTTTTGGGGCCAGACCACAACCCTTAAGCAATGATATGTCCCCACCTCTCTGTGCCTTGAGGGGTTGACAAGCAAAGGCAAGTAGCCTGTCTTGACAGCCTTTCCGTAGGAGGAAGGCCCACCTCACCCCACTGCAATTGTGGCAGCCTCTTTCTGTTAGTCCACCTCCCCTTTGGCAATATATTAGTCGCTAGATGGCGAGAAATCCCTTACTCTTGCTTCCGCCAATTCAGCCTCAGGCCATCCTCAAGCCCCGTGCTCCTGGTGTACTGCTCCACAATTTGCAGGCTTTCCCACCTTTCTAGACTCCCATGCAGCGTTT
>CAYWDP010000213.1:0-1944 GCA_964457045.1 uncultured Dehalococcoidia bacterium
AAAGTGGAAAAACTAATCATTACAGCGGCCTTGACAGGTGGAGTTACCATACCGACCCAGACACCATATCTGCCTCTAACTCCTGAAGAAATAGTGAACGAGGCCATCCGGGTGGCTGATGCTGGCGCTGCCGCGGTCCACATCCATGCCCGCGACCCGAAAGACGGCAGGCCGACCTCAGACAAGCATATTTTCCGCAAGGTCGTCACCGAAATAAAGGAGAATAGCGACCTAATCATTGGCGTGACTACTGGAGGTGGGATAGGCATCAGCACAAACGAGAGGCTAAAAGTGGTGCCTGACTTGAAACCAGAGATCGCCTCGTTCAACATGGGTTCGATGAACTTTTCGATCCATCCGATCTCTGAGAGATACAAAGACGAGGACTACAAACACCCCTGGGAAAAGGGCTACCTGGAAATGACGAAGGATGCGGTCTTCAAGAATACCTTCGCCGACCTGGAGCTCTTCTGCCAGACGATGAAGGATAACGGAACCAAGCCCGAGCACGAAGTCTACGATGTGGGCCATATCTACAATATCGACTATTTGGTCAGGAGAGGATTTGTTGGGTTTCCCTTGTGGATACAGTTCGTGACCGGTGTGCTTGGCGGAATCTACGCCAGTGTGGAAGACGTGATGCACATGAAGCAAACTGCTGAGAGACTGTTTGGCTTCCAGAACTTCCGTTGGTCTGTAGTCGGAGCAGGCTATCCAGAGCAGTTTAGGGTTGCTACTCTGGCCATCGTCATGGGAGGGCACGTGAGGGTGGGCTTGGAGGACAATATCTACCTGCGGAGAGGTGTGCTGGCCAAGAGCAACGCCGAACTCGTTGAGAAGGTAGTGAGAATTGCCCGAGAATTTGATCGGGACATAGCTACGCCAGCCGAAGCCAGGCAGGCGCTTGGGCTGAAGGGTAAGAACAAGGTCAACTTCTAGCGAGTCGAGGCGTACGGAGGCAGAAATGAAGACCATGAGAATAATAGACTTAAGCGTGCCCACAGAACCCAGTCCCAGCGAGCCTCTACCTGTGGAGGTGATACATGAGGATCACAGGCAAAGCGTATCCGCAATGAAAGCTTTTTTCGGATGTAGCGAGGCGGACCTTCCTCACCGGTTGGGATGGGCCAACGATGCAGTGAAGATGGGAGCTCACGCCGGAACACATGTTGATGCTCCCTGGCATTATTCACCTACCTCTGAGGGGGAAAGGGCTAGGACTATTGATGAGATACCGTTGGAGTGGTTCTATAGTGATGGGGTTGTACTGGATATGAGACACAAGCCACGTGGCTCTGGTGTCACCGTTGATGACCTTCAGAGTGCCCTGGCAAAGATCAACTATGCTATCAAGCCATCGGACATAGTAATGATTCAAACCGGGGCTGACAAATACTGGGGGAAGGCAGAGTATTTTGAGGCTGGATGTGGCATGACAAAAGACTCCACCCTTTGGCTTATAGAGCAGGGCGTCAGAGTTATGGGGATTGATGCTTGGGGGTGGGACAGGCCATTTTGGGCAATAAGGGAGGAGTTTTCCAGAACAGGTGACAATGGTGTACTATGGGAAGCCCATTATGTCGGCATAGACAAGGAATACTGTCACATAGAGAAGTTGGCCAATCTGGATAAGCTTCCCTATCCCTTTGGCTTCAAAGTGGCTTGCTTTCCGGTAAAACTTGCCGGCGGAAGCGCCGGCTGGAGCCGTGTTGTCGCCATCATAGAGGACTGACCGGCCATTCAAATAGCTAGAGCTCCTTTGAGAATTGGAAGAATTGGCCGATCTAAGTCAAAGTAGATAACTGGGGCAACACAATAGTCCATAATGTGCAATGGCAACTTGGGCTAGCCCCACTTGGTATTACACAGTTTGGACAAAGTGTTCAGGGACGGCTTTGGCAAACTGGGGAAAATGGCGCCAGGAAAGGGCTGAATCCGACCTCC
>CAYWDP010000214.1:0-1892 GCA_964457045.1 uncultured Dehalococcoidia bacterium
GGTGGTGGCTATTGGTCCTGCCGGTGAGAATAGGGCTACCATGGCTAATCTCCTGGCCGACAATGATGCCAGTGGCTCAGGCGGTTTAGGAGCCGTTATGGGCTCCAAGAATCTGAAGGCTATCGTGATAAAGGGCGCTCAGAAAGGAGTGAAAGTCGCCCAGCCAGATAGGTTGCGAGAGCTGATCGGATACTACCGTGAATTGAGAAGGATACCCATACCGTCATCATCCTATCGCTACTCAATAGAGGTGATACCAAGCCTTAGCCACCGAATGAAGAGAGACCCATGCTATGGCTGTCTTGGCTGCTTCAGGAGGCTTTATGAAGCAGAAGATGGCAAGAAGGGTAAATATATGTGCCATTCAGCCCTATTTTATCAACCTCGGGCAGTAAAATATTATGGGGGGTGGAATGATGTCCCCTTCTACGCCACCAAGCTTGTTGATACCTACGGCCTTGATTCCAAGGCTATCGACTGGATGATTAGCTGGCTCCAGAAGTGCTATGAAGCCGGCATCCTGAATGACAAAAATACTGGCATCCCGATATCAAAAATGGGAAGCCTGGAGTTTATAGAGACCCTAGTGAAGAAGATATCTTTCCGTGACGGCTTCGGGGATATACTGGCCCAGGGATTAAACAAGGCTGCGGATTCCCTTGGACCTCAAGCGAAAGAGCAAATCGAAAGTATTGGCTACATTTCCAAACCTGAATACAAGGACCTATATGGACCAAGATTATACATTACCAATGCCTTTTTCTATGCCATGGAACCAAGGATACCTATGCAGCAGCTCCATGAAGTGGGTGCCCTCATACCTAAATGGGTATCCTGGGCTAGAAAAGCTGATGGTGCAATTGTTTCCAGTGAGGTAATTCGCGCCATCGCCAAGAGGTTCTGGGGAAGCGAACTAGCCGCTGATTTCTCCACCTGTGAGGGGAAAGCCCTGGCAGCCAAGAAGATCCAGGATCGGCAGTATGCCAAGGAGTGCCTTATTCTTTGTGACTATCTATGGCCTATTATAGACCTGGCATCCTCAGAAGACCATGTAGGCGACCCCACTCTGGAGAGCAAAATACTCTCCGCCGTTACCGGGAACGAGGTAGATGAAGAGGGGCTTTATAGAATAGGTGAGAGGGTCTTTAATTTGCAAAGAGCCATACTCGTCAGAGAAGGTCACCGAGGGAGAGATTTCGATAGCCTCCCCGACCATTGCTTTACTGCCCCCTTGGAGTACGACCAGTTGAACCCCGAATGCCTGGTACCCGGTAAAGAAGGAGAAGTAATATCTCGAAAAGGCGCAGTGGTTGACAGGAAAGAATTTGAGAAGATGAAAGACGAATATTATCAGCTCAGGCAGTGGGATGTCGCCACGGGTCTGCAAACCAGGGCCAAGCTTGAAGAGCTGGGGCTAGAGGAGGTGGCCCAAGACTTAGAGCAGAGGGGGCTTATAGGAGGAGCGTGAACCAAAGTCACCACATAGTTTGCCCACCACTGACGCTAATAGTTTGCCCGGTGACATAAGAAGAGCAATCAGAGGCGAGGAAAACAACCATGTTAGCTACATCCTGTGAGCTGCCCAGTCGTTGCAGAGGGAGACTCTTCGCCGCCATCTCCCGCATCTCAGGGGTGTAAACATCCCAGGCCCATTTCTTCCAAACGCTCTCCTCCCCCACATTCTCCAGGGTTTCTGGAAGGGTCATCCCAGGGCAGACGACATTGATAGTTATTCCATAGCCACCTAGCTCCCAGGCTAAAGCCTTGGAAAGGGAAATAACCGCACCCTTAGCTCCTCCATACAGGGATACGTTGGACCCGGCTAACCCCGACTGGGCTGAAACAGAGCCGATGTTAACAATCTTGCCGCATCTCCGCTCTATCATGTGGCC
>CAYWDP010000215.1:0-1891 GCA_964457045.1 uncultured Dehalococcoidia bacterium
TTCTTGAACTCAGAGCAGGTAGAGAGACTTCTGAATAGTCCAGATACATCAAATGAGGTAGGACTGAGAGATCGGGCTATTCTGGAGACCTTATTCAGCACGGGTCTGAGAGTGTCGGAGCTGGTACGCATAAATCGAGATCAGATAGACCTGGAGCGCCAGGAGTTTGGGGTAGTTGGCAAAGGCAGCAAGCCACGGGTTGTATTCCTGTCGGATACTGCAGCATGGTGGATTAAGCGTTACTTGGAGTCGCGTGAGGATTATTTCAAGCCATTGTTCATTCGATATGCTGGTCGGGAGGACTCAACAAGAGGTGGTGAAAAGATGCGACTAACCCCGAGGTCTGTACAACTGATTGTGGCCAAGTATGCCAGAATGTGTGGCTTACCAGTGAAGACGACCCCTCACACCCTAAGGCATTCCTTTGCCACAGATCTGTTGATTGCTGGTGCTGATATCCGCTCTGTTCAAGAAATGCTGGGGCATGAAAGTATTAGGACAACGCAAGTCTATACCCATGTCACCGATAGACAGCTAAAAGAGGTACATAGAGCCTTTCATGGTAGAGGCAAAGAGGCCAGGAGTGAATAGAGAAACTGTGGAAACACGGTACCCTGGCCACCTATTTGACTGATCAGGGTGCCAATCCAACTGTTATTGAAGTCATCTTTAGTCA
The DNA here is from genome assembly GCA_964457045.1 of uncultured Dehalococcoidia bacterium. Taxonomy (GTDB): domain Bacteria; phylum Chloroflexota; class Dehalococcoidia; order UBA2247; family RBG-13-53-26; genus CAYWDP01. Next base: position 677 of record CAYWDP010000215.1, read on the forward strand.
CGGGTCATTAGCTACTATTCGCTATGTCCGTGCCTCAGATAAATATGCCGAGGAAACTCACCGCAAATACCACCCTTTAGGCTCAAGCCAATGAATGTCGAAATTGAAAGCAGATGGGTTAAGGTGGGGGAGGTCAATACTCATTATATAGTGGCTGGAGAAGGCTCTCCATTAATATTGCTTCATGGTGGTGCCAACGACTGGAGCGATTGGGAGTTAAATATTGGTCCCCTTTCCCAATATTACCGTGTCTATGCCCCCGATTTGGTTGGCTATGGTCTTAGCGATAGACCCGAGGTTGATTATTCCATGGACTACTTTGTGGACTTTCTGTATAACTTCACCCAGGCCTTAGAGCTGAAACGAGCTAACCTGGCAGGCTACTCCCTGGGAGGAGGCATCGCCTTAGGCTTCGCCCTCCGCTTTCCCAGCAGGGTGGAAAAGCTGGTCTTAGTAGATAGCACCGGACTGGGGAAGGATATTAGTCCTTTAGGTAGATTTATCGGCACCTTAGGGACGGTGGTAGGAAGACTTCGCGGCCAGAGACCCCCACCTTCCTTGCAGGGAACTGAGTGCGTCACTTTTCTGGATAGGTTACCTGAGGTGCAGGCACCTACCCTGATTGTCTGGGGTAAGAAGGATATTTACCTCCCTGTTGCCTATGCTTACGCTGCCCATAAACTGCTAGCCAACTCACACCTTCATGTCTTCTCACGGAGCGGGCATGCCCCTCATAAGGAAAGGAGTGAGGAGTTTACCCAGTTGGTTTTGGACTTCTTGGGAGGGGAAAGTTCAGGAACCTCTGGTATTATGTCAACTTAATCCTTGACAAGGCTTCCGCCTGAGGATTAGATTATCCTGGGCGGGTGTAACTCAGCGGTAGAGTGCTTGCTTCCCAAGCAAGACGTCGGGAGTTCGAATCTCCTCGCCCGCTCCACAGCAAGAAGAACTCCCCTTTAGAGAACTACTTGAAATCTTATTGCGGCTGGAGGGGGGAGGGGGAAAAACCTTCCGCCTCCCAAAAACCCGCCTTATTTTGCGTCTCATGCATCGCTTTTGTGCTAAATATTCAACGATAACAGAAGAGACGTTCTTTTTCGATATGTCCCAATATTCCTCAAAGAATATTACTGTATTGAGTTTATCAACAGAAGTATTGTCAAATATTCTATCGACTAAATACAGTGATAGTGGTGCTGCTTGAGGCATAGAAGA
>CAYWDP010000216.1:0-1863 GCA_964457045.1 uncultured Dehalococcoidia bacterium
CTGGGGGCAGCCCTGGACTGGCTCAAGGAGAACCGGTATGCTCCCAGTCATGTGACCCTGTGCTGGGGCGACTGCCGAATGCCTAACACAATCTACAGCCCAGATGGCGAGGTATTAGGGGTGCTGGACTGGGAAATGGCCTACCTGGGGGACCCCGAGTCTGACCTGGGTTTCTTCCTCTTCCTCGATTGGCAGCATAGTGAAGGCTATGGCATCCCCCGCCTGGAGGGCTCTCCTGAAAGGGAGGAGACGGTGCAGCACTACGAAGAACTGACCGGGTGGAAGGTGGAGAACCTCTTCTATAACGAGGTCCTGGCTGCCTTGAGAGCTGGGGTGGTCATACTTAAGGTATTCAAAAACTTTAAGAAACTCGGTGTCGCCCTCCCTGGTGAGGATATCGAACTCAATAACCCCTGCACCCAGAGGCTAGCCGATCTATTGGATTTACCCTCTCCAGGCGCACCAAGCAGGGAGACAACCAGGATCGAGGAGGTGACGGTGACAGTCCAGTTCCACCTCACCGGACCTGGCGGCAGTGACTGGTACTTGGTGTCTGACAGGGGCAAGGGAACTCGTTATGAGGGAACGGTAGAGAATCCTGACGCTACGCTCACCGTATCGGCTGATGACTGGGCAGCTATTCAAAGGGGAGAGATGGACCGCCTGCATGCCTGGACGAGCGGCAAGCTCAAGATAGAGGGTGATATGACCCTGTTGCTGCAGCTTGAAGACATGATTTCCAAGCTTAGCAGATGATAGGCTGGAATTCGCGGCCTGAAAATGGTGGAGCACCATGCCAAAAGTATAAGGTTTGAGGACAGCCTCAGGCTTTACAAGTCAGTAGTGTAGGGCAAACTTTTGAGGAGGGATTTGGCTGACTGTAGACAGCTCTTATCTTGAGGTGGAAATATCAAAACCAAAGTATCGGCTGTCATTTTTAAACTTCCAGTTTTTGTTGTAGGTTATGATGCCAGCCTCAAAGTGCTTTAGAAGCTTGTCCATCTTGTCCCGATATTCTTTGTGGAACAGAACCCGTTCAAACCACACGTCGTCGTGGAGGACAATATAAACCTTAAAACTCAGGCTTCCCCCTGTCTTCTCGGCTTTTTCAGGGTCGGAGACAAACGTTCTAGGATACCTCAGCCCCAATCTGTAAAGCTCTATTTGGCGGCAAGACTCGTATAGGACAGGCATTAGTCCCCTTGACTCGGTACTAATCTCATAGAGAACCAAGGTTTTGCCTCCTCCTGCTCGGACGCTTCTTCCAGATTCAATCAGGACTAAGTCTGCCCTAGCCGTAACGGCACCAAAATCAAATTCCAGTCCTTCCAAGTAATCCCTTACGTAGCTGTTCTCCGCCTGCTCTCTTTCTAGCAACCTAATCATGACATCGGAGTGTGATGGGCGCCATACCTTACTCATTGGTTTCTCCTCCAAATCCGCCTGGCTCAGTTCCTTAAAGCATTATAGCATATTCAATTTGGATGCAAACTCAAGGCTGTACCACAGCCAGATCAATCCCCTTTGAAATCACCGTCTAGTCGCTTGGTGGTTTCGGAACCCTATCCGCAGAATACCTTTTGCATTATCTCCGTGACCGATTCTATTCCTCGTCAAAAATCCCTTTCTGCGAGTACCCTTCGGCTTGCTGTGAGTGGACCTGGAGTAGCATTCTCGGCAGGTCGAGGCTTTGTGAAGGCTTGCTTACAAGGGTCTTCATTGTGTAAGCCGATTCTGTCAGTATCTATTAGTGAATCATTTTGCAAAGCTTCTAGGAAGGGGTAAAGCAATTGATAAAAGTCAAGCAAATTGTTAAGCAAAACCGAACAAGAGTGAAAAGTTGGCAAAATTAAGATGGCAGCG
>CAYWDP010000217.1:0-1837 GCA_964457045.1 uncultured Dehalococcoidia bacterium
GCTAAGTGTGGGCTGAGCGTCTGCGTGCTGGAGGAGAGGCCGGAGGCTGGGGGAGCCTGTGAACAGACAGAGCCCATAGCCGGGGTGCGTATCAACCCCCACGCCGTAGTCATGTACGCGGCAGCAGCCCCAGGCTTCGAGCAGCTAGAGCTTTGGAAGTATGGCTTCCGCATGAGCTGGGAACCCGCCTGGGCATTTAGACCACTTATTGTTACGGTTATGACCACAGAGGGGACAGTACCATTCACCGAAAAGGACATGATGGGTTGGGCAAAGATAATCGGCATGCTCGGCTCGCCCCCATTCACCAAGGATCTGCTGCGCGCCACCTTCTGGTGTCCACCACACCCTCCTGAAGTGGAGGTGACGGCGGAGAACATCCCCTTTATGCAGGTATATAAGGAGCGGGCGCCAGAGATATGGACTGAGGAACTGCTCCAGATGACCATGTTTGACCTCATGGACGAGTATTGTGAGACCGAGCCCTTTAAGGTACTGCAAGCCTTTGCTGCCTGGTACTCAGGGGCTGCCGGTCACTTTGAGGGCATGGCCATCCCAGCCATGGGTGCCAACATAGCCGTCACCCTATATGGGGCAAGTGCTCCTCGCGGCGCGATGCATGACTACTTCCACGCTGTCCTGCGCTGCGCCCTAGCCCATGGGGCAGTGGTGCGCACCTGCTGCCCTGTAGAGGAAATTATCATCCGCAATGGGCGGGCAGCGGGGGTGCGCCTCAGAGACAATGCCGCCTGGGGTGAAAAGACCATCTGGGCGGACAAGGCGGTGGTCAGCGCCGCTAATGTCAGGCAAACCTTCAACAAGCTGATCGGTCCCCAGCATGTGGACCGTGGACTGCTCCAGAAGGTAAATGACATCAGCCTTAAAGACAGCATCTACGTGTCCCACTTCCTTACCCGAGAGCTTCTTCGCTTACGCCCCAAGTTCAAGGAGTGGGGCCATCTTACCGGTGGAATCTACCCCTGTGACTCGCGGGAGATCTACTATGACCATGTAGCCGATGTAGACGGCCAGAAAGGCGATCCCACTATGCCCGCGCAGAGGGTGTTCTGGATGGCCGTCCCTGCCGCCAGATTTCCCTCCACAGACCCCCAGTGCACCATCCCCAATCGCTACCTCATCTCTCCTTTCTATGTGTTTGTTCCCCCACCGGAATATCATGTGGATGGTCCTGATGCCATAAACAAATATAAAGAGAAGTGGAACGCTTATATGCGGGAAGCCTTCAGCGCGGTAGTGGAGAACCTCAATTCGGACAACCTGGTTTACCATTGGGCAAACACCCCTTTGGATTCAGAGTTTCGCAACGCTGGCTTTACCGGTGGCACCTGGTGCGGCGCCCGCATGTGCAAGGACCAGATGTGGACCAACCGTCCCTTACCGGAGCTGGCCCGCTACCGGACGCCGATCGATGGGCTCTACCTTTGCCACCAGACGTCTGGGCACCCTGGTGGGTTGTGCCTGATGGCTATCCCCTACAACCTGATGCATATCCTCATTGAGGACGGGATCGCCGAGCCCGGCAACTGGTGGTACCCATCACCGTGGTACATACCGGAGAGAGGTAAGATATCAGCCATACCTCGCAAATAAATAGAGAGAAAGGAGGGCACCATGGAACTGAAGAAGCGTCAAACGCCGCTGCTGACTGGCGACATGTTTGATGAGTTTCCTGATGAGAGCGATTGGGATGCAATTGTTATAGGAGCTGGGCCTAACGGCCTGATGACAGGAGCCTATCTGGCCAGGGCCGGAGCAAAGGTGGCTGTGGTGGAACGCCGCTACGAGGTTGGAGGAGGGCTGGCTACAGAGGAGATCC
>CAYWDP010000218.1:0-1810 GCA_964457045.1 uncultured Dehalococcoidia bacterium
GACAGCCGGGCACAAAATAGTCTACCTCCACTGTCTGGGCAAGGGTTCTGACCGTGTCATAGAGCTCAGGCAGTGTCAGCTCCCCCTCCGGCATCTGATAGCTGGTCTGGGGCAATGTGTTGTTGGGGTTATCCGTTGAGGGGGTCTCTATGTATGCCCGATGGAATACTCCCTCGCGATTTGTCAGGTTCGCCAGGCCGGGAATGCAGCCTTCGTAGGAGCAGGAGCCATAGGCCACCATTATCTTCGACTTGGCTCGCAGCAGCCTGGCAATGTGCTCATGCTCCGAGTTCTGAATGGCACCGTTGAAGAGGCAGACATCAATGCTCCCATCGGGCATCTGCTCCACATGGTGGTACTTGAAGTCAACGATGGCTGGCCAGAAGACGATGTCGGCAGCCTGGGCAAGTTCCAGGATCTTATCCCCGATCTCCAGCGTAGCGATCTCACAACCACCGCAACTGGAAGCCCAGTATCCCGCTAACTTGAGTTTTCCCATAGTACCCCCTTGGTAACGGAATTCTCGGGATTGGCAATCCGCATGTAGCCCGCGAAATTCCAACCGATGATGAGAGACATTGAGGCCCGTTTTTCAGCTATTAGTTTCTCCTTTACCACTTAGATTTCTTGACATAAAGTCTATATCCCCTGGTGCCCTTTGCCTTGAACTGCGTATTTGGGGAGGTCTTTGCTTTGCCTAGAACCACATAGTGGCGTCGGCATCGAGAACGAGGTCGTTCAGTGTGGCTGCTCCCACAACCTCCGCTCCTTCGATGAAGGCTCCCCTTTCGAGGTTGAGCAACTGCGTGCTCTGTTCACAGACCAGGAATTTGACCCCCGCTGCTGCTGCCTGATCCATTATCTCTTTCAAGGTAGGGAAGTTGCCTTCTTTGACCTTCTCTGCCTCGCCCTTCTTCACCACCGTTACTCCCAGACCGAGGAAATAAATGGTGGCGTCGATATCCATTGCCTTGGCTGTCATGCCCAACACAAAAGGCGAGTAAAGGCGTTTCGGTGTGTCAACGCCACTTGTCTGAACGTACAGGATATGCTTCTTGTCAGCCATCCCTGCCTCCTATTTTTCTTTTCGTATGAGAAATCTCATACCTTCGCCAGTCTTCTCTATTTCAAGGATTTTCTGTCCGGCACGCTTGGCCCAAGCTTTGAGGTCCTGCTCGGCAGCGGGGTCGTCTGCCCAGACCTCCAGGATTTCGCCAATAGCGAGTTTGTCTATTTCCTGCCTGGTATTTAGGACTGGCATTGGACAGTAAAGACCTATGCAATCCAAGACTTGATGAGCCCGCTTTGACGAGCTAGAATCTGCCATGGTTCACACTCCGGTTCCTCTCCATTCCCTATTCTATTTCACTGGCTGGCCGCAGCTGGGGCAGACCCTCGCCTTTCTCTCAACCACGATATTGCACTTCAGGCAATAGCGCAACCTAACCTGGCACGGCTGGCAATAAGGGAAGGGTTCGAGGGCTATCTCCTCATCACAGTAGGGGCAGAGGCACTTCCTCTCCTTTGATTTTTCACTCGTTTTCATCCTTCCTCCTTCTTGTTTTCACCTTCCGGCCCTGCTTCTTCAGGTAGTGGTCGATGGCCTTATTCAGGGCTTGGGCGCCGAGGTTGGAGCAGTGATACTTGTTCTTAGGCAGTCCCTCCAGCTCCTGAGCCACCAGCGCTGGGGTTATCTTTCTCGCCTCCTCCAGCGTCTTTCCCATAGCCATCTCGCTCACGATGCTGGAAACGGCGATGGCAGCCCCGCAGCCGAAGGTCTTGAACTTGACATCGCTGAGACGGTTATCGT
>CAYWDP010000219.1:0-1743 GCA_964457045.1 uncultured Dehalococcoidia bacterium
GCAGCCCAATCCCACACCGGTAGCTTGGCTGGTAAAGAGGAGGTTTTCCAGGCAGCCCTAAGGCAATGCGGCATTGTGCCCGCCAGCGATATGGAGGAATTGGAGGACCTGGCTAAAGCCTTCCTGGGGTTGCCCCTGATGAGGGGCAGAAGGGTGGGTATCATCAGCATGAGTGGTGGTGCAGCAGTTATGCTGGTTGATGCCTGTGCTCAATATGGTCTAGAGGTGGCAGAGCTATCACCGGAAACACAGGCTAGATTGCAGCGGCTTTCTCCAACCTGGATGAAGGCCACAAATCCTTTGGATTACTGGCCTCTAAATGTGCATTCCGGACTGGGCTTGGCAGAGACTACCCAAGTCGCCTTAAGGACATTTGCAGCCGATCCCAATATAGATGGGATAGTCTTGGCCCTGGGTACCGTTTATTTGCCGGAGTCTCTGCGGGTAGCCGAAACTGTCCGCGAACTGATGGAAACCTTCTCTAAACCGGTCTGCTGGTGGGCGGGCGCTGCTTCTGGAGAGAGGTCGATAGCTGAGCTTGAGAAAGCAGGGGTAGCCACCTTCCCCAGTTTGGAGCGAGCCATCAGAGCCATTGGGAAGCTCGGTGATTACTGGCAGTTCTGTCAAACGCTCTGATGAGGCAAGTTTTAAACCTGTGTTGACTATTCTGGATGTCCCTGGTTAACAAAAAGCTCAACCCTTTTCCACACCGGGTGTAGCACTACCGCGTTATTGTTGATACCCGATGATGTGATAATAAAGACCACGGAAAAGAAAGGTATCACCAAGGTAGTGGACGAGCACAGTGGATTGACTTTCTACTTTTAGCCTGCTACTATTTATTGCGCTATTGAAAGGCTCAAATGTTGGTAGTTATGGAGAGTATCTTCGATGCCCGTGCCTGAAAACTATTTCAATGTAATGGAGGTAGCAGCTGCCCTGGGTGTCCATTGGGAGACAGTGAAGCGCCTATGCCGAGACGGGCGTATTCCAGCGGAGAAGGTGGGCAATACCTGGCTCATTCATAAAGACATGCTATGGCAGTTTGCACTACAAGGAGGGGTAATAGGTTTAGACGAGGCTAGAAGGATAGCAGAGAAATTTGTGCGCCGCCGAATAAGTGGTATACGCAGGCTGAGGATAGATAAAGCTAGTCTATCTTCTGTTGGTGAAGTAGTGGTCTATGATATTGAAGGAGTGGCTACCACAGCCAGTATTTTTAGTAGCTCTCGGCATCCTTTTAAGCTTCAGGTTCATGCGAAGAACGGGACAATTGTTAGCCAGGAGATTCGCCTGTGAGAGAAGCTGGCTAAGAGAAGTCGGGGAAGCTGAGGCGGCACAGGTGAGGTGAACCAAAGCTGAGGTAAAGTACATCGCCCTCCGGGTCACAGTTCATTCCTATTTTCTCTAAGATCACTCTTTCCTCCATGCTACCTTCTCTAACTCCTCAGGCGCTGAGTATCTAAGCCAGCTTAGCTAGCTCCATCTTGGGCACAAAAACAGTTCGGGTTTCAGGCACTAATGATATCTTGACATAAATAACCTCTTTACCTTCAGCTTTGCTTTGCTAGCTGAAGATTGCTTGACATAGCTCTGGGTCGTGCTCAGGAAGGAAAATCACCTCAGCGTTCTCTGGAATGTCTTCGCTAAGCTCTGGGAAAGCAAGCACCTGCTCCATAAAAAGCTTGAATAGGTCATTATTTTTCTTAAACTGTTCCTGTTGATTCATTTCTTGGTGCGTTA
>CAYWDP010000220.1:0-1708 GCA_964457045.1 uncultured Dehalococcoidia bacterium
CCAGGTACATCAGCGAGAACTATCCCCAAATGCCGGTGATCATCCTGACGGGGTATGGGACACAAGAAGATGTAGCTGTCGCCCTAAAGCCAGACGAAAGGAGGAGGCCCCTGGCCTCTGCGTTTGTGGAGAAAAATCGCATTGATGATCTACCGGATGTACTTGCGAAGATAGTGCCTTCCCTCCGACCACCTTTCTCCGCTCCCCAAGACGTTTGTACCTTCACTCTTTCCCTCGAACCCAAACAACGCATCCTGGTTAGAGCAAGGGGTCTTGACGCCTTCACTTACAATTCCGCCAATCCTCTCAACATTGAGCCCACTGTCTATAGTAGATACACTGATAATATTCGTCAGGCTTATGGCTGGCGATTTAGCAGCAAGGAAATCGGCAAGCAGCTATACCAGAAGGTATTTGAAGAGCATAAAGAGGTATTGAGAGGCTACCACAGGGTGCTAGGTAGGGTGCCAAAAGGGTACTTGCTACATTTATGCTTTGAGTCTTTGAGAGATTTTCTGAGAGTGCCTCTCGAATTTGCCTTTGCCCCCGACCTTGGTGAATACTTGGCCCTGAAGCACCCCCTGTCCAGATTTGTGGAAGATGCCCACGCGGGAAGGCCACCCCTATCTCCCAAATTCCTGAATGACCTCTGGGCCAGAAAAGAGGCATTGAAGGTGCTCTTGATCGCTTCTAACACTGAACCGCGAATAGACGGTGTTGATGAAGAGGTCAAAGCATTGAATTCCTTTCTGCGGAAGACAAAAGACAGGGTCAGGGTCTTATGCCAGGTAAAATATATCCCCACTGAACAAGCTACTTACGAACGAGTCGGAGAAGAACTCCTGGAGTGCAAGTACCACATTATTCACTATGCCGGTCACGGCCGTTATAACGAGCAATCTCCAGAAAGAAGTAGCTTACTCTTCTGGGAGAAGGAGAATCGCCAGGGCAACATCAAGCCAATGATGGCTTCGAAACTCAAGCTTCTTTTAGATAACTCCAATGTGAGCTTTATCTACCTCAGTTGCTGCTCAGGCTCCAGGACTGGCGATTTTGCTCAACTTCTAGACGATGATTTCCTGGGCATAGCAGATGGGGCTATCCATGCCGGCGTCCCCGCTGTGTTGGGATTTCGTTGGCCTGTCTCAGACAAAAGTGCCAAGCAATTGGCTCTGGCGTTCTATCAATCCCTGCTCAGCCAGGGTAACCTTGATGTGGCCTTATTCCACGCGAGGCGGGAAGTGGCTGGGCCGAACAGGGACGATCCTACCTGGATCTCACCCATCCTGATTGTCCAGAGGTAGCAAGCTCATTGATACACCATGAGCAAGGCTCAATTTGTCCTATAAAACAACCTGTGCTATAATGGATTCTAACAGAACCTCAGAGATCACAACTATGTGGAGGGGAATATGTTTGGACTGCAAGGAATAGGTCTGCCCGAACTGTTGGTCGTCCTGGTCATTGTCCTCATCGTCTTTGGTGCCAGCCGGCTGCGTGAGATCGGTGGAGCTTTAGGGGGAGCTATCAGCGAGTTCCGCAGTTCCGTGTCTGGACAGGACGAAGAGGATAAGGAGCCAGCAGAGGGGCAAAAAGAATAAGTTCGAGAGCAGCAAGGTGCCCGTCGCTGACCTGTGCCGCCTGCACCGCAACAGTGGCGCCTGTGCCGCAATAGTGGCGCCTGTGCCGCAATAGTGGCGCCTGTGCC
>CAYWDP010000221.1:0-1705 GCA_964457045.1 uncultured Dehalococcoidia bacterium
AAAAGCCGCTGCCACGGGGGGAAAGAAGAAGGAGAGCAGCCAAACAGAGGAAAAAAGCAGCCTGAATTCTATCAACTCTGTCTCAAAATTCTATGTGTTATAATATCGATTATCAGTACATTATCTCAGTTTTCGACTACTGAGGAGGTTTGGATGGAGAATTGGAAACAGCGCATCTCTATTGACCCAAATGTATGTCATGGTAAGCCCTGTATCAAGGGAACTCGGATTTGGGTCTCCTTAATTATTGACAATTTGGCTGCTGGCTCCAGTGAGAAGGAGATCCTTGAAGCATATCCTTCACTGACCCATGAGGACATCCGAGCAGCACTGGCTTTTGCTGCAGAGATGTCCAGGGAACGCTACGTAGACATCCCTTTAAAGGTCTAATGAGGATCAAGCTGGATGAGAACTTGGATGCACGCCTTGCTGCCTTTCTCAGAGAGGTAGGGCATCATGACATCACTACAGTCCAAGAACAGAACCTCTATGGAACGACAGATGAAGCACTCTATGAAGTCTGTAAGATGGAAGGTTGCATTCTGGTGACTCTTGACCTAGATTTTTCCAATGTGCTCCGTTTTCCACCATCCGGGACTTCAGGCATCGTAGTATTACGGGGACCAAACCAACTCTTTGGCACCATGCGAATTCTAATAGAGACTTTAGTTAATGCGCTTGCCAAGGAGTCACCTATAGGCAGGCTGTGGATTGTAGAACCAGGTCACCTTCGCATCCACGAGAAAACAAACGATTAATACCTACAACCTCAGCTCTACCCCCTCTCCCCACGCAGTTGCTTCCTTTGCACCCATTCAGCCTCTTCAGGGGACAAGAGTAACACATCAATTTCCCCACCCACGCTCTTGGGTCGTGCCTGGAACCTTATAGTATCAATGGTTGTCCTCACCGCATAAATGGCAAAATCAATGGCGTCCTGCAGATTCATGCTATCCCAGAGGATGGGAAAACTAGGGGCAGCGGCAGGTTTGTTCTCCGGCCCCAGAACCTGGTAGGGCTTTAGTATCAATAAAATGGTATCCGTTTCCCCTCCCCAGCTACAGCCGTATCTCACTTTGCTGGCCTTCGGATCGAAATTCACCCTTTCTATCTTCTCTTTTGCTATATAACATACATACACATGGGGAACGCTTACCCCGGCTTCCTTCTTGAAGCCAACCACGTGAAACACGGTATTAGCCTGGGGGAATTTCCCCCGGAAATACGCCATAAGCTTATCGGCCACTTTATCCACCGTATCGTTATCCTTTAGCCTTTCCTCCTCCAGCCTCCTGATATGGCTTTCCATTTGCACCCCGCCTAGAAGGGTATCACCATAGGCTGATAGACCCACCTTTGGCTGCTTCAACAGGAACAGCTTGTAGGTGAAATCTGAGGTAACCGTTTGCATAGGTGGCAACCTCTCCCCCTCGGGCGTCTTCCTCTCGATGGTGGCTGACTGCCGACTATCGGCAGCCATGACCACACCTTCGGGCACATAAACAGTGACTACAAAGGACATTTCTCCCCCTCAAGGCTAATTATAATGCTTGGCTCTCAGATGTTCAAACAGGGATGGAATTAAGTAGGGGAGGGGCTTGTCCCCTCCCAATTTGCTTCCATGTGGCCACGCTTGAGACTCCGGCCCTCGGGCCGGGGAGTCTCACTCATGCTAGCTGCCAACCGTGGGCTTCAGCCCGCAAGT
>CAYWDP010000222.1:0-1686 GCA_964457045.1 uncultured Dehalococcoidia bacterium
CTCAACCGTGCCCGGCTCACTGACCCGCCCGATGTCATTGCGACCCAAATCCACCAGCATAATATGCTCCGCACGCTCCTTTTCGTCATTACGGAGTTCCTGCTCAAGCCGGTTATCCTCGGCCGGACTTTTCCCCCTTGGCCTAGTCCCAGCTAGAGGGCGGGTCATTACCATCCCATCCTCTACTCTGACCAGAATCTCAGGGGAAGCCCCAATAATGTGAAAGTCGGTAAAATCGAGAAAGAACATATATGGGGAGGGATTGATAGTGCGCAGCGCTCTGTAGATTTCAAAGGGAGCTGCCTCAGTAGGCTGGGCCAAGCGTTGGGATAACACCACCTGGATAGCTTCACCCTCAGTGATATACTGCTTTATCTTAACTACGCTGGCTTCGAATTCCTCCTTCGAGAAGTTTGAGGAAAGCTTATAGTTGCTCATAGAATGAGGAGCAGCCTTCGTGCGTTGGCTTGGCTGGAGCGGTTGGCTCAACCTATCCACCAGGTCGTCGATCCTGTCCACCGCCTTTTGATAGGCTGCCTCTATGTCTCCATCCAGATGAACATGACTCAAAACCTTAATCTTGTGAGTGACGTGGTCAAAGACAAGCATAGTATCCACGAACATAAATAGCGATTCAGGCAGGCTTAAGGGGTCGGTGTCAGGGGAGGGTAACTCCTCGAAGCGAGTCACCGTTTCGTAAGCAAGATAGCCCACGGCGCCGCCGCAGAACCGGGGAAGACCACTAACTGGTACTATTTTGTACTTGTTTAGTTCCTCGGCAATGAGAGGAAGCGGATCGGTCTTATCCTCCCTCCCTGTGGTTAGCACCTGGTATGGCTCGGTGCCGATGAAGCTATAACGAGCCAGCCGTTGACCACCCTCGACACTCTCCAGAAGGAAAGAATAGCCACCACGATTAATCTTAAGGAAGGCAGACACAGGCGTCTCCAAGTCGGCAACGATTTCGCGGTAAATAGGTACTAGATTACCACTCCCCTTATATTTCTTAACCTCTTCTAATGTTGGGTAATACATATAACTTCCCCCCAATATTGCAATTAAAAAACCTCTCGCCCATAGGGGCGAGAGGTCAATCCTTCGCGATACCACCCTACTTGATTGCCAACTACCTTAAGCAATCATCTCTTTCAGGTACAGCCCCAATATTTTGAAGCGATACCCTGGGCTCTAATAACGGTGCACATTCCGTCAAAACCTACTTGAGAAAAATCCCTTTCGGTTTGCAGCTCCCGAGTCCATTCAACCCCTGCGCCAACACCGGCTCACACCTTCCCCGGCTCTCTGAGCCTCGCTGGGGGCCTACTAGTCTCGTTCCCAGCCTTTACGTTTTCTTTTCTAAACTACTGTCAGTATAGCTATCAAGCAGATCTTTGTCAAGTGAGTTAGGACTGATTTCATTGCCTTAAGTAGTTTCTAATTGCACAAAATGGACAATTGTTACATTAAGAGAAGCGCAAGCACGATGTCAGGGGAAGCTGGGCCCACCATCTATGAAGAAAATGCCAGTACGGCCTCGTTGTAGCTAGCCACAAGGATTAACAGAATGCCAATGACCAACCATATTATCTCTTGGCGAGAGAGCCGGATATCACGCCAGCTTTTGACTTTGATTTCCTTTGCCTTCCACGGAAGCCAACTGGTGTAGTCTCGCAAGCCTACTCCGAC
>CAYWDP010000223.1:0-1599 GCA_964457045.1 uncultured Dehalococcoidia bacterium
TCCTTATATCCGAAATCTGAATCTGGTAGCATCAAGTGCTTGATTTCCCCTTTCTTCCCGTAGGCGATACCGGAAAGATGGATGTGCATATTATCTAAAGCCTGCCTTCCTAATTTCTCCTCCACCTGGTCTAGGATATGGACAAATTCTTGGTAAGAGTTAGCATTCCCTGTCCGAGCATGCCAGTGAGAAAAGTCGATGCAGGGGGCCACCCTCTCTATTTCAGCACTCAACTGAAGCAACTCTTCTAGCGTGCCAAACTGGGTAGGTTTTCCCGTGACCTCAGGTCGGATCATCACCCTATTGCCTTCCTTCCTTAGAATATTTACCACCTCTTCCAAATGCCTTTTGACGGTGGCGTAGGTTTCAGCAGGCGGGCTTTTTAGGTAGAAAGCGGCGTGGAAGGTAATGCTCTTGGCACCAAAAAGGGCGGCAATACGGGCAGTTTGCAGTATCCTCTCCTTGCTGGCGCTTATCTTCTCCGGCTCTATGGCATTAAGATTTACAAAATAGGGTCCGTGGGCAGTGAGCGTCACCCCCTTGCGGGCTGCTAACTCTCCTACAGAGACAGCAGCCGTTGGGCTCATCCTGACCCCTTGCACAAACTCCACCTCCATACAACCGAGCCCAAGCTCAGCAATACGCTCAATGCCAGCCTCTGTGGTACGGGACCTGGCACTGACAGGAACGCCTCCTGTCCCAAAAAGGAGCTGGTTTATCTCACTTCTCTTCATAGCTTTTGCCCCCTCCGTTATTATAACTGAGTAGGGGTATTTGGCAAGATTTAGGCGATTTGTGCTAGAATTAAGAGGTATGTCGAAGAACTCTGAAGTTGCTGATAAAGAGGCGATCCAACATCTGAAGCAGGCTATCCACGAAGGCAAGCACTGGTATATTGCCTTACTTGAAGCCATTGGGTTATGGGGCAGTGCTGAGGAGACCTACAATGGGGAACACTATCGCTATCTTATCAGCGGTGAGGCCTTTGACTGGCTTTCGCTGGCGGAGCGCCTTTGCTTGGAGGTAGACGGTCTCTTCTCCGAAGAAGAAAAGCTCAATCTGCTTTTCTTCGCCATACCTCCCCTTGAGCTGCCCCAAAAAGAATTCAGTCACCTCATCGGCGACACCAAGTATCGAGCTTATCTCAATTACTTTTACGGGGTAATTGTGGAGGAGGCGTTGATTCTGGCAGTTGAGGAAGAGATATGCAAAGAACGGAGAAATTTCGTAGTTTGCCAGGACAAGCGTATCCAGCAAGAGGCTTACCATCGGGTCTATGGCGCTGATATGGCTACCCTGTTAAGCCAGTTTAGGCATGAAAAAGAATACCCCTATCGCAAATCAATGACACTGACAGAGCAGAAGGAATTTACCTACTGGCTGTTCAAATATCGCCTGAAGTATTGTGACAAGGAAAGGGTAGCTAGTGATACTAAGAAGGCTTTGGAATGGTGGCAGCAACAGCGGGCTTCGAGGACGAAGAGAAAATCTGCTGAGGTGCCAAAGAGACGTCCCTCCCAGCTATAATGGGAGACTAATGTATAGCGTCTTAAACAGTTGAGTATAATCCACCATCCAAAGCACTAAATCCTAAACAAT
>CAYWDP010000224.1:0-1551 GCA_964457045.1 uncultured Dehalococcoidia bacterium
GCTGGGTGTGGTATAATTGCCTTTGTGTGTTGATTGTCAAGATGTTGACCTAGTAAAATACCAGTCGAAAGGGGGACACGCATGGCAGAGTCACCTGACAAATCAGAATTACTTCGGCGAATTGCAAGGCTTCAGGAACAACTAAACACCCCTATCCAGCCGAACACGTCAGCCCAGCGAGTCGACCGAAGCGAGGAACAAGCAAAGGAGATTATCGACTGGCACATATTGAATGAGCGAGTGGTGAGCCTTGAGGAACAGGTAATGTATGCTCATGCTCCCCGATGGCACAGGTTAAACAACCGATTTCAAAGGCTTGAGGAACGGCTAGACTACCTTGTAGCTTTACGCAAGGCGTACAAGATTCGGAGCGTTATAGCGATGGGTTTTGTCCTCGCTTTCGGCATAACATGTTTCACTTCAGCCATACTTGCCATCGTGAAGATGTTCTGAACCATTGACGTGGCAGCACAAATAATGAAGTGTCAATAAGAGAGTGTGGACCTCCTCTACGCTATCGTCCTGTAAGGCCCAAGGCTGTCCTCAGACTTCATACTCCTGGTGTCGTACTTCACCAAGCTTGAATCTAATTGAGTCAGACACCGTGATAAGGCGGAACGATTAGATACTTACTGAGAAGGAGAAGCTGAAGTATGCGGACGAGAATAACCGAGTTGCTGGGGATACAGTATCCCATCATCCAGGCACCGATGGGTCCAATATCGGTCCCCCGTCTGGTGGCAGCAGTATCCAACGCCGGCGGATTAGGGATTTTGAACGCAGGCCACTTTACTCCCGAGGAGATAAGGGGAGATATCAGGTCCGTTAGAGAGCTAACGGACAAGCCTTTTGGGGTGAATCTTACCGCAGGCACGCCGGGATATGAGAGAATCGCCGAGGCTATGATAGACGAAAGGGTTCCGGTAATTGTCCACGGTAGGGGCAATCCGAAGTGGTTGATTGAGACAGCTCGAGGGCATGGCATAACCATCATGGCCCAGATAGGGGCTGTGAGGCACGCGCTCAGGGCGGAGCGGGATGGAGCTGATATTCTCTGTGTAGCGGGGATCGAGGCTGGAGGCCATGTTAGTCCTGTCAGCACCATGGTTCTGACACCACTGGTAGCCAGCAAGGTCAAGATACCAGTGGTAGCTGCGGGCGGCTTTTGTGATGGCATGGGGTTGGTGGCTGCTCTGGCGCTGGGAGCTGAAGGCATTGCCCTGGGCACCAGATTCGCAGTCACCCAGGAGAGCGGTCTTCCTGAGAATATAAAACAACGATATGTAGACGCCAGTGAAGCCGATACTCTGGTGACTCCTCGCATTACCGGGACGGGACTAAGGGTGCTACGGAACAAATTCACTGACACGCTGGAAAGAGAGGGGGAAAAGCTGTCCTGGAGAGAGAAGATTTCCGGCACGTTGGAAACCAGAAGAATGCTGGGGGTTTCCTGGTGGCGCTTCATCATCGGTGGCTGGAAAATGAGGCAGGATTACGAAGCTTCTTTCTCCGAATTGGGCGATCTGGCAGCGGGCGCTGTCAGAATAGATA